>CABXWC010000028.1:0-20512 GCA_902515855.1 uncultured SAR92 cluster bacterium
CAATCTTTTTCAAAAATCAATAAACTAATCTGCCCGTCTCAGTTCAATGTTGTCTTTTCAGATTGTGATTTAAGAATTCAGTGTAAAGGTTTTATCATGTTGGCAAAAAAAACCAACCATGAAAACTCTCGACTAGGATTGGTGATAGCAAAAAAAAATCTTCCTCTAGCGGCGCAAAGAAATAAATTAAAGAGAATAGTGAGAGAGACGTTCCGCAAGAATAGATTTTCTCAATCGGTTGATGTAGTGTTTCTAGCTCAAAAGGGGATTGCGAAATATTCTTTCTCTGACGTGAACGAAATGTTAGCAGAGGCATGGTCTAACCTTCAAAAAAAGCTGCAAAAAGTATGATTAAAAATTTTTTAATTAAAACAATAAAATTGTACCAATTAATATTGAGCCCTCTTTTAGGCTCAAACTGTAGGTTTGAACCCACCTGTTCACAATACTTTATTGAAGCAGTTGAAATGAATGGTGTTTTAAAAGGCTCTGTGATGGGCATAAAAAGGTTGTTGAAATGTCATCCTTGGCATCCGGGCGGGTTTGATCCTGTTTGTAAAAAACATCAAAATTAAAATCTTATTGTGGATTAATTAATGGACTGGCAAAAATCGTTTTTGATTATTGGTATGGCTGTATCAGCTTGGCTTTTAGTTATCCAATGGAATCATTTTAGTGAAAGGCAGGATAGTTTTGTTGAAACTGTTGAGTCAGTGGACACACAGATTTCAAGTGCCAATTATGAGAAACGTATTGATAACATACCAGCTTCAGATTTTTCCAACGAGTTGCCAACGGTAATAGAGCAGGAAATTGAGACAAGCGTGTTACCTGTTATAAAGGAATTCAGTTATATCAGAGCGACAACAGACCTGTTAGATATTCTTATAGATCCAGAAGGTGGCGATATCGTTAAAGCCACTTTGTTAAAACACAAAGACAAGTTATCTGAAACAGGGAAACCAATAGTCTTGCTAGATAACACTTCAGACAAATTATATATTGCAAGGAGTGGGATTATAGGCAGAAATGCCACGGATACTGTGGATGGAAGACCAATTTTTACTTCCAGATATCAACAATATAATTTATCAGATGGCAGCTCGTCCATGGACGTAGACCTGTTCTATTCTGATGGAAAAGTAGACTTCGTCAAACGATTTACTTTTAATGAAAGCGCTTATCATGTTGATGTAACTTATTTAATTAAAAATAACTCGACAGAAATGTGGAGTGGTGTCTTCTATGGTCAATTAAAAAGAGATTCTAAGGTACCTGATATAAACGAAGGAAGATTTGGTCCTGCTGCTTTCTTGGGTGCAGCAATTCGAGAGCCAGAGAAAAATTTTGCTAAATATGATTTTGAAGACATCGCCGATGAAACTATAAATACAAGCATAGATGGTGGTTGGATATCTATGGTTCAACTATATTACATAAGCGCTTGGGTGCCTCCAGCAAAAGAGACAAATAACTATTCACTTAGAAAAATTTCGGGCAAAGATGAATATGTCATGTCATTTACCAGCCCGCCTGTATTGATTTCACCAGGATCTTCCGATCAATATTCATCTCGATTCTACGTAGGCCCGAAGGATCAAAAAGTTTTGTCTGATTTGGCAGATTACCTGGATCTAACTGTGGATTATGGGTTTCTCTGGATGGTGGGTAAGCCAATTTTCATGGCAATGGAATTCATAGAAAGTTATGTCGGTAACTGGGGTTGGGCGATTATCCTTGTAACAATTTTGATTAAATTATTCTTGTATCCGTTGTCTAAGGCTAGCTTAAAGTCGATGGCCAGAATGAGAGAGTTGCAACCAGAGATGAGCCGTTTGAAAGAACTGTATGGTGATGATAGGCAAAAAATGAGCCAAGAGCAGATGGCCTTGTTTAAGCGAGAGAAAGTAAATCCTGCCGGAGGCTGTTTTCCGATATTGTTACAGATGCCTGTTTTTCTTGCACTTTACTGGGTTTTGCTAGAGTCAGTGGAAATAAGACATGCTCCTTGGATATTTTGGATCCAAGATTTATCCTCGAAAGATCCTTATTTCATCTTACCTTTAATCATGGGCGGCAGTATGCTGCTTATGCAACGAACCCAACCTATGCCCACTGATCCTTTGCAAGCAAAGATAATGAAATTTATGCCAATTGCGTTTACTTTGTTTTGTATGAGCTTTCCTTCAGGTTTAGTTTTGTATTGGACAATCAATAATATTATATCGATGGGTCAGCAGTACTACGTAAATAAACAGTTAAAAAAGCCCTTTCAGGCCTAATCTAGGCGTATTCTGGTCCATAAATTGGCTAGCAATGATATAGATACAATTGTCGCAATTTCAACGCCCAGGGGCACTGGGGGGATAAGTATTGTTAGGCTTTCAGGCTATGACTTAGAGCAATTTTGTGAAGCCCTATTTTCTTCAAAGCTAGTCCCTAAGCGAGCTTTATTTAAGAGATTTCTCGATTCAAAAAAAATGGTAATTGATGAGGGTATTGCTATTTATTTTCCTAGTCCAGAAAGTTTTACTGGTGAATGTGTGTTGGAATTGCATTGTCATGGGGGTCACGTGATTACGGACATGATCCTAACTCGGTGTTTGGAACTTGGTGCTCGCTTGGCTCGGCCTGGAGAGTTTACAGAACGAGCTTTTTTAAATGGGAAGTTAGATCTAGCCCAAGCAGAAGGAATTTCGGATCTTATAAACGCTTCATCTAAGAGCGCTGCCCGCTCAGCATCTCTGTCAATGCAGGGAGAGTTTTCGTTTCAGGTGCGAGGGATCGTAGAGGATATTATAGAGATGCGGAAATTTGTTGAGGCATGTATAGACTTTCCAGCAGAGGACATAGATTTCTTAGATAATCGAGACTTGAAAAAACGCCTAGTGTCATGTATCAACAAATTAAATTTAGTAATAACGAGAGCTCATCAGGGAAGAATTCTACAAGAAGGCATCAATGTAGCACTTACCGGAAAACCTAATGCCGGAAAATCAACTTTATTTAACCTACTGACTGGATATGATTCGGCGATCGTGACTAGCACACCTGGCACGACAAGGGATGTGCTTAGGGAGAAAGTGTTAATTAATGATGTTCCCATTTTTTTGTCGGACAGCGCTGGGCTTAGGGAGAGTGACGAGGAAATTGAAAAAGAAGGTATTAGAAGAGCAGAAGAGGAAATCAAAGCTGCAGATGTTGTTTTATATATAGTTGATTGTTCTAATGGAGGCGTAAATCAAGAACTTGCGCAGTTATCATCAGGTGTACTTAAATTTTGCAGTGATGGCTCGTTGTTTGCGGTTATTTTTAATAAGATTGACATGCTTGACTTTAAAAAAAGCGATGTCACTCACTGTCTTTATCCTTTTCACCTTATTTCTGCGAAGGAAGGGTTAGGTATCAATCAACTTAAAAATTTTATAACAGATTTGGTTGGTCTTGATGAGATAGTTGAAGGAGTATTTTCCGCGAGAAAACGCCATTTAATAGCACTGGGCGAAGCACTAAAATTCATAGAGATCGGTAAAAAGCAATTAAATAATACAGGCTCTGGTGAGTTATTGGCTGAAGATCTTAAGTCTGCACAAAATAACTTATCAAGTATCGTTGGCTCTTATTCTTCAGATGATCTGTTAGGGGAGATTTTTTCATCTTTTTGCATTGGGAAGTGACTAATAAGCTGATAGTGGTCATATTATTTTTTTGAAATTATTTTTATGTTCTAAAATGGAGCAATGTTTGTCTTTTTTTAAAATTTTCAACTGTATTTTTACTGGTTGTATACAAGTTATACACAAAAAATGATTGATTATTAATCAATCATGTCGCCCTGCGCTGTTGATAGTTTTTGGTAACCTTATTTTCAAGTAATTGAAATAAAACAATATTATTTTTCTTGCATAAACCACCATAATTTTTCTTGTGGATAAACTAATTATGCTGCTTTAATATGAGTTAAGTTTTTTTACTTTGAGTACAACACGTGTCCGTAAGCATAATAGAAGATAACATAACCTTGGTAGTTTGGCCCAAATGTCAAGATTATTTGCAAGGTGAGTTGTCTCAACAGCAGTTCAACACGTGGATAAGACCTTTAACAGCTTCACTTGGTAGCAATGAATCTATATTGCTTTGCGCTCCTAATAGGTTTATTGAGGGATGGGTTAGAGATAATTTTTTAGAGAGGATAATAGAGTTAGTAAGTTATATATGTTCACGAGAAGTGGCAATTGAGATAGGTGTGGTCGCTAACGTGCCCAATTTTTCGATGGAATCGTCGCAGAGGGAATTTAGCGACAATGGTCATATGGATGTTGAACCACGTCACAGCGAGCAAAAATTAGAAGTAATCCCTTCAGAGAAAATAAAAATTCCTAGGTCAGCAGCAGAAAAAAGTTTAAAGACAAATTTAAATTCTGGCTTCACTTTTGATTCATTTGTAGAGGGTAAGTCAAACCAGCTAGCTTTTGCTGCTGCTCAACAAGTAGCTCAAAACCCAGGTGGCTCATATAATCCTCTCTTTATTTATGGAGGAGTTGGACTTGGTAAAACTCATTTAATGCATGCAGTTGGGCAAGCTATGCTGGAAAAAAATCCAGAAGCAAAAATTGTATATCTTCATTCTGAAAGATTTGTTGGTGATATGGTGAAAGCACTGCAATTAAAGGCAATTGATGAATTTAAGAATTTTTATCGGTCTTTAGATGCATTGTTAATCGACGATATACAGTTTTTCGCTGGCAAAGAAAGATCACAAGAGGAATTTTTCCATACCTACAATGCTCTTCTAGAAGGTGGTCAGCAAATGATTTTAACTTGTGATAGATATCCAAAAGAAATCGATGGTGTTGAAGAGAGACTAAAATCAAGATTTGGATGGGGACTTACGGTTGCTGTAGAACCTCCAGAACTTGAGACAAGGGCAGCTATTCTGATTAATAAAGCTGAGCAGTTGGGCTTTTTCCTCTCGAAAGACGCCGCTTTCTTTATTGCACAAAGAATCCGATCTAATGTTAGGGAGTTGGAGGGTGCATTAAAAAGAGTTATAGCACATGCTCAATTTACAAGCAGGCAGATAGATATAGATCTAATACGAGAATCTCTGAAAGATTTGCTCGCATTACAGGATAAACTAGTAACGGTAGATAATATTCAGAGGGTAGTTGCTGATTATTATAAATTAAAAATGTCTGATATGCTTTCAAAGAGAAGAAGCCGTTCTGTTGCTCGTCCAAGACAAATTGCAATGTCAATTGCGAAGGATTTAACAAACCATAGTCTTCCAGAGATTGGTGAATCGTTTGGGGGGAGGGATCATACTACTGTTATACATGCTTGCCGGAAAATTAAAGCGTTAAGCATAGAGGACAGGGAAGTTAAGCAAGACTTAAAGCATATTTACAGGTTATTATCTGCTTAAATTAAAGATAGATCTTTAGGAGAACAAACTGTTATGAAATTTAACCTGTCAAGAGAAGCTTTATTAAAACCTTTGCAATTAGTTATCGGCGTTGTCGAAAGAAGACAAACTTTGCCAATATTGTCCAATGTTTTGCTGTCTCTTTCAGGAAAAATACTATCTATTACAGGGACTGATTTAGAAGTTGAAATCGTAGGAGTCACTGAAGTTAGTGATGTTCTTGAAGAGGGCAGCATTACAGTATCCGCGAGAAAAATTCTCGACATATGTAGATCTCTCCCTGATGGCGCAGCGGTTAATTTCTCAAGTTCAGAAGGCAAAGCATCTATTAAAAGTGGCAAAAGTAGCTTTATGTTGTCGACATTACCAGCCAGCGAGTTTCCATCTGTTGATGGTGGAGAGAAAAGTTTCGAGTTTGATATATCGGGCCAAAAATTACAGAAATTAATAGAAGCTACGTCCTTTGCTATGGCCCAGCAAGATGTAAGGTACTATTTAAATGGAATGTTATGGGAGTTAACTAGTGGCCAAATGAGAGTAGTGGCAACTGATGGGCATAGGATGGCGTTATCAGATGGTAATTGTGATATTTCGGTCGAAGAACCAGTTAAAGCGATTGTCCCCAGAAAAGGAGTTGTTGAATTACAAAGATTATTAGATGACAACACAGTTAAGATCGTACTCGGCTCTAATCATCTCAGGGCTGTTGGAAGCGATTACCAATTCACATCAAAATTAGTTGATGGTGCATACCCTGACTACAATAGAGTCCTTCCTAAAGGTGGCGATAAAATTATAGAGGCTGATCGTCTCGCTTTGAAAGCAGCCTTTGGAAGGGCTGCGATTTTATCTAATGAGAAGTATCGAGGTGTTAGATTATCAATTAGTGAGGATTCGCTGAAGATTGTTGCAAGTAACCCTGAGCAAGAAGAAGCGCAGGAAGATTTGGAAGTAAAATACAATAGTGAATCAATGGAAATTGGCTTTAATGTGAGTTATTTACTCGATGTTCTAAATGTTTTAGATCACGAAGCTTTGAAAATGACGCTTATTAACTCTAATAGCAGCGTTTTAATTGAGAGTCTAAAGGATAGCCATTCATTGTATGTCGTAATGCCTATGAGACTTTAGAGTTAAACACTCGATATTCAGCATCTGTCAATGCACATAACCCAAATTGATGTAATGGGCGTCAGGAATATTGCAAATATATCTTTGTCGCCGTTTAAGAGTGCTAATTTTATTTATGGCGTGAATGGCAGCGGGAAAACAAGCCTTCTAGAGAGTATTTATCTTTTAAGTCGTGGAAAATCTTTCAGGAACAGAGATATACGCACTGTTATTAATGAATCACTATCTGAGTGTATAGTTCATGCGCAAATAGACATTAGACCCGAAACGCATATGTCTCTTGGACTTAGAAGAACCGTTAGCGGTGTGCTGGAAGCAAAGAAAAACGGTGATCGGATTAAGACGTCCTCAGAATTAGCCTCTTTATTCCCCATTCAAGTTATTGATTCAAACAGTTTTAATTTAATTGACGGATCTCCCTCTTATAGAAGAAAGTTTTTAGATTGGGGAGTGTTCCACGTGGAACCAGCTTACGCGAGTGTTTGGAATAAACATCAAAAAGCGCTCAAACAGAGAAACCAACTATTAAGGTATGGAACCGCAAATAAAGATGAATTAGTTGTTTGGAACGCAGAATTGGATAAATTGAATGAGTTGATTACAGGATATCGAGAGCGTTATATTTCAAATTTATCTGATTCATTGCGTGAGTCCCTAAGCCGATACGATCAAATTAGCGGTATTCAAATTGAATACGAAAAAGGTTGGTCGCCGGATAAAAATTTTATCGATGTGTTACAGGATTCTGAGGCATCAGATAAAAAACTTGGCCACACATCACATGGAGCACACAAGGCAGATTTGAGTATCACACTAGATGGCGTGAAAGTTAGAGATAAGTTTTCCAGAGGCCAGATTAAACTTCTTGTTTATGCATTGCAGCTAGCACAAGGTGAGATACATAGACAAAACACCGGTATTGCCTGTGCTTATGTTTTAGATGATTTGCCTTCTGAACTGGATGAGGTCAATAGAGAATTGGTTTTTAGTCATTTATTTGATCTTAATTGCCAGTTCTTTGTTACAGGCGTTGATAAATTGGATTTTATGTCTCATTTGAAGGAAAAAACCTGTAAAATGTTCCACATGGAACAAGGCTTTATCAACGAAATTAATTAGGTGGTAATTTTATGGCCGAAAATGAAAATTATGATTCTTCGAGTATTAAGGTATTAAAAGGCTTAGACGCTGTAAGAAAAAGACCAGGAATGTACATTGGGGATACAGATGATGGAACCGGTCTTCATCATATGGTTTTTGAGGTGGTAGACAATTCTATTGACGAGGCTTTGGCGGGGCACTGTTCTGAAATTCAAATTGTTATTCATCCCGATGAATCCATTTCAGTATCTGATGATGGTAGAGGAATTCCAACAGAAATGCATGAGGAGGGTGTCTCTGCGGCCGAAGTCATAATGACTGTGTTACATGCAGGTGGAAAATTTGATGATAATAGTTATAAGGTTTCAGGGGGGCTTCATGGAGTTGGCGTTTCTGTTGTTAATGCATTATCAAAAACAATGCGGCTCACTATTAAGCGTAATGGAGAAGTGTTTGAGCAGACTTACACGCATGGGGTGCCTGATGGCCCTTTAGAAGTTATTGGTAAAACAAAACAAACCGGAACGGTAGTCTTTTTTAAACCATCGGAGGAAACGTTTTCAAATATCAAATTTCACTTCGATATTTTGGCAAAAAGGTTAAGAGAGTTGTCATTTCTCAATGCTGGAGTGAAGATTTTATTAAAGGATGAGCGAACCGGAGAAAAAGACAAATTTGAATATGATGGGGGTTTGAAAGCCTTTGTCGAGTTTTTAAATACAAATAAAACTGAGATAAATAAGATCTTGCACTTTAATAGCAGTCGAGAAGATGGAACTAGTGTTGAAGTAGCCCTTCAATGGAATGATGGGTATCAAGAAAACATTTTATGTTACACCAATAATATCCCGCAGCGAGACGGCGGCACCCACCTTGCTGGCTTTAGATCGGCTCTTACCAGAGGTTTAAACACTTATATCGAAAAAGAGGGAATCAACGCAAAGTCTAAGGTGAACACTACAGGGGACGATGCACGAGAAGGTTTGACAGCAATCATTTCAGTAAAGGTTCCAGACCCGAAGTTTTCCTCTCAGACGAAAGACAAATTAGTGAGCTCTGAGGTCAAGACTGCAGTTGAGCAAGAAATGGGCGACAAATTTAATGATTATCTATTAGAGTACCCGCAAGAGGCAAAATCTATAGTCAACAAAATGATCGATGCAGCGCGGGCGCGCGAGGCAGCAAGAAAGGCTAGAGAAATGACTCGCCGAAAAGGTGCTTTAGATATTGCGGGGCTCCCAGGTAAATTAGCAGATTGCCAAGAGAAGGATCCGGTGTTGTCAGAGCTATTTCTTGTAGAGGGCGATTCTGCTGGTGGCTCCGCAAAACAAGGCAGAGTAAGAAAAACACAAGCTATATTGCCTTTGAAAGGAAAAATTTTAAATGTAGAAAAGGCGCGATTTGACAAGATGCTTTCCAGTGCAGAGGTGGGAACCTTGATAACAGCTCTTGGTTGTGGAATTGGTAATGAAGAATTTGATATTGAAAAACTTCGTTATCATACGATAGTAATTATGACTGACGCGGACGTTGATGGATCACATATCAGGACATTGTTGCTAACATTCTTTTTTCGTCAAATGAGGGAATTAATCGAAGAAGGTCACATATATATAGCTCAACCGCCTTTATATAAGGTGAGTAAAGGTAAAAACGAACAGTATGTTAAAGACGATGACGAGTTATTGGACTATTTAACTCAAAAAGCTTTAGAGGACGCGAGTTTTCATGTAAATCCAGATGCGCCCGCGATAAAAGACGAAGCTTTGGAGAGTATGGTACTGGAATTTCGAAATGTTCATGAAATAATAAACAAATTATCAATTCGTTATCCTGATTTTCTACTAAACACCTTGGTTTACACGACTGGCTTGAAAAGAGAACTTCTTAAAAAAAGCATTGATCTTCGCGAATGGTGCGATGAACTTCTTGAAAATCTCAACAAAATGAATCCTAATATTACAAACTTTGAAGTCGTTGTTGAAGAAGATATAGAACACAATATTTGGATTCCTAAAATTCAAATGACAATTCATGGTGTTGCACACGAGTACTTACTAGATCGAGACTTTGTTTCATCTTCAGAATATTTAGCTATCGTTTCATTGGGATTGAAAATTACCGGGCTGTGTGAAGAAGGTGCATATGTAAGGCGTGGCGAAAAGAAACAAGAAGTTAATAATTTTGCTGCTGCAATTGATTGGTTAATGGGTGAATCGAGGACGGGTATAAACACTCAAAGGTATAAGGGTTTGGGAGAGATGAACCCGGGACAATTGTGGGAAACTACGATGGATCCAGGAACGCGAAGAATGCTCAATGTGACAATAGAAGATGCGATAGCGGCAGATCAAATGTTCACGACACTTATGGGAGATCAAGTAGAGCCTAGAAGAGAGTTTATTGAGACAAATGCGCTCTCTGTGGTTAATTTAGATGTTTAATTTTATCCTTTTTCGCCAGCTAAAAATGTAAGGTCGGCAGTAGAAGAAAAAAGCGTCTTTAATTTCTTTAAAAGTGTAAGCCGATTAATCTTTAAATCGATATCTTTGCTGTCTACCATGACATTATCAAAGAAATTATCTATTTGTTCTTTGAGTACGAGAAGATTATTCAATACTTTTTTGTATTCTCTGTCGTTCAACAGTTTTTTGTTCTCTATCTCTAATGTTGTTATAGATTCAGATAACTGTATTTCATGTTTCTCGCTAAGAATTTTAGTATCGATGGAATTTGGTAATGAAAGAGAGCTATTCTTTTCTAGTATGTTGGACACTCTTTTAAAGAGTTGTGCTAGTTGGACGGCATTTTTGTCTTGAGCAAAAGCGTTGACTGCTCTGACTCGAGCATCGATATCTAGGGGATTAGATAGGGACATGCTTTTGACCGACAAAAATATCTCAGTCCTTATACCTTGATCCTTAAACCAACCTTCAATCCTATCTAAAATATATGCGATTATGGTACTGGGTGCCTCTTTTGTTTCAAGCTTTTTATAGGCTACACGTGTCTGATAAAAGTCAATTATTTCCTTTAAATCAAGATCAATGTTTCTCTCAATAAGAATTCTTAATATCCCCAAGCTAGACCGCCTTAGTCCGAATGGATCTTTCGATCCTGAGGGTTTTGCTCCAGTTGAAAAAATTCCAAATACTGTATCAAGTTTGTCAGCTAAGGAAATTGTTATGGCGATGTTTGATTTTGGTAGTTTATCGCCTGAAAAACTCGGTAAATAATGCTCTGCAATCGAATTCGATACTGAGTCACTCTCCCCATCATGTTTCGCATAATATCCACCCATGACACCTTGTAAATTGGGAAATTCATTTACCATATCTGTAATTAAATCAACTTTACAGAGCTCACTGGCTTTAACTGCAAAGTCAACATCAGCGCCCGTGTATTCGCATAAATATCTAGCTAATGTCTTTAAGCGCTCTGTTTTGTCGAATAAAGTGCCCAATTGTTCTTGAAAAACCACTTCTTTTAGTTTTTTTCGTCTTGAGGTTAAGGACTGGCTAATGTCTTTATTGTAGAAAAATGCAGCATCTGCAAGTCTTGAATTAACAACCCTCTCATTTCCTGTTTTTACTACATTCGCATCCTTACTTTTTATGTTTGAAATAGTAATGAAGGAGGATGTTAAGTTTCCATTTGTATTGATTAAGTGAAAGAATTTTTGATGCTCTTGCATTGAAGAAATAAGTGCTTCGGACGGTACGGTCAAATATTTTTCTTTGAAATTTCCGATTATTGCAACTGGCCACTCGCAGAGAGCTGTTACTTCAGTCAATAAATTTTCGTCTATTTCGGCTCTCAATCCGGTTTGAATCTCGAGTTCTTTTATTTGACGAACGATCTCGTCTTGACGCTTATCAAAATTGGCAATTACCTTGTTGGACAAAAGCTGAGATTCATATGAATCTGGTGATTTGATTATCAGTTCCTTATCAGAGTGAAATCGATGACCCTTTGTTACATTAGCGGTTTTTAATCCAAAAAGATTGATTTCACATACTTGATTATTAAAAATTAAAACAGCCCATTTAACGGGTCTTACAAAATAGTCTTTATTTGCCCCCCACCTCATTTTTTTTTGGCATCGGCAGTTCGGATAACGTTGACTGGATTAATTTTTGAAATAACGTAGTGATGTCAATTTGCTCAGAAATACCCTCGTAGAATAGCCTTTCCTTGTCACCATCGGTTTTTAAAAAATTATATAAACTTTTTGTATCAATATTAAATTTTTTAGCAAATGCTTTGCCAGCTTTTGTAGGCAAATTAGAAGAATCAAAAGCAATAGACTTTGCTGGGCCCCAGTGAAGAGTTGATGTTTTTGGTGTAAAACACTCTAGCCCTTCTATTTTGACAGCTAACCTTCGTGGCGTTGAGAATGAAGAGGCATTTTTATATCGGACATTTAACGTATTGAAATTCTCACATAAATCTTTGCAAATTGCTTTGGCAAGTTGCTTTACTGAGTCTGTTGGAAGTTCCTCTGTCCCAAGTTCAAATAGAAAGTCTGCTTGCACTGTTTATGACTCCCTATTTACAAGATCAGCAATTTTTTTATCGGCCATCGGAAAACCAGCTTGCTTTCTTGAGAGAAAATATTCATTTGCAACCATTCTCGCTAATGTTCTTACTTTTAAAATATATCTCTGTCTCTCTGTCACCGATACAGCTTTCCTCGCATCCAAGAGATTGAACACATGGGATGCTTTCATCACCATTTCATAGGCAGGCAGAGGTAAATGATTTTCGACTAATAATGAACATTCTTTTTCAAAATTATTAAAAGAACTAAACAACTGAGATATGTTCGCGTATTCGAAGTTGTAGGTAGACATTTCAAATTCATTTTGTAAGTAGACATCACCGTAAGTGACGGTATTGTTTGGTGATTTGGTCCAAATTAAATCATAGACGTTGTCCACATTTTGAAGGTACATTGCTATGCGTTCGATACCATAGGTTATTTCTCCTGTTATAGGAAAACACTCAATGCCGCCTGCTTGTTGAAAATATGTAAATTGAGAGACTTCCATTCCATTTAGCCAAACTTCCCATCCAAGACCCCATGCTCCAAGGGTTGGTGACTCCCAATTATCCTCGACAAATCGAATATCATGAATTAATGAGTCAATACCAATAGCCTTGAGCGAATTTAAATACATCTCTTGAAAACTATCCGGTGATGGTTTCATAACAACCTGGAATTGATAGTAATGTTGGAGTCTGTTTGGATTTTGTCCATACCGCCCATCTGTAGGTCTTCTGGAAGGCTGCACGTATGCGCTATTCCAAGTTTCTGGACCAATGGCTCTCAAGAAGGTCGCAGGATGAAATGTTCCAGCGCCTACTTCCATGTCTAAGGGCTGCATAATAAGGCACCCTTCTGAGGCCCAGAACTTTTGTAACTCGAAAATTAGTTCTTGGAAGGTAATTTTGCTTTTATTCAAAGTCCGTTAACCAAATAGACAATTTACCGCATTATAAATGTAAAGGTTAAGAAAGATAGGTTAAATAGGTTAATTTAAAGTTGTTAGCTGCTAAATTTTTTTTAAGTTTTCGATGATTTTGTCAGATATAATACATCTAATTCACATTTGCTCTTGAAAAATCCTTAACCTGTTTAACTGGGCTTTATGAAAAATTACCTTGCTCTTTTAATCTTAAAAATCATCGCTTATTTCCCAATTGGAGCCTCGCGAGGTTTAGGCAAGCTTTTAGGGCGTTTTCTCTATTCCTTAAATTCCCGATTGGTGCAAACATGTAAAAAAAATTTGACTCTTTGTTATCCAGAATTGAATGCAAAAGAAATTGATAGATTGTGTTTTGATAGAATGCAGCATCTGGGACAAAGTCTCTTTGAAACTCCAAAAATTTGGAGAAAAGGGAGTATATGGATAGAGTCGAAGGTTAAAAAAGTTTATGGGCTAGATATATTCGAATCACTGTTTGAGCAAAAAAAGGGTCTTATCATCATCATCCCTCACCTTGGTAATTGGGAAATACTTGGCTTGTGGATCTCGAAAAGGGTTCCTATGACATCTATTTATGAGCCTCCAAAAATAAAAAGTTTAAATGATTGGGTCAAGGGGGGCAGGGAAAACGCAGGTGCAAGTTTGGTGCCTGCAGACATAAGAGGCGTTAGCAATGTTTTAAAAGCTTTAACAAAAGGCGAGGTTACTGGAATTTTACCTGATCAATTTCCGCCCGAAATTAGTGGACAGACATCAACATTTTTTAATGTGAGAACAAGAACAATGACTTTGATTCATAAACTAATTGGACGTGTTGATTGTAACACTTTAATAGCATCTGCTATTCGTGTCGTAGATGGTTGGGAGATTTATTTTCAAAGAGTTGACGATGACATAAACAGTACCAACATATCAGCTAGCCTGAACGCATTAAATCGTAGTATCGAAGATATGGTAAAGCTTAATCCATCGCAATATCAGTGGGAATACAAGAGGTTCAAGGATCTTAAAGATAATGGTAAGAAATTCTATGATTGAGAATCAGGATGAATAGTCAACCCATCTACCCTACCCTCTCTTGGACCTCGATGGAAAATATGAATGAATCTGTCATAAACAAACCAGTCTTAAATTGGCTCCTTGACGATGGATCACTGACGTCAAAACTAATTAAATTAAGCAAAAATCAATTCGGTCTAGAATTACTAGATCAAACTCAAAGAGCTCCTTTAGATATTGAGGCATCGGTTTTTGACGTCAAAACAATAGGTAATGTTATAGATAGGAAGGTCGTTTTGATGGGGAACACAGCTCCCTGGGTATATGCACAAAGCATTATTCCCCTATCTACTGCAGTAGGAGATTTAGCGATTTTAAAAAACTTAAAAAAACGATCTCTCGGTGAATTCATATTTAAGAATAAAGCAATTAAAAGAAGATCTTTACAAATTGCATGTCTATCGGCGAGTGAATATGGTATTCCTATAAGTTTGTGTGGCCCAGATCGATTGTTGTGGGGAAGAAGATCTCTTTTTACGCTAAATACTAACTCTTTGCTTGTTTCGGAAATATTTCTACCCTCTTTAATTTTGAAAATTAACGGTTGAAAGCATAATGAATTCCCTCTTTTCTAATCGTTGGGTGCGTCTTATGCGTTTAGATAAACCTATCGGAATTCTATTGTTGTTATGGCCAACTCTTTGGGCGTTATTGCTGGCGAGTGAAGGCATACCAAATTTAAACAATGTTGTTATTTTTATTTTGGGTACCATTGTAATGCGTTCCGCAGGTTGTGTTATCAATGATTACTTAGACCGAGATATAGATGGCCACGTAGATAGAACGAAATCCCGGCCATTACCAATGGGCGAGCTTCTTCCAACTCAAGCCATATTGTTATTTGTGGTTCTCATTTTCGTAGCCTTTGGGCTCGTTTTATTAACCAACTGGCATACTGTTTTAGTTTCCATTATTGCTCTGCTTATTACTGCAACCTATCCACTGTTAAAGCGAATCACCAACCTTCCTCAATTAGGTTTGGGTTTTGCTTGGGCTTTAGTTGTTCCAATGGCATTTACTGCTGAGAATACTCCTATAAGCTTTGAAATTGGTTACCTTTTTCTAGCGATTATTATTTGGGCACTTATTTTTGATACATATTATGCTCTAGTGGATATGGAAGACGATTTAAAAATTGGCGTTAAATCAACAGCAATATTATTCGGAGAAAAAGTTTTGATAATTTTGATTTGCTTAAAGTTCTTGATGCTCCTCCTCCTCATACTTGTAGGCTTCAGTTTTCAGATGGGAATACCTTATTACACTGCCTTAAGCTTAGTTGCCTTAATATTTGCAATGCAAGGGATTAAAGCGAGGAGTGCAAAGAGGGATGAATTTCTTGCAGTGTTCAAAGAGAATAATTATGTTGGAATGATTCTATTTTTAGGGATTTTATTCGGCTTTTAAATCGTAATATTTAATCTCGACAAAAAACTGGTTTCTCTTCAGTACTCATAGCCTCATTAAATTTGTATCCAGCTTCTGAAAAGTCTTTTATTCGGTTTGCATCAGTAATGCGGTTCCTAATGATGAATCGGGTCATGAGGCCTCGAGCCTTTTTAGCAAAAAATGAAATGATTTTGTATTTGTCATTTTTATAGTCCATAAACGCAGGGGTGATTATTCGCGCATTTATCTTGACTTGGTTTATTGATCTGAAATACTCATTAGAGGCTAAATTCAACAATATGCCATTTGGGGATTTAAATGTTTTGTTTAATTCGTTTGCAATAGTGGAGCCCCAGAATTCATACAAATCTTTCCCTCTTTTTGTTTTAAGCTTTGTTCCCATCTCCAATCGGTAGGGTTGCATAAGATCAAGCGGTCTAAGTATTCCATACAATCCTGATAATATTCTTAAATTATCTTGTGCCCAGTCAAAGTCTTCCTTTGACAGTGACTCCGCATCCAATCCTTGATAGACATCACCTTTAAATGCCAAGATTGCTTGCTTCGCATTATCTTTTGTGAAAGGTAATTGCCACTCTTGGAATCTCTGGTAATTAAGAGCGCCTAGTTTGTCGCTGAGGCCCATGAGTGAACTCACTCCTTCAGGAGATAACTTTTCTAATTCACCGATCAGGCCTTTTGAGTGATTTAATAGGATTGGCACAGAAGAGCTTAGCTCCTCGTCAATCGCACCATAGTCCAGTTTTTTAGCTGGCGAGATAATCATGGTAAGCATTATCGTGTCCCTTTATCAATCCGATTAGAATACGTGTTAACTATTATTTTGGTTGAAAAATTATATAACATATTTCCACGCACCATTTTCTTTTGATCATTAAAATTTTTCAAACTTAATTTAATGCACTTAGTGTGATAGGCTCAAGTTTTTATTTGATTAATTATTATGGATAAAAAACCGGTCTGCGCTTTTTGTACTCGGATGAGGATCATTATTATATGTCCGCTTATTGCTGCTTTCGTAGCATTTAGACCTGAATTTGATTTTATAAAAAATTATGATTTGATGAATATGTTTGCATGGTTCATTACCTTTTCAATTGTGGTTATTTTTTTGTGGAAAGCTTATAAAGAGTATTGGAAAAAAAATTAGTGTGTTAAATAAGAAAAAAGAAAATTGCTGGAATTGTTTACATTTTGGCATAACACATGAAAAAAAATTTCCTTACAAATGTAATGCTATGCATTTTAAATCTCGTCAATTACCAAGTGATGTGGTTGTCAAAGTGGAAGGTGATAAATGCTTAAGTTTCCTAAAAAAGCCAGGTTAAGTAAATTTATTAAATTTTAAACTTGTACTACAATAAAGATTGAAACCTAGCGAAGTTGCTATTGGCGTCATTTTAAGTACTTATTTTGATTGAACGTTGTCGTATTCTGGGCAATCCCTCTATGTTAAAAGGTTGAATATGGATATTTTAAGTGTTGTTGGTTTATCAGTTTTTGTTTATGCGATGTACTATGCGGTCGGCGCTGACGCAGAGCAGTTACTGGATCGGAGAAGCTTTTATATTGTAATTGTGGGTTCACTCGGCGTTGTTATGCTACGTTCGACGTTAGCTGAATTTTTAAATTTATTTCCCACTGTATTAAAAATATTTAGACATAAGGTAGATAAACCTACAGATTTAATTGATCAAATGGTTGAACTTGCCACGATTGCCCGGAAAGACGGAATGATTGCCCTTGAAAATCAAGAGATCAGTAACCGCATGTTAGCTAAAGGAGTTACTGCACTAGTTGATGGAAATGATGCTAACTTTATTCGAGCGACTTTAGAGCGAGACACACTGATTACCTCTCAACGTCATGAGTCTGCTCGGAGTATTTTCCAATCATGGGGTGATACCGCTCCAGCTATGGGTATGATAGGAACACTCATAGGATTAGTTATATTGCTCAAAAACTTAGAAGACGATCCAGGAGGTATCGGTCCCGCGATGTCAATTGCACTTTTAACTACTTTATACGGAGCAATTTTGGCTAATGGCGCCTTAATTCCTATGGCCCAGAAGTTAGAAAATCATGCAAAAAGAGAGGCTCTCAATAATGAACTTATAGTTGAAGGCGTTGTGTTTATTCAAAAAGGTGGTAACCCAAGATTATTATCAGATTTATTATCTTCATTTCTATCTCCAAAGGTTAATAAAAAAAGACAGGCTGCTGAGGACTCTTAAATTTATATGAGTGCCACAGCAGAAGTTGATCCCGAAGAGATTCCTCAGTTCATTGATGATGAGGAACAGTCTAAACCAAAAAAATGCCCAAAATGTCGTGGTGTAGCGCCAATATGGATGACAACATTCGCAGATATGGCAACCTTATTGATGGCTCTTTTCGCCCTAATGTACAACTTTGCTGAGATGGATCAACGACAGAAAGCTCAAGCACTTGGGTCCATTAATGCGGCTTTCGGTTCAAAAGTCATTATTCCAGTCATTGATATACCTGTTGCAGAAAGCACTATCTTCTCTGAGGAAGACGATGTTAATAAAAACTTAAAAACCTTAAGTCAAGAAGAGTTAGAAGCGTTGCAAGTTGAGGAAACATATACTTCTTTAATGGAAAGTTTAGAAGGCGAAATTAGAGAGGGAGAAGTCGTTGTGCGAAAAGCCAATAATAAAGTAGTTGTCGAACTTCAGTCCTTTAGTTCTAAAGATGACATCAATGATGATTACTATCTCATGCAAAGCGTCATTGAAATAACGGAAAAAGTCGTATCAGTTCAATCAAAAACACCCACGGAAATAGAAGTTCGAAAGCAAGATTTAGCAGCTCTTCAGGCAATGCGAGACAGACGAATTGAAGATGCAAAACGAAAATTTGATAAATTAGGTTTAGATTTAAAAGATGATATCGAAGAGGGTAAACTAAAATTAGTATTGCAAGACGATAATCTTATAATACGACTTGCCGGGGAGGGTTCGTTCGTATCCGGAAGTGATCAAGTTAGGCCAGCTTTTAGGGAATTACTTGGGCGGATTGGTAGTGAGATTGAGTCCTCCAGTGGGAAAATTAGGATAGAGGGCCACACAGATAATGTAAAAATAGCTTTTAGTGATCGTTTTAGGAGTAATTGGGATTTATCGTCTGCAAGATCATCTTCAGTCGGTGGCATTTTATTGAGAGATGTTGGTATTGATTTAGATCGCTTGGTTGTTGCTGGTTACGCTGATTCAAGGCCTATTGAGAGCAATGATTCTGCTCAAGGAAGAGCTGCAAATCGAAGGATTGAGATTATAGTAAGAGGAAGCAGTGAGGCTGTCAGCCAATGAGTAGTCCCTCTGATGCGCCCAAATTAGAAAAACCCTGCCCGCCTTGCAAAACGGGTCCCGGGTTATGGATGGCTACATTTGCAGACATGGCGATTTTATTGATGGCAATGTTTGTCTTATTAATTGCTTTGGCTGAGACTGCGAAGCAAAGAAACACGATGTTTTCAATTCCTGGTGAAAATCAAAGTGCATTTGGAACACAAGACTTGATTGAATCTGATTTGGCGCCTTCAGGTTATCAAGGTGCCGAGATTAATGCAGATACGAATGAAGGCTACGAACAAGTTGTTAAGGCATTAGCGAAAGAAATAAAAGATGGAAAAGTGGATGTAAAGATAAAGGATCAACGAGTTGTCGTTAATGTAGACGGTTCTGATAATCCAAACTCTGATAATGCTCGAGTAGAACAAGAGGAATTAGAAATTTATACAAAGGTCGCGGAAGTTCAACGAAAGATCAAAGTAGACGTTAAAGTATTCCAAGAATCCGAAGGCACAACTTCGGACAGTGAGGCTTGGGAGGAAATGTTTTCTGCACAATATAGGCAAATTAGAGGAGATCTGGCCCAAGCGATTGAACAAGAAAAAGCAGAAGTGATAAGAGACGGAGATAAAATTATTGTAAGACTTGCATCTCAAGGATCATTTAGAAGCGGCGCAGCGGAGTTGCAACAAGGCTTTGCTAGTTTACTCGATGATGTTGGGGAAGCTATACAAAATGTCAAAGGTTTGATCACCATAGAGGGACACACCGATAATTTGCCAGTTGGATTTAGTTTGCGATTTCGGTCAAATTGGGACTTATCGGCAGCAAGATCTGGATCAGTAGCCGATTATTTGTTGACAAAATACTCCTTTGCAAATGGTTTGATGGTTTCAGGTTTGGCGGATACAAAACCTTTAATGTCAAATGATACAACTGAGGGCCGAAGCAGGAATAGGCGTATTGAAGTTGTTATTGATGGGAGTTTTTGACAAAAAAAACACCCCAATTGGAGTGTTTTAAAAGACCGTTTAGGTTTTTAAGGGGGAGAATTTTATGAAGCCATCGATACATCTGGATCATCAAGTAATTGTGGAACCAAGTTCCATGCATCACTAATTTCTTTCATTAATCCCTTTACTTCCACAATACCTTCAACATCATTCCTTATATTTGCCTTCAGTAGACGTCTAATGCAGTAGTCATAAAGCTCTGAAAGATTTTGAGCAAGCTCTTTGCCTTTTTCAAAGTCGAGAGCGCTTTGAAGACCGATAATTATTTTGTTGGCTTTGCCAATCGATTCGTTTTTACCTTTAATGTCATTACGCTCAAAATGACCCTCGGCGTCTGAGAGGCTTGCAATTAGACCGTCGAATAGCATTTGTATTAGTTGGACACTATCCGCATATGGCACTGCTGAGGATACCTCAACGTTTCTATATGCGTTTGCTGCGCGTTTGTTAAGAGTCATATCGTTGTCCTGTCATGAATAATATATTTATAATCGGAAGAGCGCCGAAAATCTTTAGAAGAATTTAGAATTTATTCCGGACAATTTTGATAATTACTTTGATAACACTCAT
>CABXWC010000029.1:0-20417 GCA_902515855.1 uncultured SAR92 cluster bacterium
CGCAAGAGAATTAGCGCCGGAGATCCGTTTTACTAATATTGAATTTAACTATCCCTCTCGACCCAAACACTCTGCATTGAAGAATTTCACATTGAAAATTGATGCGAAAAAAGTGATCGCATTAGTGGGACCATCTGGCGCTGGAAAATCTACGATATTCGCGTTAATCCAGCGATTTTATGATCCTCAGGTTGGTCAAATTTCATTTGGTGGTTGTCAATTGAAAGATCTAGATCTGACAGAGTTAAGACAGGAAATAGCGGTTGTCGAGCAACAGCCGACATTGTTCACTGGTACAGTCATGACCAACATTAAGTATGGTAGGCCTGGAGCGACCGATCAAGAGGTTCAAAAAGTTGCCGATCTTGCATATGCAGATGAATTTATTCGTGAGCTTCCTGAAGGATATGATAGTCACCTGGGTGAGAGCGGCGTGAGACTTTCTGGAGGCCAAAGACAACGAATCGCTATAGCGAGGGCATTACTTAAAAATCCGAGAATTTTATTGCTTGATGAGGCTACTAGTGCACTTGATTCCGAGAGTGAGAACAAGGTTCAAAAGGCGCTTGAACGATTAATGGATGGAAGAACAACAGTAATTATAGCTCACCGTTTATCGACTATATTGCATGCAGATAGAATTGTAGTGATGGACCACGGTAAAGTCGTTGCAGAAGGGAAGCATAACCAGCTTTTGAAAGAAAGCAAACTATACGCAAGGCTTGCGGACCTGCAATTTTCAGCCGATGCAAAATAAATATAAACTTTTGTTAATGCCTTTGAATTCGCTCTGCTTTAATCCATGGAAATGCGCTTATTTTCCCCTGTATGCTTCCCTTTGGGGACTCAACGTTAATCTCTAAACCAATTGCTGAGTAATCTGACTCAACATGTGCGAATCCAATATTTTTATTTAGTCGAGGTGAATAAATGGCTCGCGACACATGACCAATGAGTTTCCCACCAATTCTAATTGGCCATGGGTTTTCTGGTGCTGAGTGCAACTGGTCTCCGTCGAGCTCAATACCCACAAGCTTATTTTTTGGACCTTCCTGCCGAATCTTCTTCAAAGCATCTTTGCCAATAAAATTTGCAGGCTGTTCAGTATCTACTAACCTATCAAGTCCAATGGTGAAGGGGCAATCTTCGCGACGGATGTCAGAGACATATGAGAGCATGCCTCCCTCAATACTTCTCACGAGATTTGGAGCGACAGGAGCAATATTAAATTCTTGACCTGCAGCTTTAACTTTCTGCCAAAGTGCGTCACCCATATCGCTATTTCGGAGATAGAGTTCATAACTAATCTCTCCGCTCCAGCCAGTTCTAGCAATAACTAAGGGAATTCCATCGAGTGATGTTTCTCGGGCTTTAAAAAAGCGAAGATCGTTATGCGCACCTGCGAATAATTTGTCAATTAGCTTTGGTGATTTAGGTCCACCAATCTGGAGAGGTGAGACATCAGGCTCAAAAACCTCTACGTTAAGTCCGGACCAAATAGACACACCTTGTATCCAAAGTAAGGCATCTCCATCACCAGGTGAAACCCAAAACTTATTCTCCTCAAGACGCAAAAGCACGGCATCGTTTACAATGCCTCCAAATTGATCAGTCAACAAAATATATAAACAATGCCCAATCTCGCATTTATCTAAGTTCCTAGGGGTGATAAGACGGAGAAACTCGTGCGCGTCAGGGCCATTGATCTCTATTTGTCGCTCACAGGACACATCCCACATTGTGACATCATTAGTTAAGCTCTTGTATTCCTCAAATGTCCCAGCATAGGCAGTAGGCATGTACATATGATTGTATATCGTGAATGACTTTGCACCATCATCAATTGTAGAGTTAAAGAAGGGCGATTTTCGCACCCGAGCACCAAATGAAATGGCTGATGTAGAATTTGATTGAGACATAGTTTTTCCTTTAAGAGCCCCTTGTAATTTGCCGATTGTAATCTGTAAATATTCCAATAGTAAACAGTTATTTACTGATTTTTTTAAGTAATTTAAGTTAAGTTTATTTTGTCTTAAAAACGACTTATTTTTACAAGAATTGACCTAGGAAATAAGAGTTTTTCCCACCTTGTTTAATGCTAAATTTAAAGAGCCTTTTTTTAGAAAAATGTTGTACTTTGATCCGCATTGCGAAATGATGAGTAATTGAAAATAAAAATTATTAATTGTGATAAAAAAACTTTTTCCCTTTCTTCTCATTCTTTCAAGCTGTGCCTATATTGATAAGGCTCCGCCGGCCGGCTCGATAGTTGACTTAACAGTAAAAACTTCTAGCGGTACCGTTAGAGGAGCGCTCAGTGACATCAACAATAGCGCGGTAGATTGGTCAGACATACCTTTTGCTCAACCACCGGTCGGTGACTTGCGTTGGAGAGCTCCACGAGCAATAAGTGAACCGAATAGGGTTATCACGGCTACCGATGATAATGCTTGCGTCCAGGAGGCCAGTGAATATGCTGGCGTCCCAGGAATCGGGATTGTGGGAAATGAAGATTGCCTTTACCTTGATATTACTGCACCTTACGAATATGCAAATACGAAGTACCCAGTAATGTTTTGGATTCATGGGGGCGCTAATACTTCTGGCACCAAGGATTACTATGACTTTAGTAATTTTGCGGCCGAAAAGAATGTCGTTGTTGTGACCGTAAATTATCGATTAGGAGCGTTAGGTTGGTTTAGTCACCCCGCGATACAAGAAACACAAACAGGGCTTGATCAATCATCTAATTTTGGCACTTTAGATCTCATAGCAGCACTCAAGTGGGTGCAACAAAACATTCACAAATTTGGTGGAAATTCGAAGAATGTGACAATTTTTGGAGAGTCGGCAGGGGGGCACAATGTTTTTGCACTGCTTGCCTCCCCCCTTTCTAAGGGTCTTTTTCACAAGGCAATTTCTCAATCTGGATACGTTGCTACTTCCTCTTACGAAAGTGCCTATAATATTGATGGTCAGGATAAACTTGTAGAGAGAGGATCTGGGCAAATATTGCAGGATATTTTCCAGCCAGATGATAATTTAGAGCAACAGAAAAATATTCTCAAGAATATTGATGCAAGTAGTTTTATGGAGCTTTATTTGAGGGATAACGCGATCGATAGAATCCCTCTCACGACTCGGGATGGGATTGTAATCCCCAAGATTGGTATTTTGGCTGCGTTAGGCGATCAAAAATATGCAAAACGAATTCCTGTGATATCTGGGACGACAAAAGATGAGTATTCCATGTGGTTAGGGCTAAACAAATATTTCACTGATGCCAAGAAACCTTTTTTTGGACTGCTCCCACCAGTCTTTTCATTGAAGAATCCTGACTTGTATGATGTATGGGTGAGGACTCGGTCTCATGCATGGAAAATAAGGGGTAGTGATGAACCTTTGAATGCGCTCGAGGAGGCTGGATATGAGGATTTGTTTTCATATCAGTTTGATTGGGATCATCAAGAAAAGTCGTGGTTTGCCGACTTTCCCAGTATTTTTGGTGCAACTCATGGGATAGAAATAGCGTTTTTGACACAGGATTATTCATTCGGACCAATTTCGGAATACATTTATCCGAAAGGGGAAGCAAGAGATGAGATGGAATCGGTAATGATGAGTGCTTGGTCAGATTTCGCAAAGCATGGCGACCCATCATTCAACTTGCCAATAGCCTGGCCAGCATATAATAGTAAAAATAGATCTTTTGTCAGGCTTGATAAGAATGATTTGCTGAGATCAGACACTGAAACTCATGATCTACGGTCTATGTTGGAAGAAATGATGACGAGTGAAATACCGAGTGATGTAGAAAAGTGCCTTATAGCTCTCGAGTCATTTTTAAATATTGGAGATAGCGATATTTCCGCTCTTGCGACGTTAAATAACGGAAGTTGTAATGAAATAGAAGTGTTCTATGACATAGAGAGTATTAAGGGATATTATTTGAGCCGGTTCGGTTCAATAGAGACAGATTAGCCTTGCCATTAGTGAGATTGTTGTGATTAAAGACAGTACTGCTCAATTACTTCGAGTGCCCTCGAAGTGGAGCCAGATAGGATCGTTGCTGTGCCTGTCGATTTTTTTTTGTATTATCGGATTTGATCATTTTATTAATCCAACCTTTTACTTAAATATCATGCCACAGGAATGGCCTTTGAAATTGGAGGCCGTTTACATAAGCGGTTTATTTGAAATAATTGGTGGAATATCTATTTTATTTTCCAAGCTGCGAAAATTTGCTGGTTGGGGCTTAATTGCGCTTTTAATCGCGGTTTACCCAGCCAACATCCACATGGCGGTCAATTACCATTTATTTCCCGATATTTCACTTGTCATGCTTTATTTTCGCTTGGCGCTTCAATTTGTTTTCGTTTACTGGGTATTTAGTGTAACTCTGGCAAAGAGAAATGGACCTGATTTGGTAATTAATGGATGACAGATATTAATTACCAATTAAGCAAAGAACTAGGTGATGAGCTAAAGAGGATTGGAGCAACTATTTCAACCGTTGAATCATGCACTGGAGGAGGCCTTGCAAGCTCGATGACAGACGTATCTGGAAGTTCTCAATGGTTTACTTCTGGATTGGTTACATACTCCAATTTTTCGAAGAAACATATACTTGGAGTTAAGGAAGAGTTGATTTCGAGTTTAGGTGCAGTGAGTTTGGAAGTGGTGCGAGAAATGGCTATTAAGGGGCTGCAAAAAACAGGATCGGATTATGTAATCTCTATAAGTGGTATAGCGGGCCCATCAGGTGGCAGTCCCGGAAAACCGGTTGGAACGGTATGTATAGCATGGGGTAATACCGATATGATTGAATCGAAGATCTTCTTTTTTAGTGGCGATAGACAAAAGGTTAGATTGCAAACAATTGAAACAAGTTTGAAAGAAATGTTGAAGTATTTAAAATTATAGGATACTGTACACACATACAGTATAAAAGGATAAGAAAATGGAAGCAGATAAAGCAAAAGCACTAGAAGCGGCCTTAGGACAGATAGAGAGGCAGTTTGGAAAAGGCACGGTAATGCGCATGGGAGATAACAATCGCCAAGCGATTCCTTCGATTTCAACTGGTTCACTTGGTCTTGATATTGCACTAGGAATTGGTGGATTGCCTAAAGGTCGTGTTGTCGAAATATATGGCCCAGAATCTTCAGGTAAAACCACTCTTACACTGCAAGTAATTGCCGAAGCCCAAAAGGCTGGAGGCACATGTGCTTTTGTTGATGCTGAGCATGCCCTGGATCCGGTTTATGCTGAAAAGCTTGGTGTTGTAATTGATGATTTAATTGTCTCTCAGCCGGATACGGGTGAACAGGCCCTTGAAGTTACTGATATGTTGGTTAGATCTGGCGCTTGTGACGTTTTGGTGGTTGATTCAGTTGCAGCTTTGACACCCAGAGCGGAAATTGAAGGAGAAATGGGAGATCATCATGTAGGGCTTCAGGCAAGGTTGATGTCTCAAGCATTAAGAAAACTAACGGGCAACATCAAAGCTGCAAATTGCCTCGTGATTTTTATAAATCAAATAAGAATGAAGATTGGTGTCATGTTTGGTAATCCCGAAACTACGACTGGGGGAAATGCTTTGAAATTCTACTCTTCAGTGAGATTAGATATAAGAAGAATAGGAGCGGTTAAGGACGGAGATGAAGTTGTCGGTAATGAGACGCGAGTGAAAGTAGTGAAAAACAAAGTCTCACCTCCATTTAAACAGACGGAGTTTCAGATCCTTTACGGAAAAGGAATAAATCGGTTTGGTGAGTTGGTTGATCTTGGAGTGAAGAATGGATTTGTTGATAAATCGGGCGCTTGGTATTCATACAATGGAAATAAAATAGGCCAAGGTAAAGCAAATGTTGGTACTTATTTAAGTGAAAATCTAGAAGTTGCATCTGAACTGGAAACCAAAATCCGTCAAAAGGAGATGGGCGAGGCTACTGAGAAAGAAGCTGACGTAGACGTTGAAAGTTAGTAAAAATTAGAGAGCTATTTTTTTTGAGTGTAGAAATATCAGAGCAGGATGATAACGAGGTGAAAAAAATCAGAAATGCCTGTCTCGTTATGCTCACCCGACGAGAATTTTCGACGAAAGAAATTACAGATAAGATAAGCCGTAAATTTGAATCTAGCTCAATCATTCATCAGGTAATATCGACTCTCAAAACTGAGGGTCTTCTGAGTGATGTCAGATTTACTGAGTCGTTTGTTAGGTCAAGAATGAATAGAGGGCAGGGCAAGCAAAGAATAAAAGCAGAGATTAAGCATAAAGGAATTGGAGACGAGCTAGTAAAAAAAGTAATAGATGAACAGGGAACTAATTGGATATCGATTGCTGAGAAGGCGTTATTAAAGAAGTTTGGTGCTCAAGTTAGCGCAGATAGAAAAGAAGTAGGAAAAAGAATCAGATTCTTGCAATACAGAGGATTTGATTTTGATGAAATAAATCAAGTGATGAAACAGCTCTGATCAACCCGCCAGATTCTTACTATAAATATCTTTCGAATAACATAACAAAACGCGTTTGCAACCAACTTTCACCTTTCAAGTTCTCGATAAATCCACAGTGGCCACCATATTTGTATATTTCACGGTGGATATGTTTATTCTCACAGAGTTTACTTATGTCCTCTGAAGGAATAATTGGGTCATCTTTCGACATTATAATGTGGGTTGGTGAGCTAATTGCATTCAACCGCTCACCGGAAAGTGCATAGGATTTAAAATAATCTTCAGGTGTGTAGAACTCGGTTAGTTTCGGAATAAAGGTTTCGTTCATCGACCTTAATGTTTTCGCTTTTTTGAGAAGTCCTTCTATTGTTTTGTTGGGAAAGTACTTAAGTTTTTTGTTCAATGACCGTCTCCATCGCTTTATAAAATAATAATGATAAATAAACAGCGAATCGTTCATTTTTTTCAATGCGTTATTAGGATCAATTGGCGGGCAGATAGCGATAGTAGCTGCGATAGACAAATCATTTCCTCTATCTGAAGATATTCGCAGAGCAAAATTCCCTCCGAGTGAAAAACCACCTAAAAGGATCTTTTGATATTGATTTTGCTCCTTGAATTCTTGAATCGCATCACCAACCTCCTCGATCCTAGTTGAGTTAAAAAGTTCTTTATTAAGATAATGACTGTCGCCATGGTCTCGGAAATTCAGTCTCAATACGTCAAAGCCGTTAACAAGAAGAGTATTTGTAGTAGTTACCATGTAGGCAGACTCGCTAGATCCTTCCCAACCATGCAGAAGCACGACAAGGTATTTTATTTTTCTCTGAGGTCTCTCTGCATTAGAAACTGTGTGTTCCGCGATTAGTCGTACATCTTTTTTAGTTTTTATCACGACTCTTCGGGATTTAAGTTCATTTAGGATTTTATTAGCCTGCAATTTTCGAGGACCCAGGCTATTCATAATACTTTGAATATGCCTATTACGAATTATAAGTGGAGGTATAAATTCATGATTTTCTTTGATTTTCATTTATTAGAGGGACCTAAGCAGTTTTTTTCCGAGATGAAAAGTTTTACTAAATATTGTGTAGAATACAACTTAAGATAACGAATTAACTAATATTTGGAGTGATAATCATGTCAGCTGTGTCTAAGATCGTGATGTTAACGTTTTTTTGTTTATTGCCTAGCGCTGGATTTTCTGCAGATGTAGAAAAAAGTGAGTTGAACATTAAAGAAAAAATTCAGGAAAACCTGTCTATGTTAGAGCAGGAACTAGATCCTCGAGAATGGGGTATACGCAGCGGATGTATCAACAAAAATCGAATTAGAAATATACGGTTTATAGATGATCAGTATGCTGTCCTAAAAACTTTGGGACGAAAAAAAGTTCTTTTGACAATGAAAAAGGAATGCCGAGGTATCAAGAGAAATGGCTACATTATGCGTGTGCGTGGACATCAATTATGTGCAAAATTTGACAGACTAGAGGTCATGGATGTAGGGATTTCTTGTGCTATTGAATCACTAGAACCCTATGTTGAACCAACAGAAGATGATAATTAAGGTTGAAGTACTTCTGATGATGTTTCCGTGCAAAAGTTGTCGACTTTGTGTGCTTTTATTAATCTTGATTTCTCCTCACCTGTTTTCAGATACGATCGATCCAATCAAGGTTTCACTTGATGTGCTTCAAGGCGGCATTGTTGTCGGTAAAGTGGTCCCAGGATATAGTCTGACTTATTCGGATCGTGAGTTACATATTTCTAGGTCGGGAACTTTTATTTTTGGTATCGGGAGAGATGCCTCTGGGTATGCAGAACTAAAAGTTTTTGAGCGAAATGAAGCGATGAGTTCAAAAAAAATAGAGATAATTGAACGAGATTATAAAGTTCAATATGTGGAGGGAGTTCCTCAAAGAACTGTTACGCCGACAGAGACTGATTTAGCCAAAATCCGAAGTGATGCTGTCCTTGTAAGAGCAGCAAGAAAACATGAGTTATTAGAACCTCTATTCTTGGAAGGATTTGTGCGACCAATTCAGGGTCAAATAACGGGAATTTATGGGAGTCAAAGAATATACAATGGAACGCCCGGACGACCTCACTATGGTATCGATTATGCTGCACCTTCTGGATCTAAAATATTTGCCCCTGCACCAGGAATTATAAGACTATCAGAAAGTGATCTCTTTTATTCAGGAGGTACCATAATACTCGACCATGGTTATGGTATAAGCTCATCTTTTCTTCATCTGAGTCAGGTACTAGTAGAGGTGGGAGATAGAGTTAACTTTGGAGACGTAATTGGTTTAGTTGGATCAACTGGACGCTCGACAGGACCGCACTTAGACTGGCGAATGAATTGGTTTGATGTGAGGATAGATCCTGAGATTGTCTTAGATGTGTTACCACGTAAGTAAAAACATTTGAATTACAGGAAGCAGCGAAGCAAACCCCTGTGAGGATAGCGGTAGATTTTTCTTTAAAGTACAATTAAGAGCAACGATTGGAGAAGATTATGGATAAGGAACTGTTGAGCATTCTTGTCTGTCCCGTGACTAAAGCGCCACTTGAGTATGACAAAGATGCTCAAGAATTGATATGTAAAGCAAGTGGTCTAGCATATCCCATTAAAGATGGTATCCCTTTTATGGTGGAGTCTGAAGCGAGAGTGCTTGGTGTTGATGAAAAGCTTGGAAAATCGAAAGTAAAACTAGAAAGCTGAGAAAATTGACTATGAATTCAGGTGAAACAACAATCTTTTCCAGAATTATAAGTAGAGAGATTCCATCGGATATACTATATGAAGACGAGCACTGTATTGTAATAAAGGATATTGCACCACAAGCTCCAATCCATATGCTAGTAATACCTAAAAAATCATTACCTAGACTTTTTGATGCATGTGACATGGATCAAAAGCTTTTAGGACATTTATTACTTATCGCCAATAAAATGGCCAAACAAATGGGAGTTGAAGATGCATTCAGAATCGTGATTAACAATGGGGCTGAAGCGGGCCAAACTGTTTTTCATTTGCATCTTCATATCTTAGCCCATGGAGGCATTAAAGGCAGTTTCTCTGAGTCTGATTTATCGAATTAAAATATCTAGATAGGACTCAAATTTTGGAATTAAGGAAAGACATTAATGAAAAGCTCAGAAATTAGAGAAGCCTTTTTAAATTTTTTTGAAACAAAAAATCATCAAATCGTTCCAAGTAGCAGTTTAGTGCCAACTAATGATGCAACTCTACTTTTTACTAATGCAGGTATGGTGCAATTTAAAGATGTGTTTCTTGGGACAGAAGATCGGGACTCTCGCAGAGCTGTCTCCTCTCAGAGGTGCGTGAGAGCAGGAGGAAAACATAATGATTTGGAAAACGTGGGTTATACAGCCCGTCATCATACTTTTTTTGAGATGCTTGGAAACTTTAGCTTTGGAGATTATTTTAAAAAAGATGCAATTTATTACGCATGGGAATTTCTCACCAAAGTTTTAAAGTTGCCACCCGAAAGGATGTGGGTAACGGTTCATATTTCCGACAACGAGGCAAAAGATATCTGGATTAATGATATTGGTATTGATCCAAATCGTTTATCTTTTCTTGATGAAGATAACTTCTGGCAGATGGGTGATACTGGTCCATGTGGCCCATGCACAGAAATATTTTGGGATCATGGCCCTGATATACCTGGTGGGCCTCCTGGCTCTGATAATGATGATCTTGATAGATACATAGAGATATGGAATCTTGTATTTATGCAGTATGAGAGAGACAGCGATGGAACAATGAATCCTCTCCCAAAGCCCTCTATAGATACTGGTATGGGCCTTGAAAGAATTTCCGCAATCATGCAAAACGTTCATAGTAATTATGAGATAGATCTTTTTAAAGAATTAATTCGATCCTCCGCTGAAGTTGTCGGCTGTAGTGATCTTGAGAATAATTCTCTAAAGGTAATTGCGGATCATATAAGGTCATGCTCATTTTTGATTCTCGATGGAGTAAGGCCCTCGAATGAGGGTAGAGGCTATGTTCTTCGTCGGATCATCAGAAGAGCCTTAAGACACGGGAATAAGCTTGGAGCAAGAAGTGAATTTTTCTATAAACTGGTGCCAGTCCTAGGGAAACTCATGGGCAATGCGTATCCTGATTTGATCGATAGTTCAAAAAAAATCAGTCAAGTGTTAAAAAAGGAGGAGCTCCAATTCTCGAGCACTTTAGACAAAGGAATGAAAATATTCCAAACATATATTGATTCAGCAAAAGACTCAGTAATTCCTGGTGAATTGGTTTTCAAACTTTATGATACTTATGGATTCCCTGTCGATTTGACAAATGATATCGGAAGAGAAAGTGGTCTTGAAATAGATTTAGAAGGCTATGAGCGCCTTATGCATGAGCAAGTTTCGAGAGGGCGGTCTGCTGGTAATTTTGCGGTTGATTACTCGGAAAAAATTAATTTATCTGGAGCGACCGAATTTATTGGTTATAACCAATCGAAAACTGATTCTAAAATCACTGCTATTTACAAAGAGGGGAATGAGACAGATGAGGCTAAGGAGGGAGACAAAGTTACAATTGTGCTAGACAAGACAGTTTTTTATGCGGAATCCGGAGGTCAAATTGGAGATTCCGGATTATTAGTAAACAATTCATCGACTATTAATGTCAATGATTGCAAGAAATCGGGTGGCCACTTTTTACACTTCGGATATGTTCAATCAGGTAGCTTTCATGTTGGGGATAAGGTTCAAGCTGATATTCATAATGATAGACGCCAATTAATAACGTGTAATCATTCTGCAACACATCTCCTTCATGAGGCGCTGAGAGCAGTTCTGGGAGACCATGTTGAGCAGAGAGGTTCTCTCGTTGATGAGGAGAGATTTAGATTTGATTTCTCTCATGATTCAGCTGTTACGGATGATGAAATTAGGCAGGTTGAGCATATTGTTAATGAGGAAATCTTAAAAAATAATGAAGTAGTAACTAATTCAATGTCTATGGAAGAGGCTAAAAGTAAGGGTGCGAAAGCATTATTTGGTGAGAAATATGGCGATGTCGTTAGGGTTGTAAATATTGGTAACGATTTTTCTGTCGAGTTATGCGGTGGCACTCACGTAAGCCGAACTGGTGAAATTGGACTTGTAAAAGTTGCTGTTGAAACAAGTGTTGCTGCAGGAATAAGACGTATTGAAAGTTACTCAGGCATGAAAGCAGTTGACCTATGTAATGAACAGCAGGATCAGATAACAGCGATTTCCGGTGTGATTAAGGGTAGTAAAGGTGATTTGTCCTCGAGGATACAGAACCTATTGGATGAAAATAAAAGTTTGCATAGAGAGATAAAAAATCTAAAACAGCAACTTGCTAGTTCTGCAGGCAGTGACTTGATGGAAGGTTTGCAAGAGCTCAATGGTATATCTGTTTTGACTAAAATCATTGATGATAACGATGCATCAAATGTCAGGGCTATTGCAGACCAGGTGAGAAGTAAGCTGACAAATGGAGTATTTTTCTTAGTAGGGATGGGGAAAGATAGAGCAGCTCTTGTGGCAGGTGTTACAGGAAACCTGACAGACAGAATAAATGCGTCAGCTCTTATGAAACATGTGGCGAGCCAAGTCGATGGAAAAGGAGGAGGCCGACCGGATATGGCTCAAGGAGTCGCAAATAATATTGAAAATATCCAGAGTGCGCTGGACTCAGTAGTTACTTATTTAAAGGATCACATCACTTAAAATTTTTCTGTTTACACATGAAAATTCATCCCAATTAGTGTTTAATCACGCCTTCTTATAATAATGGAAAATTGCATGAGTTTGATCGTCCAAAAATATGGTGGGACATCAGTCGGGTCGGTAGAGAGAATAGAAGCGGTTGCAGACAAAATCTCATCTTTCTACAAAACAGGTCATAAGGTTGTTGTTGCAGTTTCCGCGATGAGTGGAGAGACAAATCGTCTCGTGAATCTCGCGCAAGAAATTAATGATAACCCTAATTTGAGAGAACTTGATGTTCTTTTAAGTACGGGAGAGCAGGTTACAATAGCTCTTTTGTGCATGGCGCTAGATAAGCGTTCAATTAAAGCTAAATCGTATGCAGGACATCAAGTTCGAATATTGACGGATAATGCTTACGGCAAAGCCAGAATTAAAGATATTGAGGCAAGTAAGATATTAAAAGACTTGGAGGCGGGTTTCGTCACCGTCATCGCTGGATTTCAAGGCACTGATGAGAGCGGGAATATTACGACTCTTGGTAGGGGTGGTTCGGATACTACAGCTGTTGCTTTGGCGGCGGCGCTTGAAGCAGACGAGTGTCAGATTTATACAGATGTTGATGGCGTTTACACAACTGATCCCCGCCTTGTGCCAGATGCAAGACGTTTGGACAAAATAACATTTGAAGAGATGTTGGAGATGGCAAGTCAAGGGTCAAAGATCCTTCAAATAAGAGCAGTTGAATTTGCGGGTAAGTACAATGTGCCATTGAGAGTTTTATCAAGTTTTGAAGAGGGTTCAGGCACGTTAATATCGTTTGAGGAAGATAATATGGAAAAACCGTTAGTTTCAGGCATTGCATTTAAACAGGATGAAGCAAAACTCACAATTCGAGGTATTCCTGATCAACCTGGAGTGGCATACAAAGTTCTTGGTGATATAAGCAAAGCAAATATAGAAGTCGATGTAATTGTTCAAAATGTTGCTAAAGATGATTCAGCCTCAATGACTTTCACTGTTTCTAAGTCAGATTTGAAAGAGGCTGAAGCATTACTTAAAAAAACTGCAAATCATTTGGGAGCAACGGAGGTCATATCAGATGATCAAATCGCAAAAGTTTCTATAGTTGGAGTCGGTATGAGGTCACATGCGGGAGTGGCCGCTAAGATGTTCGAGACTCTCTCAGGTGAGGGAATCAATATTCAAATGATAACAACCTCTGAAATTAAAATTACCGTCGTTATTGATAAGCGTTATATTGAACTTGCTGTGAGGGCGTTGCATTCAGCGTTTGAGTTGTCTGAGGTTGTTAAAAACAGTTAATTGAAATAGTTAGATTTTACTTACTTATGGTATTATCTCGCCGCGTTGGAAATTTTCGGAGAAGTGGCTGAGTGGCTGAAAGCGCGCCCCTGCTAAGGGCGTATACGTTTGTAGCGTATCGAGGGTTCGAATCCCTCCTTCTCCGCCAAATTCTCAAATAAAATCATATTTTCAAGTATTTTAAATGTGACTAAGAGTCAAAAAAACGATTAATATCAGTTATTTATTGAATTATATCGTCTGATGGTGTCTAATAGTATCTGTATACCTAGCGGTACAACGAAAGGTACAACGGATTGTCAAGCTTCACAGTTAAAGAAATAGAATCATTAATTAAGCGTAAAACATTTGGTCGTCACTCTGATGGAAATCAGCTTTATTTAAATATAAGACAGCCAGAAGGTTCGGCATCTTGGTTATTTCGTTACACACTCAATGGAAAAAGAAGATGGCACGGTTTTGGATCGTATGATTCAGTGCATGGACTTCAGTGGGCAAGGGAACAAGTCTTTCATTATAAATCTTTAGTCCGAAAGGGAACTCATCCTGGGGAACAGAAAAAAGCGGAACTGTTAGAAGCTAAACAAGTAGCACAAAGAGATAAAAATACTTTTGAAAACGTTGCACAAAGGTATATTGAAGAGAAGAAATATGCTTGGCGAAGTGAAATCACAATCAAACAGTGGTCATCTAGCTTGCGAGATTATGTATATCCATCAATCGGTAATAAACCAATTCATCTAATAAGTGTGCATGATGTTTTAGCCATTCTTAGACCCATTTGGACACTAAAAACAGAAACAGCATCAAGAGTGAGAAGCCGTATAGAGAATATAATTGACTATGCGACTGCTATAGAGATGCGTGATGGGAATAATCCTGCTGTTTGGAGAGGTCATTTAAGTAATATTCTCTCTACACCATCAAAAATATATACGCCAAAATCGCATGCAGCGCTCCCATATGACGATTTACCAAACTTCTTAGTAGAGTTGCGTAACAGGCAAGGAATTGGTGCTAGAGCCCTAGAATTCCTTATCCTTACATGTTCCCGCACAAAACCTGTACTGCGCGCTAAATGGGAAGATATGGACTTAGAAAAAGCCATTTGGCGTTGTCCAGGGAACAATATGAAAAGAGGGAATGATTTCAGAGTACCACTTAGTAAACCTGCAATAGATTTGCTTATAGCTCGGAGACAGCAGTCCAAAGGAGAGTACGTTTTCGGTAATCAGCAAACTGAAAAAATGTCATCAAACAATTGCATGCTTTATACACTTTACAGGATGGGCTACCGAGAAAAAGTGACAACTCATGGTATGAGATCAACAATGCGTGATTGGGCCGGAGAGAAAACTTTATTTTCTGAGAGGATTGTGGAGGTTTGTCTTGATCATGCGGTCAATAACGCCGTTGAGGCAGCCTATCAAAGAGGTGATTATCTAGAGAAGCGAAGAGAAATTATGGATTCATGGGGCAGGTTCTGTGAATCAACCTCAGGAAAATTGCTTCAGTTTGACCGTGTTAGTAATTGAGGTGAATTCTTGCCCAAAGTAATTCCAATTAAAGGATAACTGCACTTTGTTCATAAGTAGTTGATTTTATTTATATTTATTATACAAAAATCTGTTATATCTTCAAAAAGTTTTGGTTTAAAACTAGTCCTGAGTTAGCAATTAGCATATACCAAATTTATTTAAGTTTGCCCTTAAACGACTTAAAGATAAATTTAGTAAATTTAACTAATATTACTCCGAGAACGGCTCCCCAAATTAAGATCACCCACCTAGGAACTGGTTCATTCCCGCGGATAGTCTCGATTGTTCGAGTTATTTCAGTTACTAACTTATCTGTACACCCACCTTGGTCGTTTACAAAAGCTGCAATAGTTTTATTGAAATCAGGATGTAAATCGGGGGAATATTCAAAAGTATATTTATCTGGATTTTCATTGTTATATATTTCTATAAGCTGTTCTTCAGTCGCTCTCTTTTCCATATATAGATTCAAGAATTTATCAAGCTTCCCATCAGATGTAGCTGAGTCTTTACAATAGTCAATTAAATATCCTGCGTGCCTAAGTTTCATTAGATCGGATTTTATATCTTCAGGGATTGGTCTCGGTTGTGTTTGACCTTGAACTGAACTGACAGCGAAGCACAATGGTAGAATTAAAACCGGCAGTAATTTTATAAATTTTGACATACATTCCACGTTTCTAATCCTTTAAATGCGTATACCATTTAACCAGCATATTTCATGCCAGCCGCAATCATCGTGATTTACCTTGCTTGTGGCACTTTTAACGACTTTTTTGACTCATAAATGCGCATAGAGAACCTCTTCAAAAAGTAATATGCACCTTATCGGTCCATACTTGACTTAGCTTGCAGTTATTACGAAACACAATTAACTCAGCTTACGCTTTGGATAAGATCAAATATCCCTATACCTAGTGGTATATATATAAAGGTTTACTCTTTGCGTAATAGGTGAAGAGGTAAAAATAGGGGTTATGGTTACGCTTTGAGTATCCAGAGATGAGTTTCTTTGATGATTTTTAGTTTCATCGTTACGTTTAGAGTATCCACTCGTTACTGAAAGCGTTATGGACTTTCTAATTACAGCTAGCGCTATTTCATTTTGTTTTTAGCAAAAGATCTTGGTGCCTTTATTGTAGCGTTCACCTCTAAATCTTTCCCAAAACAGTCATCTATCGGCTCCCATGTAATTGCATATAAGGCACATCTCCCTCCAGGATTGAGAAATCTTCCTTCCCGGGTTTTGAGGAGCCAGTTTGCCTCAACTAACTCTTTGGTTGCGGAAGAAAGTGTTGCACTTCGTGTCCAACCTCGTTTCCTCATAACACTCAAAGCAGCTGAAAAATCTCCATTATTATGCCCGTTATACTGCATAGCTATATCAGTCAGCAGAGCCTTAGATTTATAAGATAAATTAACATAGTCTTCATTTTTTAGGACAACATGAGGTAGCATTAAAAACCTTCCTGATTCGCTTCTTGCCTTGCTTTTAAACCTATTTCTTGCCACCTATACGACCACATCTTCTGAATCATCAAGTTGCTCGTTCATAAAAGCTCTTATTTCATGATCCCACCAGCCCACAGCTTGACCCCCTTTAATTAGTTTATGGCCTTTTGGGAATCTCCCTTGTCGCATAAGGTCATAGACATAGCTTCGGCTAAAAGGAATGATTTTAGATACTTCGGACCATCGTAAAAGTCTGGGTATTTCGTTTATGTCTTGCATGATATTCGCCTCTATTTATGGATTTAAGACGAGTGTATCTGCTAGATTACTATCATGACCCCAAGTTGATAGGCTAAAAAAAGGGTGTAGACTTGGGGACAAGTATTTATTTAAATTTGAACTCATGCTCATAACTTTTATACAAATGACTAGATATAGTGAGATTGCAAAAAGGTGTTACTCAAGAATGCGACTTTTTTTGATATGTCTGACTATTTCTCTCATGTTATTTGCTCATTCAAATGGTGCACTTTCGCAAGCTGAGTATTCAAATCCAACGAATACCCCAGGTTCCTACGTTGGTATAGATGTGGATGGTAATGGCGAGGCGGATGCTCTTACCGACGGTTTATTGATACTGCGCAGTATGTTTGGATTAAGCGCTGAAAGCCTTGTAATGGGTGTAGTTGGGACCAATGCAGAATTCACCTCATCCGATGAAATTGAAAATAGGATTCTAAATTTGGGTAACCTACTGGATATTGATCAAGATAGTAATGTAGATGCTTTGACTGACGGTCTTTTGATTTTACGGTATCTTTTTGGATTGACTGGCGATGAGATGATTGATCAACTCGTCAGTGCAGACGCTGAAAGAGTCCTTGCTGCAGATATAGAGCAATATCTGGCTAAATTGGTTGCTCCACCCCCATCATTTACGAGTGATCAAATATTTTCGTCTTATGAGAATCAGACTGAAATTGGAACTGTCGCGGCGAGCGATACCTTGGATAGCTCGTTTGTTTACAGCGTACTTGATGAAGAGATATCTGTGACTGCTGAAGGGGTATTGAGTTTTAATGAAGCGCCTGATTACGAATCGAAAAATCTATATCAACCTGTAATTGGAGCATTTAATGGTATAACTACAGGGTATCAAAGGATTGAAATAACTATCTTGGATGTAGACGACACTGCGCCCGTATTCTCCTCATCAACCGAGTTTTCAGCGGATGAAAATCAGAGTGCCATTGGCAGAGTGACATCTATTGATGTCGATACAGATGATACTTTGATTACTTACTCAGTATCAGGGGATGATCTCACGATTACTTCAGATGGGATATTGAGTTTCGTTGCATCGCCAGACTATGAGATCAAGACATCCTACTCAGCGACAATTACTGCGACGGACGGTGTTAACTCATCTACCCAGGATATTACTGTTTTGATCACCGATGTTGATGATACTGCACCGGTATTCGCCTCAAGCACATCCTTTAGTGCTGATGAAAATCAACTATCAATAGGGAGAGTGACGGCAACGGATGTCGATACTGATGATGCTTTAATAACATTCAGTGTCTCTGGCTCTGAGTTAGATATAACCGCGGAAGGTTTACTCACATTTGCAAGTGCCCCAGACTATGAGATCAAGACATCCTACTCAGCGACAATTACTGCGACGGACGGTGTTAACTCATCTACCCAGGATATTACTGTTGCAGTCATAGATGTAAATGAGCCACCTATTTTCTCAGGTCTTGATAGTGAAATAAATTATTTTAGAAATGTTAGCAGAGTAAGTGGAGATTGGGTGTTCGACTCGGCAGTAATTGATTTGAATAGTTTTGTCTCCGATCCTGAGAATGATGCTGTTACTTTAAGCTTCTCGGGGACAGATTCGAGCTATTTTGAAATTGATTCCACAAATGGTTTGTTTCTGAGCTCTTTTGAGCAATCACAGGAAAAATCTATTTATCAAATTGTACTGTCTGTAACTGACGGTTTGTTAACTACCGATAAAGAAATTGCTGTGTCGGTATCGCCAAATGACACCATGGTAGGTGGCTCAGGTGATGACGAATTTAATGCGAGTGATGGCAGCGACGTTTTAACAGGTTGGGGTGGCGATGATACTTTTATAATTTCCAACAAATCCGGTAATTGGACTGACACAATTAATGGAGGAGCTGGTACTAACGTTTTAAAGATAGACTATGCGTCGAATGGATTAAGTGACTTTTCTTCAGTCTCAATTCCACGAGAAAATGGATCTGTTATGTCGTTGACTGATGCAAATGGAGGAAAAATTGAATTCACAAAAATTTTGAATTGGACAGGCGAACTCAGATGGGATGGGTATGTATCCGCTGGCAACAGAGTATACCGTTTTGTGTCGGACTATCGGAGTGAATTCTATCCTTGGGAGGGGGCGTATGGCTCTGTTTATGGGTTTATCTATAAGTCTGGATCAGAGGTTGAGGTAGTTCTCCCAAGTGGAGGTATGTTTAATCCCAATTACAGAATGAATTCAGGATTTAGAGATATTATTCTTAGCGGAACAGAAACGTATGTTGTCAAAGGATCGTCTGGCGCAGAAATTCTCAAGGGTGGATACAACTCTGATACTTTAACGGGAGGAGAGGGTGATGATGCTCTTGCTGGAGGTGGAGGGTCAGATGCTATTGAGGGCGGCCCGGGAGATGACGTTGTTTATCTGTCGGTGAGTGCTTTGACAGAAGATGAGAAAATATCCGGAGGAGAAGGCTCGGATACTTTGTCTTTTTATAATCCTATCGTTTGGGATAATGCAACCTATGATTCAGTTGTTTTTGATCTTACAACGGATGCGGGAGTTGCAACTGGATTTGAGAACATTGCTGGTAGCTCTGGATCAGATAATTTGACTGGAGATACTGACGATAATGTAATTATTGGAGCAAATGGCAATGATATTATTTTTGGTGGAAACGGTGACGATACTTTATTCGGAGACAGACATATCTCGCAAAATAACCAAAAATTTGGAGTCAATACCGCACATCTAAACCCTACTGGGGATGATATCCTTTATGGTGGCGATGGCAATGACACGATTGTTGGGAATGACGGGGATGATCTTCTTGATGGAGGAATTGGATCTGATATTCTCACTGGTGATGGAGACCCCGAGAATTGGTGGGAGTCTGTTGTAGATGGTTCTGACACATTTGTTATCAGGGCAGGAGATGGGAGCTTTAGTATAGAGACCGCCGACATAATTACTGACTTCAGTGATGGTGTGGATGTTATTGCGATGGACGGCTTTAGCTTCGAGGATCTTACAGTCTATCAAGGTGAACAAAATTTCATAAACGACGTAGTTGTCCAGCTTAATTCAGGTGAAATCCTGGTTGTTATTAGAAATATTGAAATTACAAACATTACTGCTATTGACTTTGGCCCATTATGAGCCAGCTACAAAGTGGCTTGATACAATATTATTTATAAAGTGCTGAAGAATGCTTGATGCCTCCTAATTGCCTCATCGGTAACCTCTGCTTCCACTAACTCAAAAATATTATGAATCGCTGATATTGGGAATCTTCCCTTTCGTGATTTTGGCGGCTCAAATAGCTGTTCGCTCCAAACTGTTGTCTCATTAACCACCGCTTTTATTTGAGAGTTCACCTTTAGTTGAGGGTAGGGCTCTCTGTTGGAAATAGCCTTTAAATCATCCATCCAATCAAGCTCCACATCAGCAGATTCAAGGTAGCCTATAAGGCGCCTGGCAGTATTTGCTGTTTGCTCTGTTGGAATGCGATGCCTTCCTACCTTTGAATCTAAACTCTTTCGCTTATTTGCTGCTGGAGTAGATGAATTCTTACCCGTGGGATCATAAAAAGCTTGTAAAGCAGCTGCGACT
>CABXWC010000030.1:0-18664 GCA_902515855.1 uncultured SAR92 cluster bacterium
CCTTAAGTGAAATGGATCAGACAAAAGATTTCTATAAATATATGGATTGGGTAGAAGCAGAATTTGGAGAGCTTAGTGGTGTGCATACAGTTAATAATGCTCTTGTTGTCATAGGAGCTTTGTTTTATGGAAAATCTGATTTTCACCAATCTGTCTGCTATGCGATTGAGGGCGGTTGGGACACTGATTGCAATGGCGCCACGTGTGGTTCTATTCTGGGAGCTATTCATGGACGGTCCAACATGAACTCGAGTTTGATCCCACCGCTTAACGATACAATAAAGCCAAGCGTAATCGGATTCCAAGAAATAACAATGGAGCGTCTTGCTCAGAGAACATATGAGGTATTCAAGAGTATTAAAGATTCGTGAATTAACAACTAGAATCTGTTCTATTATGTTTTTAAAAAATTACGCAGTAAAAAGGAAAAATTGGCCTCAGAGAGCCAAAAAATAAGAATGACACGAGATTTTTTTTACAAGATAGCCTCTGTTGTTTCCATCTCCTTTATCTTGCTTTTGTCGGCGATATCTATCTCTCTAGCAGAGGACTCATATCCTGATAATCTTTATTGGGGTGACACTCACGTACATACTTATCTCTCTTCAGATGCTTTTTCAACAGGGACTCGCATAACCCTAGATCAAGCATATCGCTTTGCAAAGGGCGAGCGAGTGAGAGCAAGTGGTGGTCAGTATGCCTCTTTGAGAAGACCGCTCGATTTTTTGATGATAGCAGACCATGCCGAGGACATGGGAGCTTTTGCTGCTTTGTCAAAAGGTGAAAAAGTCATTAAAGATAAAAATAAATTGGCAGAACTCATTAAGAATTTAGTGAGTCTTCCAACAGCTAAAGACATAGTAAATTCGAAAACGGAAGATGAGTTTATTGCGCTGCAAAATAAGCTTATATACGCGAAGGGACTTAAGCAGACTAAGTTTAATTTAGATCAAAACTTTAGAAGAAAAGTATGGGATCAGGTGGTTGATGAGGCAGAGAGACATTATGAGCCAGGAAAATTTACCACATTTGTGGGTTATGAATTTAGCGCGAGCAATAACGGGATGACACACAGAAATATTTTGTTTTTGGGTAGTCCAGATGAGACAAAATCAATACTTCCATTCTCCTCATATCATAGTAATGATCCAAATGATTTGTGGGATTTCATGGCTCAATACAAAAGAGAGACGGGCGGTGATGTTATCTCTATCCCCCATAATAGCAATTTAAGTCGCGGTCAAATGTTCAAGAATGAAACATTTGATGGAGAGCGACTATCTTACAGTTACTTAAAAACTAGAGCGGAGTTTGAGCCAGTGATAGAGGTCACCCAATATAAAGGAGATAGCGAGACTCATCCATTAATTTCTCCCTTAGACGATTATGCAGATTTTGAGCGTGGTTGGTATGATTCCTTAATAGGTTCAAATAATGATTCTATTTCTATTAAAAAAGAAAACGCAAAGAATTCATATGCACGGTCAATCCTTAAAAACGGGCTACGATTGGAAAGTCAATTTGGAATAAATCCTTTTAAAGTTGGATTAATCGGTTCAACAGATACTCATACGGGACTTGCCACTGCAGAGGAAGATAATTTTTGGGGAGGTCTTGCCTACGAGGAGCCAAGTCCATACCGGGCCAGAGGATATACACTAAATTCTGGTTCAGCCGGTTACGCAGCCGTATGGTCTGATAGTAACACGCGAGAGGCAATATTTTCTGCTATCAAACGAAAGGAAGTTTACGCGACAACTGGAACAAGAATTACTTTAAGGTTTTTCGCGGGATGGGATTTTCAAGCATCTGACTTAGATCAACCGAATTTAGTTGAATTAGCATACAAAAAAGGTGTACCAATGGGTGGTGATATTTCGAGATCTCAAAACAGGAAACCGCTCTCATTTGTTATTACAGCCACAAAAGATCCAATAGAGGCAAATTTAGAAAAAATTCAAATTATAAAAGGCTGGCAGGACAAAGATGGGATTTTGCAAGAAAAAATTTTTGATGTTGCAGTGGCACCTCGTATAAAAAAGTGTGTCAAAACTGATGAAAAAAATTGCTCTCTAGCGTCTTCTCAAGCTGGAAGTTATTCAAACAAAGATGGTAGCGAATCACTGCAAGCATTTTGGGAGGATCCAGATTTTGATGCCGATGAGTATTCTTTCTATTATGTGAGAGTTTTACAGATCCCTACTCCTCGATGGACTACCTATGATGCAGCTTTATTCAACAAGGATTATTCAGCAAATCAACTTGTTAATGAGAGAGCATATTCATCGCCAATTTGGTACAGCCCATAGCATTCTTAAATTAACAAGAGGCCCAAAGTTTTTGGTGAGAAGAATCAACATGTTGAGAAACCTTAAAATCATCATCTATTATTAAACAATTTTCTTCTTTTCCATTATAAGCCGGCCATGACTCGATACTTTTTACCGATGGCTGTCCAAACTTCATAAATGAGGCGATGGTGGTGGACCAATCTCTCGCAACACTCCTTACATTTTTATCATTTCGATCATGGAATTCTCTCGCGTGAGACTTCGGATTATCGAATGTGTTAAACATATAGGCCATTTCGGCAGCATGAGTCGCTCCATAATTTTTATATTGTGGAAGATTAGCAGATTTATCAAACCGATAGAGCCAAACACCAATGCCTGCTTCTGCCGTTATTCTTGCAGTCTCAGTTACTGTTCTTCTGAACATATCTGTCCATATCAGTTCATGAAATTTTCCTGGTGATGCATCTGGATATTTGGCTTTCAGTGCTGCTAAGTAAGGATCTGGATTCCCTCCACAAAGCATTTCGCGCGCAAGCCCAGAATTCCAAAGTTTATAATGAGGTTGATCTTGATCTTTCCCTTCAGTATATAAAGTTCCTTCCCTGGAATTGCTGCCAATTATGAGTGGAACTCCATTAACGCCTCGACTTTTTATAGCTTGAAATGTTGATTCTTTGATTACTTCACCATCAACATGAGGGCCAAAACCAAGTTCTATATTGCAAATATCTACTGAGGACATTTTAAGCATTGGAGTCAAGTAATCATCGGTATTAATGTTTAAAGCTAATCGAATCTTACTGGTTGGATCCTCTAAATCTCGGTATGCGCACGTTGGACTGCATGCTATGGCTTTTTGATAGAGTGAATCTGCTGAGGGACATCCAAGAAGACTCAATACCATCGTCCCGCCAGATGACTCACCAGAAATCGTTACGTTACTCGGATCTCCTGAGTACTCCTCGATGTTATCTTGAATCCACTGAAGTGCAAGAATAGCGTCTCTAACACCATTTGATGCAGAACCTGCGTATTCGGCTCCAAAACGTGAAAAGTCTACGAATCCAAAAGCACCCAACCTGAAATTTAGTGTAACTACTACCACTTGTTGTTGTTCTGCTAGTACCGAGCCATCAAATTCATTTGCGGACCCGTTTTTAAACGCACCACCGTGCATCCAGACAAGCACTGGTAATAACTTGGATATGTTCTTCGGGGTATATATATTCATGAACAAACAATCTTCGCTTACTTTCCCCGGAATTTTTCTGCCATCTGCATCCAATAATTTTAGCTGCATCGCTCGATTGGGGAACGATGTCGCCTCAAATGTATTTTTCCAACCACCCGATGCAACTGATGCCTTGAATCTTCTTTCATTAATTTGCGGCTCTCCATACCTAATTCCCAAAAAGGTCTGAATTTTATTATCGTCAATGCCATTTATGTCGCCTAGACGAGTTCTCTTTACCATTTAACAATGCCTGAAATTTCAAAACTAAATATATCAATTAAAATACTTTTTTTAGATCTTAAAATCTGATCCAGATCATTTTTCAAAATCTAGAAATAAACTATGTCACGCTAGAAGATCATTTTAAGAAATGTATCATTCATATTTACCCATGAGTATCAAAATATTTTTTGTCTGTGGTTTATGCCCCAAAAATTTAAAACTTTAAAATAATACGTAAAAAAGATGTCTTGGGCATATCAAGCCTGACTTCATTATTAAGAAGTGAAATATCCTCATATGATTCAGGTACAACATTATTGGGATTCTCAAAGCAGTTAGATGCTTTTAGATCGGAGTGAGTAATAATAATTCCTTCCTCAAACTTCAGTTCTGGTAAACCACTAGTGAGTATCGAGATGGGTATGCTGCTCTCGGTAGACCGATTCACCAAAAAGATAACTAGTTGTTTTTCCGACTCTTTAAAAATAGCTGAGCTATCAATGTACGGGATAAGTCCGTATGTTTTGGTTTCGTATTCGAGTCCATCACAAGTTAGATTAAGAGCAATTCCTGACTTAACCTCTGAAAAAAGCTTAAAAACATAGAAAATAGATTGTTTTAACAGTTGATCGCCCCTCGTAAGAATAGGTGCAATAACGTTTACTACTTGCGCAATATTGGCAATTTTCACAACATCCGCGTGCCGAATGAAACTGTTTAAGAATTGTGCAACTACTAATGCATCCTCTAAATTATAAATCTCCTCAAGAAGATTCGGAGCAAATTGATCTTTGCCACTCCATTGTTTATTTTTGTACCAAACATTCCATTCGTCAAAGCACAAATAGAATCTACTTTTCAGTTTCAACCTCGCTTGCACATATTTGCAAACAGAATCCATAGTCTCGATCTGTTTGTCTATGCTAACACCTGTTGCGAGATATTCTTCTGAGTCTTCATTATCATTCCCAACGTAACGATGTAAGCTGATATAAGCGGGCTGATTATATTTTTGATGATATTCAAAATTCTTCCAGAGTTTGCCCGCCTCCTCAAGCACTATGCGATCCCACTCTGCGTATGTTGTTAAGTTAGGACTGCTCGAACCAACAAATATCGGTTCGACATTTGTGCCTCCATGCCTTCCAACTATCATATGTGCGAGTTGTCTCGCATGGTTTGCATACTGATCGGCAGACATGTGACCTATCTGCCATACACCATCAACCTCATTTCCTAAACACCAATATTTAACTTTGTAAGGATCAGATTTCCCATTACGTCGTCTCATTTCTGCAGTTTTAGAAGACCCATCAAAATTGCAGTATTCCACCCAGTTTCGAGCTTCCTCAAGACTTCCTGTTCCAAGATTGCAAGCGATCATAGGTTCCCAGTTCATTTTCTCGCATAGTTTCAGAAATTCGTCTGTTCCAAACTGATTTGACTCCATGCTTGTCCAAGCAAGATTCCTGACGGTAGGGCGATTTTCCGTCGGACCAATACCATCCTCCCAGTGATAATCCGATACAAAATTTCCTCCAGGCCAACGCATTATTGTCATCTTAAGGCATTTTAATGCCTCTAAGACGTCCACTCTGAATCCATCTTTATCCGCATGTATGGACGTAGGATCAAAAATACCACCGTAAACAGCCCTACCTAAATGCTCAAGGAAGCCACCGAAAATGAGCGGACTTACTTTTCCTTTATTAAAACTGGGATTTAAATAAACTCTTTGTTTAGACATTGTTGATACCTCAAACTTACTATATCAATAAATTATTTACCGCCACTAAAACTTTTACAATGTATCAAAATAATTTCACCCAACGTTTTATGATGTTGCAAAAAATGTTTAACTGAGTGCGTTTTGGATTATTTTTTTAGATAAAGAGGACTGCGATGATTGAACTAGGTATTTTAGCTGATGACCTGACCGGTGGAATGATGGTGGCGAGTTTGCTCGAGAGGGAAGGTGTCGACTGCCCACTGGTAACTTCAGTCAATGAGCTTGAATCATTAGCAAATTCAACGGCGACCGCAGTAGTGGTTGCCAGGAAAATCCGATTGATTCCTGCTAAGGACGCTAGGAAAGAGGCTATTAAGACTGTGCAAGCTCTCAAGTCAATTGGATGCAAAAGATTTTATTACAAATATTGCGCGACTTTTGATTCGACTTCTCAGGGAAACATTGGGCCGATTGCTGAAGCGATGATGGAGGAACTGGACGCATCACGAACTATTTTTTGTCCAGCATTTCCAGAGTACACAGTAACAATTTTTCAAGGAAGGATGTTTTTAGGGAACACACCTTTGGGAGAGTCTTTCAAAAAAAATGATCCTGTTACCCCAATGACGAATTCGAATTTAGTTGAAGTGTTAGCCTCACAAACAAATCAAAAAGTGGGGCTTATTCCGCATTCCTTGCTGCTAAAAGGCACAAAGAACATAGAGACTCATCTAAATACATTGGAATCAACTCCATTTCTTATGGCGGACGCAGCGGATGACGTTGATCTTGAGAGGATTGCGGAGCTCACATTAGATTGGCCACTCACAACGGGTGCTGATGCGCTGCCTATCTTTTTAGCCCGGGCATGGCAGAATCATAATAACGCTCCAAAGAATGGATCGAAGAGATTGCTCTCACCAAGTCCTGGTGGTGAGGCTTTTATAGCAGGCAGTTGCGCAGGAGCAACACTGCGTCAAGTGGAGTTCTTTGAGAAGATGTATCCCGTATTTCGAATTGATTTGATAGAGGCTAAAGATGACCCGCAATATGTCAGTAAAATAATTACTTGGGCGAAACAAGAATTGGGCAATGGACCTTTGGCTGTATCCTCATCTGCTGATTTGGATGAGCTCTCGAGAACCCAAAAAGCCTTAGGCGTGGATGGTGCGGCAAATTTGGCTGATAAAATACTTGGCGAAGTTGCGGTTAAACTTTTTGATTTAGGAGTCAGGAAATTTGTGGTGGCTGGAGGAGAGACTTCTGGACAAGTTATGAATTCTCTGAAAATAAAAAAAGTTGAAGTCTCTTCATTTGATGAATTGAGCGGCGGTTACTGTCACCAGATGACTCCAATCCCAACCTCCTTTGTCCTGAAGGCTGGTGCGATTGGGAAAGAAGATTTTTTCTTCGACGCTATCAAGAGAATGCGTCAAGCAGAAACAGAGCGTTAACCAGAACCGATATTAAATTGGGTGATCTCTTTGATTTTGAAATTGTAATACTTATCACCATATGATTTAGTTAAGAAAATTTTTTGAGTTTGATTATGTTTTCATTTAATGGTTATAAAGCAATAGATTTGAGCCCTAGGGTCTCTCCTAGAATTAACCGATTTGATGGCAGCATCGAAGAGGGAGCCACTGATCCCTATGGAAAGCATTGGGTGATGTGGGAAGGACGTTTCCCAATGGATAATTCATTGTTTACGATGTATGCCGCTCCTAATGATATTAATCTCTATGATGGTCGACAAAATGATGACATTTTGGGTCAGGAGAGAATGACGACGCATAATGGGTCTCACATTCAAGGAGGGAAGGGCCATATTAGCCATTGGAAAGGTGTTCCGACCCACATGAAAGGTCTTTGGGAATTACCTCTAGATACATTTATAGGTGAGGCGGCTGTGTGTAATTTAGATCACCTCAAGCCAGTTGAAGTAATTGATAAATCAGATTATCCAAAAGAGTATACCAAAAGAAAATTCTTTCAACTCACGGCTGATCCGGGCGATATGCGGGGTCAGGAAATACTTCCAGATCATCTTGATAATATTCAAAAAGGCGATATCGTTTTGATGACAAGCCCATTTGAGGGGTTAGAGCAGCCATGGCTGTCTTCTCGTACTGTTGACTGGTTGATAAAAGATCGCGCAATAAAGATGATTGGCTTTGGATATCCTGGCATTGAGTGGCAATATGATCTTAAAGTTGCCGCGCCAAAAAATTCTCCAATTCGCCGCATGTTTCTGGGTGCAAATATTCCTATTGCCCATCCACTTGTGAATATTGAAACCCTCTCCTCAGATCGGGTCTTCTATTATGGAATGCCATTAAATGTGCCTAAATTGGAAGCGAGTTTCGTGAGAGCAGTCGCATTTGAACCTCAGAATGAAGAGGGCTATTTATGATTGACTTGAAAGGTAAAAAGATTATCGATTTAACAGTGGAACTTATCGCAAGAGTAACCCGAATCGATGGATCTGTGGAGGAAGGCACGACTGACCAGTATGGCCATGGTTGGTTAAGTGAAGAGACGATTAATGAGCAAGATGGAACAATGGAACATCTTGTAGGAGCTAATCAGGGGACCGTTGCCGATTGGCCGATCGGTGCGCTTAGTGGACATATGGGTTCTCATATCCAATTGGGTGTGAGGCACAATGATAATTGGACAGAACTTCCAAAGGGTATGAAAGGCATCTGGGAAGTTCCGCTAGACTCCTACTATGGTGAGGCTTGTGTGTGTAATTTGGATCACTTAAAGGGAAAACCGATCTTGCCAGAGCACCTTGAGAACGTGCATGAGGGGGATATTGTAATTCTTGGTAGTTGCTGGAGTGGCGAGGATCAGCCTACGCTGGTTGGAGAGACAGCACGTTGGCTAGCTGAGGAAAAGAAAATAAAGATGTTGGCGGCAGGGGGAGGCCCTGGAATAAACTGGGAAACTGATTGGGATGCACCTGAACCGAGCAATAGCCCAACCCATCGAGCCATGACTGGAAATAACATTCCAATACTTTATCCGCTATCAAATATTGATAAGCTTTCTAAGGAGCGTGTTTTCTTAATTAGTCTGCCGCTAAATGTAGAGAGAATGGAGGGTACGTGGGTTAGGATAATTGCTATAGAGTGATATTGTGACCTATTGCCATAAGGTTGTATTAGATGGTTTAATAGAGAAGTAGGGATTTGTATGCCATTACAGACGCATTAGTAATTGCGCGACGGCAACAATAAGTAGTAAAACTTAAATACGAAGGGGATAAAAATGAAGAAGACAGCTATTGCAAGTGCAATTGCCATTGCGACTATGCTACCGATGTCATCGGTTGTTATGAGTCAGAGTGATGAGAGCATGGAAGTAGAAGAAGTTATTGTTAGTGTTTCACGGCGTGATGTCGCGGTAATGGACTTATCACAATCTGTTCAAGCAATTCCAGAAGAAGTGCTCGCTCAACCTGCCTTTAACGATGTAAGGGATATTTATAACAGAATCCCAGGTGCTACAGCTGGAATTACTCAGGGCCAAAAAGCGCCGATTGCTGAGGGTATTCAGATGCGTGGCAGTGGTGTAACTCAGACCAATGCAGGCGGCGGAGCAATGCCCGTTGGCTATTACATTGATGATGTACCGTTTCTTGATGTGAGTGCGCTAAGCCCGCCTCCGTTAAGTACTTTTGACTTGTCAAGGATCGAGGTAATAAGAGGACCACAAGGAACGAGCTATGGTCAGGATTCTTCTGCAGGTAGTGTCATTATGCGGACTAATGGTGTGGATTTAGAGAATGCGGGATACAAAGTAAAGCTTGGCACAATGACTTATGGGAAAGGCAATGGTTATGGAAGCACTATGGGTGCTATAGTGAATGTGCCATTAATATCTGACAAATTAGGTGTTCGCATTTCTTATTTAACTGAGGAAGATCCCGGCTACGCAATAGTAGTTGGTCGTCCGGAAGTAGAGAATCCTTTGGAAGAGAATAAAGACACTCTCCGAGCGAAAGTAACTTGGCTGCCAACAGATAATTCTGAGGTAACATACACGCACTCAAAATGGAGCACAGCCTACGGCTTCCTTCCAGGTACTAATATCGTAGGTGTTTCCAATGGCAGAATGGAGCTAGGACCTGCCACTTGGGCCTTTGCTCTAGAAGTTTTTCCAGATGGACTTCTCAAGAATAATATTGATGTTGAATGGGATACGTTGGTAGTCAAGTATGATCTTGGTTTTGCTGAGGTGACTTATTCTGGTGGTGCTGTGAAATCAACAGACCGCGATTATAATGCTGATGACTTTACTTTCGGTGTAACGTCAATCACGAAGCTACCCTCCGATACAGATACTCATGAGATAAGATTGGTGTCTCAAGGAGATGGTCCTCTAAGCTGGGTTGCGGGTATGATGACGGTAGATGCAACTACCAATTCAGATCTTTATTACAACTTCCAAACCTATGGTGAGTACTCGTCTATTGGCGCTGTTCACCAGGAGCAAGACTCGATGTATGGTGAGTTAACCTATGCAATGAGTGATACTTTGACTGTGTTTGGTGGTTTAAGACAACATGAAGAAATGCGAATAGAGACTAGTCAAGAGGCTTTGAGAAATCCTGGAGATCCAGCGACGGGGCCCTACACTGGATATATGTTCACAGATGATAGTACTACCTATGAATTTGATAACACCAGCTATCGAGTGGGCGTAGAATGGAGACCAGATGATTCGTCTCTATATTATGTATCTCGATCCTCAGCGGCTCGCATGCCAGTGCCAACAAGTGCAGCGACTCTCGCGATTCTAGCATCTGAGGGTATTCCAAACTTGAGTTCAACAGATGCCTCAGAGTTAATCAGTACGGAAATAGGTGCCAAATTATCGCTTATGGATGATACGTTAGATATGGAGGTTGTTTATGCGTTGAGTGAGTGGACGGATATTCCTATGTGGTCAGGTTATGGAACAGCTAGTGGTCCATTGAGCATGGCTGTGGGAGGCACTGATGCTGATGTAACAAGCTTTGAAATGCAACTTGATTATGATATCAGCGAGACCCTTAGCCTTGTTTATGCCGGTGCAATTACAGATAGTGAGGTGGCAGCGATTCCTGATCCGGCTGTAGTGTCTAGTTTCCCAGCTGCAATTCAAGTGGGTGGTGAGTTGTCCGGGTATTCCCCAACTACGCACTCAATTACCCTTGATTACAGTGATGATATGGACAATGGATGGGAAGCATATGGGTCTGTAGACTACGCATACAGAGACAAAATGAATGGATTTAGCTCTGTTGTTACTGCGGATGCTTACATAGAAGCCGCATCAGACTATAAGTTGTTGAATCTCGCAATGGGTATGAGAAAGGAAAACTGGGATCTTAATTTGTCGATAACTAATGCGGCGAATTTTGATGGACAGTTCACTCCTGATCTATTCCCAAGCTCTCCGAACGATACGCTTATAATGTTCCCAAGAGCGATTCACTTCCAAGTAACATATGACATGCTATAAGGAAGTAGTAGTAAAACTAAAAAGGGCCGGTATACCGGCCCTTTTTTTATATCATTGAAAATTATTATTCATCTTCGTGAATTATTACTGTACCTGCGTCTCCATCGATTGTGATCGTTTGACCATGCTTAATTCTGACAGTTCCATTTCCAACGCCCAGTACGGCTGGAATTCCATACTCTCTTGCAACGATGGACCCATGAGCCAGAATACTTCCGATATCTGTAACCAAACCAACCGCATGAGCAAAAAGTTGAGTCCATGCAGGTGTGGTAAGTGGACTGACTAAAATAGTACCAGGCTCCATTTTGTCGAATTCGGATGGCCCTGTTACTACACTTGCTTTCGCGGTTATAACGCCGGAACTCACAGGAAAGCCAAGCATTTCATTGCTATTTTCGTCATTTTTTCTTTGTGTCTCTTTAAATGATATTCCATCAACCTTGCTTGCATAGCTAGGAAGAGTACCAGGAGGATGGTGGCGCTTGCATGCCTCTCTATGATTAATTCTCTCTGCAACTATCGAGAAATATTTCTTCATTGGTTTACCAGATTCAAGCGCAGCAATGCATTCTTCAATTTCATCACTCTTAAGAAAAAAAAGATCGTGATCTCCTGATAAGATTCCAGCATCAACAAGTCTTTGATTCAGTTCAAACGCCATCGGCCTTAAAATCGACCAAGTGTAGCCAAAGTAGAAGGCTACCTCTTCTCTTATATAGTTAAATTTACGAGAGAGCCATAACCTAAATCTAAATTGCCAATATTCAAGCCCAGATAAAAGTTTACTGACTTCCTCAAATTTCTCTTTTCTTATTTTTGCAGTTTTTGTCTTTTGATTATCCGGATGATAGTTTTTATCTCGAACCATTGCTTTTAATGATGCAAATAAACCAGACGGATCTTCTTTTTGAGTAGGCTCAATAAAATCTAGGCTATATCCCTGATGACCATATAATCTTAGATACCTATCAAGTGCTTTGTTAACTTCTCCCGCATCTTTATGTTTTTGAAGTGCAGCCATTAAAAATGGCGCAGGAACTGTAAGAACTAGATATTTTAACTCATCACTCTTTCGTACCAATTTAGCAATCTCAAAGAGGTCACCATTTGCTTGCATGCTTTTCGAGTCTATCCCTGATAGAAATTGGCCACTAGTAAAGTTATGATCAGGTAACGTTAATTTAAGAAAAGTATTCAGTTGATCATCTGTTGATTTGGCCACACCAAACGTATGACTTGAGTCATCTGACCAATAATTGCCCTCCTCAATACCCATTTTGACAATTCCATCTAGGAGCATCTTGTTAGTCGCATTTTTGGCATCAACCTTTTTCCATTTCTTAGCAACATTTTCGAGTCTGGGTTTGGTATATTCATACCAACGTTTTAATACTTTGTCATTCATTGATGAGTGATTAAATGCAAGGTAAGTTGGGTGATCCGGATAAGGCAGAGTCATTAAAGCATCTGTTTTATCTTTATTTTGTTGGTTATACCAATCATCAAACGCTTGCCTATCCTCACTGTTAAGATCCTCTCGGAAAGGTTTTACATCAGATATCGCCGACGTAGCGACCTTTGCAATTTTTTCGGCAGAAAATTTATTCATCATCTTAAATTCTTCCGCCTCGATCTCCTCTTCAGATAGATCTTTAATTCTGTCGATTTTCATATCATGGATGAGTTGTAGGTCAAATCTCATATATCCATAACCATTAACTGTTATGAACATAGGACCACCACCTACCATTCCTGCGCCATCAGGCCTCACTAACTCCAAACCTCGATGTAAATACAATTCCTCAAATAATGGACAAAGAGGATCTGGCATATTTTCAACAATTTGACGTCGAGCTACATACTTTGCTGGCGGTGTGGGAATCCACTCAACCTCGATGGGAGGCACAGGTAAATTTGTAATAGGTCTTGATTGAAGTAGATGCAGTTTTCCATTACAAAAAGCCCACTCAATATCCTGAGGAGTGTCCTCATATAATCCCTCGATTTTTAATGCAGCTTCGCACAGCTCAGACAACATTGAGTCAGATAATGAGGAAATCGCTTGATCTGATTTTGACACTTTTTCTAGTTTTATGCCCTGATCGCCATCGTAAACAATTTGATGCTCTTTTGGACCTAAAACAGTTTCTTTTGAAGAAAGTGTTTTCCTGTCAACGATGAATGTATCAGGAGTAACCTGACCACCAACCACTGCCTCTCCAAGCCCAAAGCTTGAATTTATAATCATTTCTGATCGCTCGCCATTAGTTGGATTTGCAGTAAATAAAATTCCAGATACTTCAGAAGGAATCATAATTTGTACAACTACCCCCATCGCGACGCTGGATTGATCTATACCATTCTGGTGGCGATAGCTAATGGCTTGCGATGTCCATAACGAGGACCAGCATTTTTTCACTGCTGACACGACCTCATCTTCACCGCTGACATTAAGGAATGTTTCCTGCTGACCGGCAAAGGAAAAATCAGGTAAATCTTCAGCATTGGCTGAGGATCGGACGGCAACGGACAGCTTATTTTGATCAAGTTCAGAATACGCAGCTCTTATTTGATCAGTAATATTAATGTCGATATCTGCATTAGTTATGATTTCATTGATTTTCTTTGAACACATTTCAAAGTTAGGATATCCATCACGCAGTTCCGGCTTAGCAAACTCAATGATTTTTGATTTTAAATCACTATCTTCTATAAATTTTTTATAAGCATCTGTTGTAACAAGAAATCCACCTGGCACATTGAAGTCAGCGCAAGACATTCGAGCGAGTGATCTTCCTTTTCCACCCACTAAATCAAGATCATTTTGAGTTGTTTTTATAGGAGTTGTAAATGTCGTAACCATAATAATTTAAGTCCAAAATCGTTCTGTAGGATTCCAAGCTCTGATTGGAATAACTTCCCCGGTAATCATATCTGAAGCTTCTGATGCTAGAAACCTGCACATATTTGCAACATCGATTGGCCCTGGAGGTAGCGAAAGTCGAGGTACTTCATTGCCATCTTCATCAACAGACGGTGGTATCGCTCCCCATTTAATCATTGCAGGCGTGGATATAAGTCCTGGTGCTATCGCATTAATACAAATATTATGTTGAGCCCAGCTGTATGCCAAGTTATTAGTGATGCTGATCAACCCAGCTTTCGCGGCAGAATAATGCAACATGCCGGGATTACCTTTTGTCCCTGCGGTCGAGGACACGTTTATAATTTTACCTGAGGCCTGCTTGATCATCTGTTTGCCAACGGCGATGCAGCAATTAAAAGCGCCGGTTAGATTAACGTCAATCATTCGTTTCCATTCTTCAAATGGAATTTCCTCGGGTAATTTGGGCATCGCCCCACCACCCGCATTATTTATTAAAATATCGATCCTACCGAAATGTTCAGTAACCTTTTTCACCATTGCTCCAACAGATTCTGGATCGACAATATCCGTCTCCACCACCTGAGTATTTTCACTATTAAGTTCAGTCGCAAGCGCATTTAATTTATCCAAATCTCGGCTTGCAAGAACTACCTTTGCACCCGCACTTAAAAATTCTCGACTTAAAAAGGTACCTATTCCACCGGCGGCACCAGTGATAACAGTAACCTTGTCTTTAAGATCAAATTTTGACATCGAGAAATCCTTTATTTGTCAACATTATGCAATAGATTAGTTCTTTGATCATATCTTGTATTCAGGTTATCCTCTGAAACTCACCCAGATTAAAATGGGTGACAGTATGTTCTAAACATGTGTTTAACAAATCATATAAAAATATAATCACATGGGTAAGAAAACAATAAACAAGAGGGTGTAAATTTTTGACCGAATATACTGAGATTCATAGACCTCAATTTCACTTCACATCAAAAAGAAAGTGGATCAATGATCCCAATGGCCTCGTTTATTTTAATGGAGTTTGGCATCTTTTTTTTCAACACAATACCGAGGCCAATACTTGGGGTCCGATGTGGTGGGGCCATGCTGTAAGTAGTGATCTGCTCCATTGGGAGCAGAAAGATCATGCCTTACATCCTGATAAAATGGGTAGCATGTTCTCTGGATCAGCAGTTGTTGACCATAACAATACGTCTGGCCTTGGAGAAAATGCAATTATTCTATTTTATACAGCAGCTAATCGTGATGACTCGGAGGCATCTTACACTCAGTGTATGGCATACAGTTTAGATAACGGAGTCAGCTGGGAGAAGTATGCGAATAATCCAGTAGTGAAGACTATGGTGGGTGAAGACCGAGATCCACGGGTGGTGTGGCACGCAAAAACACAACAGTGGATTATGGCCCTCTATCTTACTGAAGATAAATTTTGTTTGCTTAGGTCTTTCGATGCTAAATCTTGGGAGAAATTTCAGGATATTCAACTTACTTCAGACTGCGAGTGCCCTGATTTTTTTTCATTATCCGATAATAATGGAAATGAGAAATGGATTTTTTCTGGTGCGAATGGGACCTACATAGTTGGTTCATTTGATGGTGAGTTATTTACTGAGGAGAGTTCAAATAATTTATTTGAATATGGAAGAAATGGCTATGCTTCTCAAACTTGGAGTAACACGGAAAATGATCGTAGAATTCAAATTTCCTGGATGGCAGGTGGCCGCTATCCTGAAATGCCGTTTAATCAACAATTATCGTTTCCATTAGAGTTGACTTTAAAAAATATAAACGGAAAACCAATTGTTCATCGGTGGCCAATTGATGAAATTAGATCGCTTTATCTAAACACAATTAATGTTGCTGAATTCGAAGTCTCCAAGGGTAAATCTTTTATTCCAAAAACGAGTGCTAAGCTATTTGATGTCTCTTTCAATTTAGACAAGGCATCTTCCAAATCTCTGTATCTTGTGATTCGAGGACATTATTTATCATTTGATTGGAAAAATAATGAATTTAGCATGCAATCTAGTGGTGAGCATAAAATTGTCAAAGGTCGAAAAACTATTGGACTACCAAAAGGAAAAGAAATTTCAGTTCGTCTGCTAGTCGATAAAACGTCTATTGAGATTTTTATAGATAATGGATTATTGTCGGGCTCTTTTTGCTTTCTCCCTGATGGTTATATTAATCCGATCGTTTTTTTATCATATTCCGGAACACAATACATTCGGGACTTTACGTTACACGAATTAAAAACGATTTGGAGTGATTGATGACCTCTAAGCAGGGAAAAATTCTTGTCATAAGTGATATACACGGAAATGCCGAGGGGCTCAAAGCAGTTCTTAAGAGGGAGTCAGACTATGATTTTCTTGTTTTTCTTGGAGATTCTGTTTTAAGCGGGCCTCAACCAAAAGAGACAGCAGAAATTTTGCTTGATGTACAGCCTGACATTAATATTATGGGAAATCATGATGAAATTTTACTCGATCATGTATTGATTGATAAATGGCCAGAAGATTGGCGCGCATACAATCAATGGGCCTTCAAACAAATACCATCCGAAATTATTGAGACCACAAAAACGTATACTTTCAGTGATAAGTACGAAATCGGTGGCGTAGGATTCTTTCTGCATCATGGTCAGCTTGATAGATCGATACCCGCAGCGATTCCATATGCTGATGCGTCAAGTTTTGAAGCGCTAGATCCAGGAAATGATTCTGAGCTTGTACTATTTGGTCATAATCATATTCAATTCACGCATAAACTAGGCCGTAAGACTTATATTAATCCAGGTAGTGTTGGCCAACCGAGATGCGGGAGAACTCATGCATGCTATGCGGTTTTTGAGGATGGGAAATATATCCCACGGCAGGTTAGTTATGATCAGCGACCATGGATATCTGCATTGGATAAGATAGATGATTTAAAACAATATCCAAAATTTGTTTCTTGGCTTAAAGAAGGGTTCCTCACAGGATATGGGATAGGCAAGCGGGAACCATGGACACGATTTCATGCGGAGGGATATTTTTGACTTCCACTGATGACAGTCGCCCAGTAACTCTCAGTGAAGTCTGGAGTTATTTAAAACGATGTTGGCCATTCTATAGACCTCAAATTAAGCATTTACTCGCTTATATTTCACTGACTATTTTCAGTGGAGTTCTTGTCCTTGGATCAATGGTTCTTGTGGAGGATTTAGTCTACAACAAACTGCTTCAAGGAGAAAAACTACAATCTTTACAAGCAAGTATGCTATTCCTAAATGATTCCTTTGTTTCGGATGGTGGAGAAAATGAAGAGCTTTTGAGTCTTTCCGAAAGAGACACTTTGAGAGATCGAATGATAATCGGTGGTGGTTTTTGGGTAATTATTGTTTATGGATCGATTGTTTTTGGTACGTATTACATGATTTGGATTTTTCAGAGAGTAAACCAACAACTACGTGTAGAGATGCTGAGTAGAGCAGAGCATCTCTCTCTTAGATATCATAGCTCGTCGCGCACGGGTGACTTAATTTATCGGGTTTATCAAGATAGCGCGACTATTACAAATGTACTCCAGTGGTGTGTCATGACTCCGCTTCGTGTGGTGGGCTGGATATTTTTTGCATCTTTGGTTCTTTTGTTTTTCTCGCCATGGTTTGGATTAATTATTTTTGTCATTTCCATTTTAATGTTCTTAGTAAGTAAAAAATTTGTACCAATAATTAGAGAGAAAGCGAGATTGTCTAGAGAGTTAAATAGTGCGTTAACATCTAGAATCCAGGAAAACCTCGCGGCCTCGCGTGTTGTGAAAGCAAATAGTGCTGAAGAGGAGATGATGAGAAGATTTAGTCATGATTCAAAGCATGCCTTAAACGCTGCATTTGAGATGCGGTTGTATATATCGATCTATCTTTTAATTTCTCTTCTTCTAAGTATTGGTGGCTTTATAGTTGCAGAATATTTCATGGCAACTTGGTCTATCATCGAAAAATCTACATATCTTGGAGGTGTGGTTGCTTTTGTTGGATTTGCAGCATGGAATCTGGGAGCGTATAGGGCTGCCTCGGCTCAAGGTGAAGAGTTGGCAGCCCAGGTATGGGAAGCCTCTTACATAATATCGATTGTTCAAGACTTGATAATGGGTCTAAGACGAGCCTTTTATATCTTAGATATTGAGCCAGAGATCAAGGAAAAAGTTAATCCAAAAGATTTCCCAAAAACAATTCAGAAAGTCTCATTTGAGAACGTTGCATTTTCCTACGAAAAAGATCATTCCATCCTGTCGGATATTAACTTAGAAGCAACATTAGGAACTATTACTGCAATTGTTGGTGGAACAGGGAGCGGTAAATCAACATTACTGTCGCTTTTACTGCGACTTTATGATCCTGATCGAGGAACAGTGTTAATAAATGGCACTGATATTAAAGATTTTTCCACATCAGATTTAAGATCAAATGTTTCGATTGCGCTTCAGCAAAATATATTATTTGCAAAATCTGTAAAAGAAAATATTGCATATGGCATAGAGTCCACGACTGAGGCCGAAATAATTGATGCCTCAAAAATTGCATGTGCTGATGATTTCATAAATGACATGCCATTAAATTATGAAACTGAGCTTGGAGAAAGGGGTGGAAAGTTGTCAACGGGTCAGAGACAAAGATTGTCGATCGCTCGAGCCTTGCTGAAAAACACACCTATCTTAATTCTGGATGAGCCTACAGCGTCTTTGGATGCTGAGACTGAAAAAAGAGTGATGAGTAACATTGC
>CABXWC010000031.1:0-15567 GCA_902515855.1 uncultured SAR92 cluster bacterium
AGCACCAGTTTCTGCTATCACAGTCACTGAAGCAAGGGAATGCCTCACTGGATAACCTGTTCTTGGATCCAACGTATGTGAGTATCTTTCATTCTCGACTTCAAAGTAATTTCTATAGTCCCCAGAAGTTGCAATGCCACCATTTATCCCGCTAATAACAGTCTCTATTCGTTTAATTTCTGAGGGTGATTCAATTGCTAATCTCCACGGTTTATCTTCCAAGTTGACACCACTAACTCGCATTTCACCACCAATTTCGATTAAGTAGTTTGGTAGAGCACTCATCTCAAGCAAATCTGCAATCACATCCGCAGCATAACCTTTCGCAACTCCTGAAAAGTCAAGATTCACATTATCCAACTTAACTAAGTTAAAGTTATCATCACTATTTTGGAGACTCACATTAGAAAATTTGGAGGCTAATAAAAGTTTATCGATTTCTTGAGCCATCGGGATGTGATCGTTCTTTTTCTCTGGGCCGAAGCCCCACAAATCTACTAATGGACCAATTGCAGGATTGAAAGCACCATTGCTGATTTCCCATATCTCCTTCGAGGTTCTGTAAACTGATACAAAGTCATCAGAGATAGATGATTTTTCGCCCGGCATTAACCTATTAAACTCACTAATTTCTGAGTCAACCTTATAAGTGGACATGGAGATATCTATTAAATCTAATCTATCATCGATTAACTCTTCCAAGTTGGGTGGTGGTATCTGATCCGCAATAACAATCACACTATAGAGTGTGCCAAATTTAGCTCCACTTATTTTGATTACCTCTGGACCGTGGTCACATCCACCAAGAAATAAAAAACCAAAGCTGCAACACAAAATGCGTAAAAAATTCATATTACTAATTGCTTAATTTAATCAGCCACCAAAATCATCAAGCATAATATTTTCATTCTCTACACCCAAATCATTTAGCATCTTTATGCAAGCCGCATTCATCATCGGTGGGCCACACATATAATATTCACAGTCTTCAGGAGCTTCATGATCTTTTAAATACTGCTCAAATAGGACATTATGGATAAACCCCGTGAGTCCATTCCATTTATCTTCAGCCTGAGGATCTGATAAAGCTAAATGCCAGTCGAAATTATCATTATCAGCTGCTAATGCATCATATTCTTCGGAGTAAAAACACTCGCGTAGCGACCTTGCTCCATACCAAAAACTAATTTTTCTCTTAGAATTAATTCGTTTCAATTGATCAAAAATATGCGATCTCATAGGTGCCATTCCTGCGCCACCTCCTACAAAAATCATCTCATTCTCTGTATCTCTCGCAAAAAACTCTCCAAAAGGTCCATATACTGTAACCTTATCGCCAGGTTTTAAACTAAAAACATATGAAGACATCTGACCAGGTACAATCCCTTTCGATCTAGGAGGAGGAGTTGCAATTCTAATGTTGAATTTTACGATTCCCTTCTCCTCCGGATAGTTGGCCATCGAGTAGGCTCTTATAACAGGTTCAGTAACAATGGACTCATGCTCGAAGAAATTAAAATGCTCCCAATCTCCTTTATATTCTTCATCTATGTTGAAATCAGAGTACTTTAAATGATGTGGTGGGCACTCTAGCTGAACATAACCACCCGCCCTGAAGGCCACATCTTCGCCCTCTGGAAGCTTTAAAGTTAGTTCTTTTATAAATGTTGCGACGTTTGGATTAGATTCAACAGTACATTCCCAGCGCTTTACCCCGAAGACTTCTTCAGGTACTTGAACCTTCATATCTTGTTTAACTGGCGTTTGACAGGACAGTCTCCATCCTTCTAATGCCTCTCTCCTTGTAAAATGTGCCTCCTCCGTGGGCAGCATAGACCCACCTCCATCATTGATTATGCACTTGCACTGAGCACAACTGCCACCACCGCCGCAAGCGGATGGAAGAAATAATCCAGCAGAGGAAAGTGTCTGCAAGAGCTTATCTCCCGCCTGCACAGCTATTGTTTTTTCACCATTTATTTCAATATTCACATCTCCAGAAGCGACTAATTTACTTCTGGCAATCAATATTAAAATAACAAGAGCCAGAATCACTGCCGTGAACATGGCAACACCCAAAACAATTTCTAACTGCGCATCCATTAATGTTTTTCCTCCACTTTATAAATCAATTCCACCAAATGACATAAACCCGAGTGACACAAGGCCAACTGTAATAAAAACGATTCCTAGACCTTGAAGTCCTTCTGGGATATCGCTGTACTTCAATTTCTCTCGAATACCGGCGATAACTGCAATCGCAAGAGCCCAAGATGTACCTGATCCAAATCCAAATACGACACTCTCTGCAAGGTTATACCCTCTTTCTTGCATTAGAAGCGAACCTCCTAATATTGCGCAATTAACTGTAATAAGAGGTAAGAAAACTCCCAAAGCATTGTAAAGAGCAGGAACATACTTATCTAAAACCATTTCTAAAATTTGAACAATTGATGCGATGACACCAATAAAGCATAAAAAGACTAAAAAACTTAAGTTTACGCTTTCTAATCCAGCCCAAGCTAGAGCTCCATCAGCTAGCAAATAATTGTATATAAGGTTATTCACTGGGACTGTTATAGTTTGCACAACTATTACAGCTATACCCAGACCAATCGCTGCATCGATCTTCTTTGATAGTGCAATGAATGTACACATTCCTAAGAACATGCTCAAAGCAATATTATCTATAAAAATTGATCTAACTAGGAGGCTGAGATAATACTCCATTAGGTCACCTCACTGGGCTTTGCATTTGGCGAAAGCTTATACTCAGCTTTCTCAATTTGAGACTTTTTCCAACTTCGTAGCGCCCAAATAAGAAGCCCAATAATGAAGAATGCACTTGGCGGCATCAACATCATGCCGTTCGCAACATACCATCCTCCATTTGTCGTAGTTGGCAGGATGACAATTCCCCATAACGTTCCAGCTCCAAAAAGCTCTCTGAAGAATGCAACTATCATGAGTATTAAGCTGTAACCCAGTCCATTGCCCAAACCGTCCATAAAACTGGGTAACGGGGGATTTTTCATCGCAAATGCCTCAGCTCTACCCATGACAATGCAGTTAGTTATGATTAAGCCAACAAAAACAGATAGTTGTTTGCTGATGTCATATGCCACAGCTTTCAAGATTTGATCCACAACAATGACAAGTGAAGCTATTATCGTCATCTGAACAATTATCCTAATGCTACTTGGAATTTGATTTCTTATAAGCGATACAAAAAGGTTTGAGAAAGCTGCTACAGCGGTCAAAGCAATGCACATAACGAAAGATACTTTCATGCTAGAGGTCACTGCTAATGCAGAGCAGATACCAAGTATCTGCAAAGCTATTGGATTATTGTTAAATAGTGGGTCAAGCAAAATATCCTTAGTTTTGGACATACATCTCATCCCCTATCTTTAATGACCTTATGAATGGAGCAAAACCATTGTCGCCCAACCAATATTTTACTAAGTTATCTACTCCACGAGTCGTCAAAGTTGCTCCTGCGAGCCCATCGATCTGATAAAGAGCTTCAGGAAGATCTTTATTTACCCTACCCTTGATAACCTCAATTTTGACATTATCACCATCATATGCCTTCTTCCCTATCCAAGATGCTTTCCAAATTGGGTTATCAACTTCACCTCCTAATCCTGGAGTTTCCGCATGTTCATAAAAACCGATGCCTGCTACAGAGCTGAAATCTGATTCAAGAGCAATAAATCCGTGAAGAGTTGACCATAACCCGTATCCGCTCACTGGCAATATAAGTTTGTCTATTTTTCCATCTACCTCCGACAAATAAACTGTTGCATACCTCACCCGACGCTTTATCTTTGCAATATCTTCAGACGGAGTTAGTGATTTTGACATCTCCGGGTCTTTGGAGGACTTCCTCTGGTCATAAGCACTTGGATCAATGTGGTCAGCATATTGACCAGTCTCCAGATCAATGACTCTGGCTGAAATTGCTTCGAACTGTTTTTCTATTCCAATTCCAGCTTTTAGTAGACCCGCAGAGGCTAAGATATTTGCCTTAAGATCAAGTAGTTTATTTTTTTCTTGCGCGCTTCGCAAAAATACTGCAGCAGACGACACAACAATTGCACAAACTACGCAAAGAGTTACTGCGACTGTTATTGTCTTGGAGACTGATTCATTAGCCACGTGCCATTCTTCTCCTTATGTTAGCGTTCACCACAAAATGATCAAAAAGTGGAGCAAAAAGATTTGCAAACAAAATTGCTAACATCATCCCTTCTGGGAATGCTGGATTTACAACTCTGATTAAGATAACCATTACACCGATCAAGATGCCATACCAAAATTTCCCAGTATTTGTCATCGCTGCAGAAACAGGATCGGTCGCCATGAAAATCGCACCAAATGCAAAACCTCCGATTACCCAATGCCAATAGAAGGGAAGCTCAAACATTGGATTATCTGAATCGATCAGATTAAATAGTTCAGATAAAAGCAGAGAACCGATTAAAATTCCCAGAACGATCCGCCATGATGCTATTCTCATGTATAGTAAGATTCCTCCACCAATCATAATTGCTAGGGTTGACGTTTCACCAATTGAACCGGGAATTGTTCCAAGAAAAGACTCCATCCAACTATTCGCCTGACTCGCCGCATTTAATCCATCACTAGCGGCCACCGAGAGCATTGTTGCTCCACTGTAGCCATCAACTGCAGTCCAAACAGCATCACCACTCATGTATGCAGGATACGCAAAATATAAGAACGCTCTTCCGGTTAAAGCTGGGTTGAGAAAGTTTTTACCAACACCGCCGAAGATTTCCTTCCCAATAACTACGCCGAAACTTATTCCAATCGCTACCATCCAAAGGGGCAAATCAGGAGGACAAGTCAAAGCAAATAAAACTGACGTAACAAAAAATCCTTCATTTACCTCATGCTTTCTTACTGATGCGAAAATAACTTCCCACGTAATACCAACTAAAAAAGTGGTTATGTAGATGGGTAAGAAATAAGCTGCCCCATGGATCATATTATCCCAAAGACTTGAAGCATCGTATCCGGCTAAAAGACCAATAAATAAACCTCGAATGCCTTCCTGAGAGGACATACCCATCTCCGCCATAATCGTGTTTGCTTGAAAACCAATGTTCCACATCCCAAAAAACATAGCTGGGAAAGTAGCAAGCCAAACGGTAATCATTACTCTCTTCAGGTCGATGTTGTCTCTAACATGAGAGCTATTCTTAGTCGTGCTTGAAGGTTTATACAAAAAGGTATCTATCGCTTCAAAAAGCGGATAAAACTTTTCCCATTTCCCACCTGGATGAAAGTCTGCTTCTAATTTATCCAGCACTTTTCTCATTTAAATTAACCTTCCTTTTCAATTTGAGTTAAATTCTCTCTAAGCATAGTTCCATACTCATGTTTACCTACACATACATACGTGTATAAACCCATATCTTCTTCATCTAATTCCAAACATCCTAAATTTTGAGCCATTTCACTATCTTTAACGATCAGTGATTTCAATAAAGGAGCTGGTAAGATGTCTAAAACCGTAACATCTTCATAACCCCCCACCGGAACCATTGCTCTCTCCGAGCCATTGGTGCTTGTCGTCATATTGAAAAGTTTTTTTGCAAAATTTGACATAAAGATAGGTAACGCCGAATGTTTATTATTCCCTAATCTTAAAAAATGAAGGATTTGTCTGTCTCGACCTTCTTCAATAACTGATATTTGATTATGGTAGCGTCCCAAATATGAAAAATTACCTGAACTTTCCCTTCCAGATAAGACTGATCCCGAAATCACTCGACTCTCGCCTTCAAAGAGCTCATTGCTCACTAACTCATCTAAATCTGCCCCTAAAATTGTTTCAACTAATCTCGGCGCTTTAACTTGAGGTCCGGCAATCGAAATAATCCTTCTAGAATATATGTTTCCAGTCAAAAATAAATATCCGAACGCTATTACATCTTGATAATTGATAACCCATACGGTCTTTGAACTGCTAACTGGATCAAGAAAATGAATATGAGTTCCAGCAAGTCCTGCGGGATGCTTGCCTGCAAATCTCGTATGCTTTATCTGCTGCATATCGTTAATTAAGATGTTCGAGCTCGCATCAGTACACAGGTGAATATTCCCATCGCACAATTTACACAAAACTCTCATCCCGAAAGAGAAATATTCTGTTTGCTGCTTAATCACTACATCAGGATTCACTGACAATGGATTAGAATCACTTGCTGTTACAAAAATCGAGTTTGGATTAGACCGAATATCTGGCACCTTTGAATAGGGTCGAGTTCTTAATGCCACCCATTGCCCAGATTCAACAAGAATATTTCTTATTTTTTCTCTATCTGTGCTCTCTATAGAGCATTCACTAAACTTTTCAAAACAAATCTCTTCATCACCCTCACGGTCAATTACTACAGACTGAAGAATCCTTCGTGCTCCTCTATTAATTTGAGAAACTTTGCCGCTTATCGGTGAAACAATTTTAGCAAGCTCATTTTTCTTATCAGAAAATAGAATTTGACCTTTTTTGACGCAGTCTCCTTCCCTAACAGCCATCGTGGGCTTGAGCCCTACGTAATCAGCACCAATTATTCCTATCTTTTTAGAGTCGCAAGCGCTTGAGATAACCTGATTAGGTTTACCTGCGATCGGAAGATCTAATCCACCATTGATTTTAAGTAATTCGCTTTTCAAGACTTTTCCTCAAAAACCTCAAAATGAATCTTCTTATCACTCGAAATTGGTTAAGCCGTCAAGCCGAAGTAAATCCGGAGTGAAGAGTCTTTTGTATTCGAGATAAAGTAGCTTTTATGGCCCTCTATTATAGGCTCACCTTTTAATTCATACCAGTTAATAAATACAGAAAAGCAAAAAATAACTGCATTTCTTTCGTTATTTGTCACAGCATGATTGAGATTAATTTTTCGTGAATACATCGGATATAATAATCTCAAATTAGAGGCAGAGAGTTTTACCCTAGTTGAAGACAAACAGGTCAATTAAAGTTCCGAAAATAAGAACGATGTCCATTAAGAACTCGTACAATGACTTGTTCAAATGAATATTAAACTGGATATGCTAGATACTGCCAAACATCTTTTGCTGTCAGAGGCTATCGAAAAAAATAATTCGCTATCGCTTGTTATTACCTCAAGCGCGCAAGAGGCAAACTCGCTGACAAGCGTCCTAAACTTTTTCCTGAAAGATACAAATGTACCAATACTCTCATTCCCTGACAGAGAAACTTTACCCTATGACGTGTTCTCACCTCATCAAGATCTAATATCGAAACGCCTTGAAACTTTATCGAAATTATCCAACATCTCCAGAGGCGCATTGATCGTGCCCATCACAACTTTAATGAACTATTTACCTCCAAAAGAGTTCATATCATCTAGAACTTTTATTTATAAAGTTGGAGATAATTTTGATTCAAATGAATTACAACAGCGTTTGTCTGCTGGTGGATATCGAAGAGTTCAAACGGTTTATGAACATGGTGAATTTGCACTCAGAGGCTCGATTATCGACATCTATCCCATGGGTGTCGCTAATCCATTTAGAATAGATTTATTTGATGATGAAATTGAGTCAATAAGAATTTTTGAGACCGCAACTCAAGTAAGCACTTGCCAGGTCGAAAATATTAATCTAATTCCCGCTAATGAATTTCCATTGGACAAACCTGCAATTGATATATTTTCATCAAATTGGGTTAAATATTTTGACAGTGATCCATTAAAGTCAAATATTTATAAATCTGTGCGCAAGGGTATCAGCCCAAATGGTATTGAATATTACATGCCACTATTTTTTTTAAAAACCAGTACTTTGTTTGACTATCTACCTCAAAATTTGTCACATATCGTTGTAGGTGATATTGAAAACTTGGCTACTAAATATTGGAATGATATATCGGTACGATATGAAAATTGCATGTTTGACACCTCAAAGCCACCTTTGAAGCCGGAAAAATTATTTTCTTATCCGAAAGATATAATAGATAAGATTACGCCAACCCTCGAATGTGATAAATGCGGAAGCGAAATGCAATTAAAAAATGGCAGATTTGGTAAATATTTCGGGTGTACAGGGGAGAATAGTGCCGGAGAACCATGCAAAAATACTCGAAAGTTATTAAGGAATGGTGAGCCTGCACCGCCAAAGGTAGATCCTATCGCAATGCCTGATTTAAAATGTGAAAAGGTGGACGATCATTATGTTTTGAGGGATGGCGCATCTGGCTTATTTTTAGCGGCGAGCCAGTTCCCTAGGCATAGAGAGACACGAGCACCGCTTGTTCGAGAGCTTTTACCTTACAAGGCTAGCATTGATGATAAATATCAGTTTCTACTCAACGCCCCTTTGCAAGATTCAGACGGCAATGACACCATAATTAGATTCAGTCGAAAAACAAAAGAGCAATATGTGAGAAGCGAAAAAAATGGTAAACCGACGGGCTGGAATGCCTTCTACGATAATGGTAAGTGGTCGGCAGTAAATTAAGGCAATATGGATCTTCAGGTAGTCAAATAAAAAACTTATATTTTAGATTCAGACAAACAGCGATCATTATGTTATTGTCATGTGTATATTTGAATCAACTGAACAACATTTAAAGCACAGAGGATTTTGTTAATGGCACTTACTGAATATGAGCTCGTTTTACTGGATGATGGAGAAATTGTTCTTCAAAGATCAGGCTCAAGTGAACCCTTGGTTACAATAAATTTTTCAGAGCCTGTAATGCAGTATCTGGGAGATAAGCATGTAGATGTAGCAAAGGTGATGATAGATGCAGGAATAAAGGCTGCTGTCAATATTAATGATGGAGAAAATGTTACCAAAACTGTTAATTTTGATCCCAAGCAGCACAGTATTCATTAATAACTTTACAAATTTGTTCTGAGAATTCCTACCGCTAGACCCTCGATATCAAAGCTTTGCGATCTTAAGTCTACTACTATAGGTTGAAAGTCTTTATTTTCAGGCAAGAGGTGTACTTCAAAATCTTTCATGGTCTTTTTGAATCTCTTAACGGTCACCTCACCATCGACTCGAGCAACAATAATTTGGTGATTCTCAGCAATTTGCTGTTGCCGAACTGCCAACAAATCCCCGTCACAAATCCCCACGTTTATCATACTTTCTCCTTGAACTCTCAAAAAGTAATCGGCGTTTGGATGAAATGAACTTCCAGACATTTCTTGATAATCATCAATATTTTCCTCTGAGAGAATTGGTTCGCCAGCTGCTACTCTTCCAACAATTGGCAATCCTCTGTCTTGCTGAATTATTCTGATACCCCTAGAAGCTCCTGGAATCATTTCGATAACTCCTTTTTTTGCAAGCGCTTTAAGGTGATCCTCAGCTGCATTGGGAGATTTAAAACCTAGTCTCGAGGCAATTTCTACCCTGGTTGGCGGATATCCTGTTTCCTCAACGCAGTTTTTGATTAAATCAAAAATTTGTCTTTGTCGGCTTGTTAATATTTTCATAATGCTTCTCTCACTTCACAAAAAGAATGCTGTAATTATATACAGTAAAATTAATTTGTCTATCCTCGTAAAGTATTTTATTAAGTTTTCAGATGATATGATCGAGCCAAAGATTATCAATACAAATAAAAAAGGCTTTTAAATGAGTTTGCCTAAAAAAAAGTTTTTCGGGAGATTGATGCTTGATATTGAGGGTGAGTCGCTATCAGTTGAAGATCAAAAGCTGCTTTTAAACCCGAATGTTTGTGGAGTAATACTTTTCGCAAGGAATTACTCTAGTAAACGGCAACTTATTAATTTAACTCAGCACATCAAGAGCATTTCACCTCAAATGTTAATTGCAGTTGATCAAGAAGGTGGACGAGTTCAACGGTTTCAAACTGACTTTGTTCGACTTCCATCGATGCAAAAATTAGGTGATATGCTTTCAAGATCAAATGAGTCAGCTATTAAGTTCATCAGAGACGTTGGTTGGCTTATGGCTACGGAAATCAGATCTTGCTTTGTCGATTTTAGTTTTGCTCCAGTAATTGATGTTGATAGGTTTAGAAGTTCTGTAATAGGAGATCGATCATTCTCAGAAAATCCTGATACTGTCTCCCTTGCGGCAGGAGCTTTTATTAGTGGCATTCATGATGCAGGTCTGCCTTGCGTTGGGAAACACTTCCCTGGTCATGGAAGTGTTGTAGAGGACAGTCATATAGAGCATCCAGTGGATTATAGGTCACTGGAAGAAATTACATCACATGATTTAGTACCATTTCAAAAATTGATTCCCAGTTTAGATGCAATAATGCCCGCACATATGACTTTTCCAAAAATCGATAAAAATCCCGTCACATATTCGTCATTTTGGTTGAGAACAGTTCTTAGGAAGAATTTTGAATTTAAAGGTATTATTTTTAGCGATGACCTTAGTATGAAGGGAGCTGAAATTGCTGGGGACTATAAAGATCGGGCAAAATTGGCATATGAATCAGGTTGTGATGTAACCCTTGTTTGTAATTGTCGCGAAGGAGCATTGGAAGTCTTATCATTCTTAGAGGAGCATCAGAATCCAAGTAATGATATTTTGAACTTAATGTGGCGCTCTGCACGAGATGATACAATTAAAGACATTGAATTAAAACGTTTTGAAAGAGTCCGTGAAGAGCTAAACAGATTAATACCTTATTGATGTACTTAACTAATTAAGAAGAGAGAAATCAATGGAATCATTATTATCTTGGATCAAAACGGCGAAGGAGCTGGAATATTTTTGGGCCATAGAAATAGTAGGTATTTTTATTTTTATTCTTCTGTTCAATTATTCTTGCAGATTAATATTAAATAAGCTCGAATTTAAAGCGAAAAAAACAAAAAATACTTGGGATGATGCCCTCGTTCATGCACTCAGAACACCTATTAGGTTTATGGGTTGGCTTGTAGGCTTTAATTTATTAACGTTATTCTCAACTGACTTGCTGCCAAGCTATGTGTATCAAAATGTTCTAATAGGAAATAAGCTATTTCTGCTCCTGTTCTTAATGGTCTTTTTGAATTCCTTTATCAAAAAGTCCGAAGATAATCTAATTAGTCAAAAGTTTCTTTCAGACCCTGTTGATCCAACAACGGTAAAGGCTATATCAAAGTTATTGCGAGCATCAGTCCTGATTGTTGTTTTACTCACTGTAATGCAACTCTTTGATTATAGTGTCTCCGGGTTGTTGGCATTTGGCGGCATTGGAGGGATCGCGGTTGGTTTTGCAGCGAAAGATTTACTTGCGAACTTCTTCGGAGGTTTGATGATTTATCTTGATCGGCCATTTTCTGTAGGCGATTGGATTCGATCTCCAGATAAAGAAATTGAGGGGACTGTTGAAGATATTGGATGGAGGTTAACTAGAATTAGAACTTTTAGTAAGCGGCCTTTGTATATTCCAAACTCAATTTTTGCCAGTATTTCAGTAGAGAATCCGTCTCGAATGAGCAATCGGCGAATATATGAAACGATAGGGATTCGCTATGATGATCTGAAAAAAATGAAAAAAATTGTTTCAGGCGTCAAAAATATGCTCGAGGCACACGATCAAATTGATAACAGTCAAACTCTGATGGTAAATTTTAATACTTTCTCTGAGAGTTCGGTAGATTTCTTTGTTTATACCTTTACTAAAACCACAGACTGGGCTATTTTTCATGAAATTAAACAAGATATTATGCTTAAAATTTCAGAGATTATTGAGCTCAACGGCGCCGAAGTCGCTTTCCCAACATCAACTCTTTATCTAAAATCAAATGAGAAAGATGAATGAACTCATTTAGGATCACCATGAGACCTATATTGAATGGCAATCTTCAAATTATTTTACTTTTTTTTATTCTGTCTGGCTGCACAAGTAAACCTGAGACTGTTCTCCCAGTAACAAATTTTTCTTTGGATAGTTATCTTGGTGTTTGGCACGAGATTGCCAGAATTGATAACAGATTTGAGAGAGGATTGACTGATGTAACTGCCACCTATGCTAATCGTAATGATGGAGGCATAGAAGTGCTGAATAGAGGATATCATTTAGAATCTAATCAGTGGAAACAGGCAACTGGAAAAGCATACTTTTTAGAGGATCAAAGTATCGGTCATCTAAAAGTTTCTTTCTTCGGTCCCTTTTACAGTTCCTATTTGATTTTCGGATATAGTGAGGGAAGCTACGCGTACGTAACGGGCAATAGTCATGACTACCTTTGGCTGTTGTCGAGAACAAAAGTTGTCTCTAAAACTGTAATCGATCAATTTATTTCTGAGGCTAATAGTTTGGGTTTCGATACCAGCAAATTGATCTACAATGCAAGCTATTTTGATCAAAAATCCACATTATCTGGGGAAGAATTGCTCTGATTCTCTGGCTCAATATTTATTGGTTTAGGTTCATAGGACTTAGCATTTATTATCATTCCAAGCGCGGGATGATCTAAGTAGTAGAGTTTACCATCGTCGATTCTTTTGGATTGATTTATAGTCCACAAGTCATCTAACAGAAGATTGCTTGCGGGAGCTGTTTTTTCTATATCTGGGACAGGCTCAAATCGGTTGATAGCATAGTCCTTCGCTATCAAGTTTTTTAGCCTGCTATTTGACTGTTCGATAGTTTCATCGGATTGGCTGCCATAATTTTCAATGCTGACTTCGTAATTTTCAGTAATTTCAGTGGTTTTGTTTTCTACCAGTTTACTCAGTTTCCAAAAGGTCCTTTCTTCCTCATACTCCTCCGGTATGTCGGGGAGTTTGAAATATTGTTCACTACTATTTTCAATATTAGTTGGGAATATTAATTTCCATAGATTTGCTTCAAAATGAAGAAATCTGGACTTATAGAATCTGATAGAACCCTCGATTTCAGAGCGCCCATCTAACTGATCTCCAGCGCCGACTACTATCCAATTTTGGCTGTCAGACTCATCTGCAACAAATCGCCATGATTCATGGAAGAATACATTAAAACCACGCCTATTAAGTGATCGTGCCGTATCGTTAAGATCTCTTATCTTTGAATCGAGGATTTGAAATTCGTCTTCATACTCAGGTATAAATAAATTCTCCTTCTCATACTCCATTACTAACCCTTCTAACACACCATCTTCTGATCGCTTCAGTTCAAATGAATCCTCCTCTAAGTTTATAGAGTCAATTGATTGCATCAAAGTCTTGTCGTGTTGCTCAAGCTCTGAGATGGGATCATAACTTGTAATTTCCGGCAGTAATGCTCCTTCAATCATAAGACTTTCTCTCTGTTTTTCTTCAATAACATTTGTCAAGTAGATGATATTGTCTGAAAACTTTAGAGGTAGGGAGGGAGTCGAAGTTTCGCTATTGATATTAGATGGTTGATTGAAAAGAATTACTTCAACTTGATACCAGTTTTCAGGTGCATCAATTTGTGCGGTTGACTGTCCATAGCTGACTGAAATAAAACTCAGCAAGAAGGTAAATTTAAAAAGATACAGAGGATTTAATAAGCTAAATCTAAACATTTTCTAACGTTATCCGAGAACGAAGTCTACTATCCTTGCGCAATGTCTAATTCATTACAATTTATTTGTACAAGAATATCTGAAATTTTTTTGAAAAGATCATCATCTTGTTCGATTTCCACAACAAAATTTAATTGATTTTGAGATTTGAGTTGGAATTTGTCAGGTTCATTTTGAATAAGTTTTATAACATTTTCTGGTTTGATATTTGTTTTATCAGAAAATTTAATTCGGCCACGCGTCTTTGAAAATTCTAGTTTTGTAATGCCGAGTTCATGTGCAAGCTGTTTCAAATGATTAGTACTAAATAAGTTCTTTGTTTCAGTCGGCAACAAACCAAATCGATCAATCATTTCCACTTGTAGTTCATGCATTTCCTCTTCTTTTTTACAATTCGCTATTCGCTTGTACATCATCAGTCGAGTATTAACATCCACAATATATGTCTCTGGTATGTAGGTTGGGACGTGGAGATTTATTTCTGTCTGGTCGGCTATAAGTGGTATATCATAGTTTAAACTACCCTCTCGAAGCTCTGTAATCGCCCTCTCTAGCATCTCCATATAAAGCGTGAAACCGATAGTGTGAATATGTCCACTTTGTTCATCGCCCAGAAGCTCTCCAGCACCACGGATTTCGAGATCATTTGTGGCTAGAATAAACCCTGACCCTAATTTCTCTGAAATCGAGATTGCCTCTAGGCGTTTTTTAGCTGCAGATGTTATCTTTTTGTCCTCATCTGTTACTAAGTAAGCATAAGCTTGATGATGAGACCGACCTACTCGACCTCTGAGTTGATGAAGTTGGGCGAGCCCGAATTTATCAGCGTTATTGATCACAATAGTATTAGCGCTGGGGATATCGATCCCCGTCTCTATTATTGTCGTACAAACAAGTACTGCAAATCCTTGATGGTAGAAATCAGACATTACTCTCTCAAGATCTCTTTCCCTCATTTGACCATGAGCGAAATCAACAGTAGCCTCAGGGACCAATTCCTTAATCTTTTGAGTTATCCGGGTAATCGTCTTCACATCATTATGGAGAAAATATACTTGACCTCCTCGAAGAATTTCTCTTGATATCGCTTCCCGGATTATTGCGGTTTGATTACTAGTGACAAAGGTTTTGACGGATAGTCTTTTTTCCGGCGGTGTAGCTATAATCGACAGATCTCTCACTTCGTTCATTGCAAGATTGAGAGTCCTTGGGATGGGTGTAGCAGTCATCGTAAGTATGTCGATGTTGCTCTTGAGGGACTTCATTTTTTCTTTTTGCCGAACACCGAATCTATGTTCTTCGTCGATTACCATCAGACTAAGATTTTTGAATTTTAAATTCTGATAAAGTAGTTTATGCGTACTAATGAGAAGGTCAACTTTTCCTGCCTCAACTTGCTTTATAATTGCTTTTTGCTCGGTAGCACTTTTAAACCTCGATAATTCTTCTATTTGAAAAGGCCACTCGGAAAATCTGTCTCTAAAAGTTGTAAGATGTTGCTGTGCTAGAAGGGTTGTTGGCACCAAGATCACAACTTGTTTTGCATTGACCATCGCAGTGAACGCAGCTCTCATAGCGACTTCAGTCTTTCCAAAGCCAACATCTCCGCAAATAAGTCGATCCATTAGTTTTTTATCTAAGAGGTCATTTCTTACAGCATCTATCGCTTGCAACTGGTCGGCCGTTTCTTCAAATTTAAATTCAGAGCAAAATTGTTGATATTCGACTTCAAAAGGGCGATACGAGAAACCAATGGAACTCGCTCGTCTGGAATAGACATCTAAAAGTTCGACAGCTGTATCTCTTGCCTTAGCGACAGCCTTTTTTCTTGCAGTGTCCCATTGATCTGATCCTAAACGATTTAATTTTGGAACAATATTTGTTCCCGAGCTAAACCTTGAAATTAAATGAATCGATGAAACCGGCAAATAAATAATTGATTTTTCAGCATACATCAAGACGATGAATTCACTCTCAACATTATCAATAATTAATGTTTCTAGCCCCTTATAAAGCCCAATGCCGTGCTCCAAATGAACAACAGGCTCTTCGA
>CABXWC010000032.1:0-15320 GCA_902515855.1 uncultured SAR92 cluster bacterium
AAGCTCAAGGTTTTGGCGAGGTAAAATTTAAATCAGAGATAGATGAGGGAGAATCTTCAAAAGTTGCGGTGATTGACAAAGGTTTGCAAGTGCTTGGAAATGTGAATTCCTCGATCGTCAGTGACGATGATATAGCACTGAGTTGGCTCAGATCGACTCGAGAGAATAAAATCGAGCTCGTAGTTGCAATGCTTGACTTAAAAACCGCTTACATCAAAGAATTAATACTTGATGAATTTGATGCAAATCAGCGTTTAAGTGTCCCACAGTTAGTTTATTCTCAGGGAGAACTTTTTTTAAGCTTGTCAAAATTTAAAGGAATGGAGCAGAATTTTTATGCTTCAAAACTTGATATTAGAGCATTCGACAATCAACCTTTATCCAAGATTGATTGGAAAAGTGATGAGATTTAATTCAAATCAAAATCGGACAAAATTTATTTCTAATTTGATAAGTTTGTTGTTTTCTTTTTTTTCTGGTGTTTCTTTAGCGCAATATGAAAATAGTAATCCTTCTATTGGCTTGAAATCACTGTCAGATGTCATCAAGTGGAGGCTTGATGCTCCTCCTGCTCCGGAGAGAGTTCAAATTGAGCTTTCAAGTGAGTGGCAGGATAAAGATTTCGCAGCTGATGATTACGCCGTATGGATTGGACACTCTACCTTTCTGATTAAGCACAAGAATCTCACTGTTTTGACCGATCCTGTGTTTTCAAAACGCGCTTCACCATTTAGTTGGATTGGTCCCAAAAGATTAATCCCGCCGGCGGTCCCAATGGCAGAATTGCCGATGGTAGATGTGATTTTAATAAGTCATAATCACTATGATCACTTAGACATAAAAAGTATTAAAAAAATTCAAGCAAGAAATTCTTCTTTACAAGTCTTCGTTCCTAAGGGAGATATGAGGCTTTTAAAAAGAAGGGGAATAAGAAATGTCTTTGAGTTTGGTTGGTGGGATTCAAAACAGCTTGATAGCGTAGATTTTATATTTACTCCAGCACAACATTGGTCTGGAAGAGGTGTTTTTGATAGAAATAAAAGTTGGTGGGGCGGTTGGCTTATAAAAACTAATTTAAAATCTATATTTCACGCTGGTGATACAGGTTATTCTCAGGATTTTTTGAAGATTCGATCAAAATTTGGACCAATTGATGTTGCATTCTTGCCAATAGGAGCTTTTGAGCCGCGTTGGTTCATGAGTGGTCAACATGTGGATCCGACTGAGGCTTTGAAAATTGCAGCAGATTTAGAAGTAACAAAAGCATACGGTATGCACTGGGGGACTTTTATATTAACGGATGAGGCTGTTTTGGAGCCTAGAAAACAATTAACTAAATTGCAAACTCCAGCAATCAATACTTTGAGTCCAATACTTACTCCTAAACCCGGAGAGTGGTTAGATTTAACAAATTGAAATGATCTTATGAATCCAGCAAAAATATCAGGTTATTGCGATCCTAAATTCTCTCAGGTTGAAAAAATTTTTTCTCACTCCATCAAATCTGACCATGAGTTGGGAGCTTCTTTAGCTGTTGAGATAGAAGGTGAAAAGCTAATTGATTTGTGGGGTGGATTTCGAGACGAGGAACGATCGAAGAGCTGGGAAAGGGATACAATTGTTAACGTATTCTCGGTATCAAAAGCAATTACATCGGTTTGCCTTGGGAGATTAATGGAAAGGGGTTTGGTAGATGTTAATGCTCAAGTGAGAGATTACTGGCCAGAGTTTGGTTCTAACGGAAAGGAGAAAATCACAGTTAAAGATCTTCTCTGTCACACTGCGGGGATGTTTGGATTCAAAGGTGGAATTCCAGTAAATAATTGGACAGATTGGCGCCAATACACGCGCGTGCTCGAGAATCAGTCGACATATTGCGAGCCGGGCAAAATTCAGGCATATCATGCTTTAACTTTTGGATGGCTAGTTGGTGAGCTGATCAGGAGAGTTGATGGACGAACTGTAGGTGAGTATTTTAAAGATGAAATAGCTTCACCATTAAATATTGATTTCATGATAGGTCTTGATAGCAAAGATTTTAAGCGATGTGCTGATACTATAATGCTTCCTCAGTTGCCGTCTTTGAATCAGTTGTCCTTTTTAAAATTTGTACCGGATGTTTTCTTATCAACTATTTTTAAAAATATAAAAATGGCTCTTAAGACAGATTACACATCCGATGCATTTGATTCATCGATGCTCGTGGATCGTAATTTTGTCAACTCAGATGATTGGAGGATGGCTGAGGTACCTGCGGCTAATGGGCATGGAACAGCAGAGGGTCTTGCAAAATTCTTCAGTATTTTGAGCCGTGATGGCGGATTGGATGGAGTTCAAATTTTGGAGAAAGCTACGATCCAAAAAATGAGAGAGGTTCAATCGTCTGGACCTGACATGGTTCTCTTTGGGTTGCCTTATAAATTTGGGCTGGGCCTAATGATAAATGCTCCGATTACTCCAATTGGGCGAAAGCGAAATAAACATATGTTTGGGCATACAGGGATTGCAGGATCAGTCGCTTTTGGTGATGTCGAGAAAAAAATAGGATTTTCATTCTTATGTAATAAACAACACAAAGCGATACATTTATACAAGACGTCGATTGATCTCACCGCTGCTTTATATGAGTCACTATCTTGAAGCTATTTTGAGAGGATTTCATCTATTGCCTTCAAGCATCCCTGCATACTCTGTTGTACGAAAGGTTCGAGCTCCTTTGGTAACACAGACACTGTCCAACTTAGAATGCATTCATCCTCTGAAGATTTAGGGAATATTTTTATTTGAGCACGATGACTTTCTAGTTTACCTGGAGATTCAATACACGAGTATTCAATCGTTCGTTGCTCATCATTAATATAGATTATCCGCTCTCTGATCTCTCCTGCGCCTGGAAGATTAAAGCTTCGGATCTCTCCATCGAAATGACATGATTCTATGCCTGGCACCCAGTCTACTCTGTCTGGCTTTTTGAAAATATCCCATGCTTTTGATGGGTTAACCTTTAAATCATGTGTAATTCTAATGATGGGTTATACCGCCTTAATTTTTGTTGACTCAGACATCCAACTAACATAGCATTTTTACTTTCAATAGAAAATGAAAAGGAGGTGATCCAGTGTCTAGTAGTAATTGCTTCACTGGGAGCCGAAAGGCTCCCTTTTATTTTCAGTCGCCTCGATTAGTTAACAGTTGCAATACAGCGGTAAAATAATGAAGATATAGGCAGAGTTAGGAATTCCATGTTCTAAAAAAGTCTCGCTTTAAATTTGTTACAAAGGAAAGTCATCAGAATGAGAAGGCTAGTTATAATTCTTGGGGTATTTGTTTTCGCATCGGTCTATTGTTATTCAGAAGAGCATAACGAGCGTTGGCGACCTTTCGATGTTAACAAAGACAATGCCCTGAGCGGCGAAGAATTCGGAAATTATTTGATTGACCAGTACGTTGCGCTTGATAAAAATTTAGATGGAAAATGGACCAAGCGCGAGTTCGTAAATCGACCAGCGTATATGAAACGGAACGATCCAACCCGTCTGAGGGAAAAGTTTAAACGATGGGATAAGGATGAAAATGGCATTTGGACCTCTAACGAGGCGGAAAGTGCGATTCTGGGTAATTTTAATTGGTTAGACAAAGATAAAAATAAATCGATCAGTATCGAGGAAATGCCGACCGATTTTTGAGCATTAAATCTTCGCAAGAAATAAAAATATAGGAATAGACATGCGATTAAAAAATTTTGTATTTACAGCAACACTGTGTATCTATCTTGTGGGTTGCGGCGGAGGGAATTCAGGTCCTCCAGAAACATCAGACTGGAGTCATTTACAGTCCATTGATTTCGCTAATAATGAATATGAGGTGATCATAGGAAATACAAAGTCCATCGTAGCAAGCAGTGGTGAGGGTTCGGGTTCTGTAACGTATAGTAGCAGCGATAATAGTGTTGCAACCGTTACAAATTTGGGGCTCGTCGAAGCTATTGCTCTCGGAAATGCGACCATAACAGCAACCAAAGCAGCAGATTCAATTTATTCAGGAGCAACTGCTACCGCCGCAATAACTGTAATTCCGAAGAATGATCAGACGATTCAATTCGATATTCCTAATTTTACGCTTGTAATTGGTGATGTTGAGGCAATTACTGCGAGCGGTGGTGAAGGAACGGGTGCGATAACCTACAGCAGCAGTGATGAAACCATTATTGCTATTACCCCTGATGAGGGTTTGGCCACAGCAAATGCAATAGGAACTGCAGTAATTACAGCGGTAAAAGCTGCGGATAACATGTATAACGAAGCAACAGTGACAATGTCTGTTGATGTCGTAGCTGAAACAATAGAGCTTTCGGCACCTGAGATTTCGTCGGTATTAACGGGTAATGCGCTAACACAAATCTCTTGGAGTGGAGTTCAAAATGCGGCCAGTTATAACCTATACAGGGCTAATGAGAGTATTGAGAGTATTGATGCTTACGCTACGCTTGATGGTGGTACGCTTATTTTGAATGTTACCTCACCCTTTATTCAGACTGGATTGACTAATGGGCAAAGTTATTACTATGTGGCGACAGCTGTTGCAGATGGTTCGGAAAGCCCGATAAGCAATCAGCTGTTTGTTGTACCTAGAAATCCATTAAATGATACCGGTGTCTTGAAGAGTGGTAATGCGCAATCAGGGGTCAATGCAACTTGCACGCAGGCGGTTCAAAATGGCGGTCATGTTCCTCAAGATTGTGATCAAGGCCGTGATGCTGATCAAACAGTTATTGACAATAAGGTGGGTTCGGGTAGCGCCGCCTTTGATTTAACCAAATTGGGCAGTGATGGAACTGCACTGACCATTCAAGATGGCACTTGGTCAGCTGATGGCAGTGAGAGTGACGGAACCCTGTGGTCTTGTGTGAAAGATAATCACACGGGTTTAGTTTGGGAAGTAAAGACAACCGAGGGTCCTCATTCGTTCGAACAGGAAAACAAAGTTAATTGGACTAACCGCGATTTGCTAGCGACTGCGTCTAATGACGAAGTATTTTGTGGGATCACATCTTGGCGTGTGCCAACTGTAGTTGAGTTAATTACCATTGCTAACAATAACCGCCACAACCCTGCATTTATTGCGACACACTTTCCTAACGGCAAGAGCCAATCCTATTGGACATCATTGCCTGTTGCTAGTAATTCGGCGAATGCTTGGTCAGTTAACTTTTACTCAGGTATTGGAAATTCAAAAGCTAAAACCAGTAATTTTCAAGTGAGATTAGTTTCGGGTGACTACACCGCAAATGATACTTCAAATATTCGCTATTTAGACAACGGTGATGGAACTGTCACTGACCTTATAACCGGATTGATGTGGAAGCAGTGTCCGGAGGGTTTATCTGGAGATGGCTGTTCGGTTGGAACACCCACAACCCTTGTATGGGGTGGCTCAATGAAGGCTGCTAGGGATTCAACATTTGCTGGTTACAGCGATTGGCGATTGCCTAATATGAAAGAGTTTCAGTCTATTGTTGCGTTTGATAAATACAATCCCGCTATTAATACTGAAGTTTTCCCAAACCCGGGAGCAGTTCTTAATTTCTGGACCTCAACACCAAGAACACTAACATCACCCGTTAATCAATCATGGCGAGTTAATTTTGCTATTGGATTAAACGAACAAAAAAACCGAACAGGGTCAGTGAATTCGCAAAGATTGGTGCGTGATGCGAATTAGTTTTTACAGACTAGTGTAAATTGATGCTTACTGTTAAGAGTGATTTAAAATTTTCGATAAAGGTATTTTTAAATTACAGAGAATTTGTAAACAAAGTGCGCTACAAAGGATAGGGAAAAGTAATGATAGATAAAAGACTAAAGTGGCGAGATTTCGCTATAGCCATAGCGGTAGGGGTTACAGTGATCGTCAGCTCACCTGCATACACGCAAGACTCAGAGTCTGATGAAGTCATATCTGAGCCTAACATCGAAGAGGTTATTGTTTATGGGATTCGTGCAAGTCTTGAGTCAGCGCTCGCTGCAAAGCGCGAAAGGGCTAATTTGACTGAATTTATTAATGCTGATGATATTGGAAAATTACCTGATGAAAATGTTGCTGAAGTTCTGGAAAATATCCCTGGTGTTCAAATAAGCAGAACTGCTGGCATTGGTGATGCTGTATCGATTCGAGGTAGTGATCAGAACCGGGTCGAGATTAACGGCCGAACTACAACGCCATCGGGCTCTAATCGCGGAGGTATAAGCTTCTCTGATCTCCCTGCCTCCCTTGTAAGGTCTTTAGAGGTAAAGAAGGTGCCAACCGCAGATATGGTCGAGGGTTCTTTGGGTGGAACAATCGATGTGAAAACATATCGTGGCCTTGGATTGAAAAAACCGCTCCGTGTTGTGAGATCGGTCAGTGAGTACGCTGAAAACGCTGATAAGTGGAATGAGACCTTTACAACCACTTTGGGAGACAACTTCTCTACAGAGCGTGGGGACGTCGGGGCAATCATAAACTTTTCGTATTTTGATAAAATTGTCCGTGAGGATCGTCTGCGAGTATCTCCGGGGATTCGATCGACTAGTCAAAGTCAAATCGACTTCGATGATGATGGTCAGGGAGATGCTTATTATAAACCTGGTTTTGGTGATCTGACTTTTGGTGGTAAAGGCATAAAAAATACTGCACTTTCTGGCTCATTAGAATGGCAGTCCTCAGATGAATTGAAGCTATTTGTGGAGGGTTCATACACTGACCACCTAGATCAAAATTTAGGGCAATCGATGTTTATTGCTCCTGCGGGATCTGATATGGAACTAGATGGCGCATCTGAGGGGACGTTTGGTGTTGTTCAGGTTGCTGATTTTGACGTGCCAATGTTGACATCAGGGATAATGGGCGGAGGTATTTTGAATGGCCAGAGTGATGTCTCAACACAAACGGCCGAGCCTAATGACGGACTCAGACTGCGTGCTAACAATCGGGCGAGTAATCGAGATACTCAGTCATATGTTGCTGCACTTGGTGGAGAATGGGAGACAGATGATGTGCTGGTTGTTTTTGAAATAAGCGCGGCAGGATCGGATACCGAAACTTCAAGTTTTACAACAGTTTTTCAATTTAATGACCCGAATGCGCCCGATTTCCATAGTCAAGAGGCTATGATTCGAGTTCCGTTCCGCTATGATTTAAGAGGCGGAACTCTGCAGTATGACGCGGTCCCTGGTTATGTCACCGATGCTCAATTACTTGATCCAGCTTATTATTCATTATTCGTCGCAAAAGATCAGGCTTCTTATTTTGATAATGAAGAGATTGCTGAAAAAGTCGATATTACTTGGCGGTTGGATCACGATTTCTGGACGGACTTAATGGTAGGCTTGCGCGGAAGTCAGCGATCTATTAACCGGTTACGTGAAACTCAGAACTCTCTCAATTTCCCAGGTTTCTCAGGAGCAGACTTAGCAGGCTTTATGACCGCGACGCCAGGAAATTTCTTTGACTTTAATAATAATTCGAATTACCTAGACAATTTTGTTACCGGTGATCCAGCGCAAATTGTTAATCGTCGTGGTGAGTTGCGTGAAATTTTAAATCTCGATGCCAATAGCATCATTGATCCGCTGCAGGGCTTTGGCGTTGATGAGAAGACGATTGCCTTTTATATTCGTGGAGATTTTGATTCAACCATCCTTGGGATTCCTGCGCGAGGTAACATTGGGATCCGCGAAATTTATACAGATCAGAAGGCATCGGGGAATGAAGTTTTGATAGATGGATCGTTGCTAGATGTTTCCGTTAATCAGAGGTACACAAAATGGCTACCGAGTGGCAGTCTAGTCTTAGCTCCAATGGAAGATTTCCAGATACGACTTGGTTTTGCCAGCATTATGCGTCGACCAAGCTTTAATAATTTATCACCAACCGTGCAGTACCCTCTCAATATTGGCCAAGCTGTCAATGTGGGTGATCCAACACTCAGACCTACGATGGCAAAGCAATATGATCTTTCTTTAGAGTATTATTTCCGAAAGGGTAGTGTGGTTAGTCTTCAGTATTATTACAAAAACTTGGAAAGCGTCATTGGTCAGCAAACGATTTTCAATGGTATTTGTAACCCGCGTGCTGTAGATGCCAATGCAGGAGATCCAGATCTTGCAAGGCCCACTTGCACTGTAGGCGGACAAGAAGGTGTTTTAGTTAATCGTATCTCTCCGGTTAATTTAGCGGGTGGCATCATCGAAGGACTTGAGTTTGCATTTCAGCATACATTTAAAGAACTTCCCCAACCATTCAATGGATTAGGTATTCAAGCGAGCTATGCCTATCAAGATGGCAGCAGAGACGAATTCTTCAGGACACCCGCCTTTTTAAGGGGGGATGGCGAGGGAGAAGAGTTTCCGCTTAATTTTGTTGGCTTATCAAAAAATTCTTATAACTTTACTGTGTTTTATGAAAAATACCGTTGGTCTGGTCGATTGCGGTATACCTATCGAGATAATTTCCTCGTCTCTGAATCAATCGATATAGCCAATGGGCAGCCTCTATACACGGATGATCGAGGGCAGTTGAATGGTTCGATCTCATACAGAATCAACAAGACATTTAGGATGACACTACAGGGTGTCAATCTCACAAAGGAGATGAAAGTACAACCAGGAGTTTTTGCTGGAGGCCCTATTGCTAGGATGTCTGATGCGGATAGACGCGTTTCAATTTCATTGCGAGCAGAATTTTAGGGCAAGGGTCTGTAATTCGTGAGAGAAAATTAGTGGTTGGGGCGCTAGCGTGAAAGCTTGACCCAATAGGTAAGGCATTGGTCAACCGCGAAGACATACTTAGAGGCAGTTTTAGGGTGTCTTAAGCTAATAATGGCGGACCGGACGGGACTCGAACCCGCGACCTCCGGCGTGACAGGCCGGCATTCTAACCAGCTGAACTACCGGTCCTAGAAACCATTTTTTGGTGGGTGGTACAGGGATCGAACCTGTGACCCTCGCCTTGTAAGGGCGATGCTCTACCAGCTGAGCTAACCACCCAACGTTTTTAAAGTTTAACCTTTAAGCAGCAAGATACAATCGTCACTCATATCATCCTCTTCCTAGGTTTAAATCTGAGAGCTAACCTCACGATCTTTTTTTAGCCCGCTTCTTTCGGAAGAGCACTGCGTAAAACTGACACGGATTATAGATTGTTATATCTATGTTACAAGTCCCAAAAGAAGAATTATTTGAAATCTCGCTTAAGAATCCGAACAAAGTTAACTTTGAAGTTAATAGATTGGCATCACAATAACTATTGAGATTGGATTAATGTATATTTTTCAATTTAATAACTCTAGGCAGAAGCAATAAAGATTATTTTCTCTTATTTTGTTTAAAAATCTGTTCTATCCGACATTTTTATTATCAAACCTTTTCTTTAGGGGTTATCATTATGACGTAATAAACTAAATCCCAAACCTTTACGAAAACGAGATTCCTATGAGACTACTAAGCGTATTTTTATTTTTCATATGTGTTGTCCTAATTTCAGGTTGTGGTTCAGAGACTGAGCTGTCAGTGGAGCCGACAATGGCTGCAGATGAGCCTGAGGCTACACCTTTCTTCAATCAATTTATGGCATGCAAAGCGGGACCTGAATATTCAGAGGAAAATATGAGAAATATCATCACTGAATTCAATACCCTAAATATTTCTGATCAAGTAGCCTGGATGGGTGGATACGAGCCAATGGAAGGACAAGATTCTAATGGATGGTGGGAAGTCCAATGGATGTCTGAAGAGGCAGCTAAAGCTGGATGGGCAATTTGGTCGGAAGATCAAGAAGCACAAGATTGGGTTGAGAGATCAAAATCTGTTCTTGAATGCGATGGGAGTACGTTATTTGGATATGAGGCATATTTTCCCGCGCCAGAATCGATTGCACTGCCCGATTTTAAAACGTATGCGGCGGCTGAAATCCCCTGTAAGTTCAATGATGGTAAGACTGAAGAGGACTTAGCAAGTTTTGTTGGCGAATTTAATGATTGGTTAATAAAAAGTGAATCGGAAGAGAAATTTGCATACGGTATTTACCTGCCGACTGGTGAGGATCAGGCAGATTTTTACTGGTTTAACTGGTTTCGTGATTTTGCATCAATGGATCGAGGTTCGGAGAATTGGGAACTAAACGGACAAGAGATGTCAGCAAAACTTAATGATATATCAACCTGCGCAGACCCAAACCTCTACAACGGTGCTGAATTTTATATAGCAGATACTAATTAATGGTTAGTTTTATGAAATATTTATTTGTTTTTACTTTACTCTCATTCGCACAAATTACGTTATCGGATAATGTAAACAGTTTTATTTGGGAGCAGTCGACTGCGGCGATTGAAAAAGTAGACGCTTCCAAGCTTGATTTACTTGATCAAATTGCTTTTGATGATAAGTCGACACAAGCACTTATTATGACAAAGAATGGGAAAATAGTTTATGAGAAGTATGCAGATGGTTATGATCGAAAATCACCTGGTACCTCCTGGTCTGTTGCAAAAAGTTTCTATGCTGCTCTTGTTGGAATTTCTTTAGAGAAGGGCGAAATAGAAAGTTTAGATGATCCGGTAGCTAAGTATCTGCCTCAGTTTAATGATGATAGAAATTCGATTACGCTACGAAACATTTTAAATATGCGAAGTGGGCTTGAGTTTCCAGAGGATGAGCATGAAAGAATGTTCCTTTATCCCAACCAATTAGAATATGCTCTCGATGTACCAGTCCAGAACAAGCCAGGCGTTATATGGGAGTATAATAACGTCAACTCAATGTTATTGGGAGAGATCCTAAAAGCCGCAACTGGCGAAGCAGCAGATGTGTTGTTGAGAGATCGTATCTTTAAGCCTCTAGGTATCACAGATTCAACTCTGTGGAGAGATAACTCTGGAAATGTAATGAGTTATTGTTGCATTGACCTTACCGCAAGGGACTACACCAAATTTGGACTTCTCTTTGCAAATAATGGTGTATGGAATCAAGAACAGATAATTCCAAAGAGCTTTATTGATGAAACGTTTACAACTGTCTCTGAATTTCAGAGTCCAAGAAAGGGGGGATATTCTTTACATTGGTGGGTGGCATCGGATGATGAGCAGGATCAAATCTTTTACGCAAGCGGTAAATATGGTCAATATATCTTTGTGGATAGGGAAAATTCCCTAGTTGTTACGAAAATTACAAAATATGAACCCACAGGAGGATCTGTTCAGGATTTCGGACAATTTGGATGGCTTACAGAAATAGAAAACTTTTATATATTGTTAGCGGTCTCGGCCTTTCTAGATAGTGCAAATTTAATGAAATTTGGCGAGGGTTTTGTGACGACACCTATTACACGAGAGAATGGCACACAGACAAGTTTTCGAAGAGATTTTCACAAGTTTATAGATGTTATAAAGGAGCTTCATTAAATACAGTTCTTTTTACCAAAAATCGCTGTTTTCCTCACATATCCTCGCTTACTAAATATTGTTCAGCTTTTTTGTAAGACCTCGTTCCCAAAACAAAACTATTATCATCAAAAATATTGGTATGACACAGACAACTATCATTGATTTCCAGCCAAAATAATTTAAAGCAAGGCCAGCAGAGAGCGCAGCAAATGCTTGAAAACTTAATACCACTGTATCATTTATTGTCTGAGCTTTGAATTTATGCTCTGGTGCATAAGTTTGAGGAAGAATCGTGGTTGCAGAAAAAAATAAAAAGTTCCAACCAAGCCCTAGCAAAACTAGGTGTATCCAAAAACCAATTGTGGAGCTGTCAGAAAAACCAACAAAAGATGCTAAGCAAAAAAGTATTAAACCTAATTTTATCAGTTTTCTGACACCTAAAATCTTAGTTAAAAACGGTGTAAAAAAAGTGGGTAAAAACATCGCAGCGATATGGCTTTGGATTACCCATTTGGTGCTCTCAAGCGAATGTCCGTGCATTTCATGCATACTTAAAGGTGTCCCAACCATGATAAAAGACATAACGAGATATGAGGTCGATCCGCTTGCGAGGGCCAGACAAAACATTGGATTTGACAATAACTTGCTGGTCTTGATCTTTGCAGGTGCTACCTCAATAACTTTCTTCTTGAATTCATTAAAAAAGAGAAGAGAAACCATTGATGCAAACACAAGACATGCAGAAAGCAGAAAAGACCCTTTAAATTCAATTTCAAAGAGATCTCGTCCAAAAAAACCAACTTCAGGGCCTAAAAATGCAGCAATGATTCCACTACTCATAAATATCGCTGCAGCTGTTGCATGTTGTTTTTCTGCCACTGCTTCAATCGCAACAAATCGCATCTGATGAATCGTGGCATTCAAGGCTCCAAGTAAAAAGGATGCGAAACAAAGTAAATAGAAGTTTTTAATTTCTAAAGCCAGAGCCGCCAGCAGACAGGCACACAGCCCAGTGCTCAATAAAAGCATCAAGCCCTTTTTTCTTCCAAGATATTTCATTGAGGACGTTGCTAAAACAACACTCAATGCGGTACCTACTATCATCAATGAAATAGGGGCGGTTGCATAGGACATCGAAGTAACTAAATTATTTCCAGCCAGAGAGCTTACGGAATGCATTAAAGGAAGCACGGAAGCCGACAGACTTCCTACTAAAAATAGGATCCACACGTTGTAAAAATCTTTAGAAAACACAGGTACCTTATAAATTAATGAATCCATTTTATAAAAGACCAATGGATTTTTTAATGCGGTTATTTTTAATTACGAACCAACACTTTAAATCATTTTTCTATTTTAATCCTTGTATAATTAAAGCAATTGGAAGGTATTTTATGGTTTCGCTTGGAAAAATTTGTGAGCTAGAGATTTTATCAAAGTCTGATCAGAGTCTTGTTTTGGATGGCGCGGAGTTTGGAGAGTTATGGTTACCTATCTGCGAGGCACCTAGCGATTCCAAAATTGGTATGTTTATAAAGGTATTCGTTTACAGACCTTCAGTAGATGAGATCGCCGTAACCACAAAAAGGCCAATTGCAGAAGTAGGTGATTGTGGTTTGTTCAGAGTTGTCAGTGTAAATGATGTTGGTGCATTTCTAGATTTGGGAATTGATAAAGATTTATTTGTTCCATTTAATGAGCAACGAAAAAAGCTCAGGGCAGGATCAACTTGTATAGCTTGTGTTTATCTGGATAAATGTTCTCAGCGATTGACAGCATCAACAAAGTTAAACCGTCATTTGCTCGAGGAGTCCGAATCTTTTGAGGTTGGTCAAAAAGTAGATCTTAAGATTTGGGAGAGAACTGACTTAGGTTTTAAGGCCATAATAAATAATCAATTCTTAGGTTTATTGTTTGAGCATGATGCATACAGATCACTCAAAATAGGAGAGAACCTAATCGGATATATCAAAACAATCCGTGATGATAAAAAGATTGATCTGATTATTTCAAAAAATAATCAAGAATCTCATGATGAGTTAGAACGACTAATTCTCAATTGTTTATCTCAATCTAGAGGTGTTCTAGACATCACCGATAAGTCAAATCCAAAAGTGATTTATGACAAATTCCGTGTTTCGAAGAAACAATATAAGCAAGCGCTTGGTAAGTTATATAAGAAAAAGTTGATCAATATTACTCGAGAGAAAATTGACCTAGTTTAGGACTTTCCTTACTTTTTTGACATTTGTGAATTCGAGCTCGACTGGAAACATATTGAGATAGTGGTATAGTAGTTCAGTAAAACTATAAAATCTATTTCTATTAGGGGGAAACAAATGTTTCAGAAAAAGAGAGTTAATCATGCAGTAGCATCGGTTATCGCGGCCGGAATTGCCGCGTCTGGTGCGAGTTTAGCGTCTTCGCAGGCTATTGAAGAGGTGATTGTAACAGCCACTAAATCTGCAGCAAGCACTCAGGATATTCCTGTTGCGGTTTCAGCAGTGACATCAGAAAAAATCGATCAAATGGGAGTAACTAACTTCCAGGACTATTTAGTTCAGCTACCTGGCGTGACAGCTGGTGGTCTTGGACCTGGGCAAAATACAATCTACATTCGAGGTGTTGCTTCAACTACTCCAGCAATGTCTGTAGCAGGTGTTTCAGGTTTGGCTCCAAACGTTGCTTTCTACTTGGATGAACAACCACTCGCGCAACCAGGAAGAAATCTGGATATTTATGCGGCGGATATGAACAGAGTAGAAGTTCTTGCCGGTCCCCAAGGAACGCTATTCGGCGCCGGATCTCAAGCGGGAACGGTTCGACTGATTACGAATAAGCCTGATTCATCTGGGGTATACGGACGACTTAAAATTGGTGCTTCGACTATCAGTGAAGGAGAAACTAATAATAATTTTGAGGCTATGTATAACCTGCCTGTGAGTGATAACGTCACGTTACGCGGTGTTTTTTACAACGATAATAAAGGTGGTTACATTGATAATGTCCATGGGACACAAACTGCAGAACAAAGTGCTAGATTTAGAGTTGAAGGATTCATGAGAAGCAATGTTAGTACCACCGCGTTCCGCATCGACACAAGCGGGATTCATTGATCCACAGAAATTAAAGGCCGATCCTGAAGCGCTTCCATCAAAATCTACCGCGATGTCATAGTAACGAGCTCCTACGGTCACGGCCAATTCATCACTTAGATCGTATGTTAACTCACCAAATATACCCATTTGCTCATCAGTTCTCTTGACATCATTTCTGAAGATCTCTCCCGGACCGAAAGGATCATTTGCATATAAGTAGCCATCACCATATGAGTAGTTTGGGGATGCCCAACCTGGTCCAGTTCCATCACCACCCCATCCCTGAGCCAAAGTACTGCCCGGATATGTGAAGCTAACACGCTCTGTAACCGTTGTATCGCTGAAGAAAGCTCCCGCGGTATATCTCATTGCATTGTCTGGATCAGAGGATACTCGTATCTCATGAGTGGACACTTCAGCTTCTGAATGACTAGGCGCATATAAGTTAGGCGCGTAGCACGTGCCCGTCTGATCACCATAAGTGACAGAATAGTCACAAACATAGTATGGAAGATACTGACCTACAAACAAATAATCAGTATAACCAATCACTTGATCGGTTGTTCTCTCGGTAAATGCCCCGGCATAAACTACGTCCAGCCCAGCCATCCGGCCTGTGAATGTCCAACTAGTGTTGTCAATCTTATCTTCAATCATCTCATCAGTGTATCTTTGAACCTCCAAATCACCTAAATCTGGATCTGCAAAAAATACGCCATCGGACTCTATTTCTTGAGTCGTATGAGATATCAACACATCCCAATCATCCGACAAATTAATTAAGGCGCTTAATCTGGCTCCTG
>CABXWC010000033.1:0-14808 GCA_902515855.1 uncultured SAR92 cluster bacterium
CAGCGCTATTGTTTCTGTCTTTACCTCAACTTTTCTTGGCTCACTGGATTTTACTCTTGGATCATTTTTTGCTCTTGGTGAATTTGATCCAGAATCCCTTGTTGGTTTCTCTGGTGCGATTCCTTCTGCATCTTTATTTGTCTCCGTTTGATGCTTTTTAACAGCCTTAGATTTATCTTTTGCCATCTCATCCTTTGAGGTGTTAGCCTCAGCAACCACGATATCTGGCACATCGTTCACTAATCTAGTTGTCTCAGGATTATTGGTCATAACTGTCTTTTTACGCCTTGGCCCGCGTCTTTTATTATCTGGACGTCGTTTTATATTATCTGCAGCTTGATCCTTGGGAGAGGAATCATTTTTCCGAGTCGTATTCTTGTCAGTAACCTTTTCAGCCTTGTCTAATATCTCTGAAGTTTTTATATTTTTATCGGGTCTCTTTCGGTTACTTTTTGGTCGCCGCTGCTGATAACGAGGTTTAGAATATTTGCTTCTCTTATTTGTATCTTGTGTAGACTTGTCCTCATTAACTTGGGATTGCTCAGGTTCGGACGCTCCAAAGACTGAGGTCCAGAGCCTCTTGACGATTCCAGGCGACGCATCGTGCGAGATTTTCTTTGGTTTACTTGTTGGTGCAGGAGTACTTGGTATTATTGTCTTCACCGCTGGTTTTGGAAGATCACCAAGACCTTCCTCTTCAACATCCGTCTCATCAACATTTGAAGTCAAATTCTCGAGTAATTCATGACTGAATTCTGATTTTTCATCATCCTGAACTCGGATCCTACTTAAATTAAAGTGAGGCGTGTCCATATTTACATCAGGGAGAATTGTGACCTCAATTTTATTACGTCTTTCTATTTCTGATATTTCATCCCTTTTTTCATTCAGCAGAAAGGTTGCAACCGGAACAGGAACAACAACCCGAATCTCCCGGCTTGATTCCTTCTGAGCTTCATCCTCAATCAGTCTCAGAATGGATAGCGATAATGATCTGGTGCCTCTAATGGTTCCTTGTCCCATGCACCGTGGACATGTTCTTGACATTGTCTCCTCGAGAGATGGACGTAATCTTTGCCTTGACATTTCCAGCAAACCAAAGCGTGAAATTCTTCCAACCTGAACTCTTGCTCTATCAATCTCAAGAGCTTCTCTCATCTTGATTTCTACTTCTCTTTGATGCTTTGTGTTAAGCATGTCTATAAAGTCAATAACAATTAATCCACCAACGTCCCTGAGTCTAAGTTGACGCGCAATTTCTTCTGCCGCTTGTTTGTTTGTGCTGAATGCAGTTTCCTCAATATCGCCACCTTTTGTTGATCTGGAAGAATTTATATCAATCGATACAAGCGCCTCGGTAATATCAATTACGATTGAACCACCCGCAGCTAATTTGACTTCTCTTTGGAACGCTGTCTCAATTTGAGCTTCGATCTGATATCGATTAAAAAGAGGAATTTCCTCATTGTAATATTTCACTTTGCTTTTAAAGTCGGGCATTACTGTTCCGATAAAAGCAGATGCGAGCGCATAAGCTTCTTCATTATCCACTATGACTTCACCGACATCTTGTCGCAAATAATCTCTGATTGCTCTGACGATTACATTACTTTCTTGAAACAGAAATTGTGGAGCTGATGCTTTTTTTGACTCTTCAGTTATTGTCTCCCAAAGTTGCGTTAAATAATTACAATCCCACTGGAGCTCTTCTGTACCTCTTCCAATCCCGGCCGTCCTCACAATTGCGCCCATACCTTTTGGAGTCGATAGGCCTTTCATAGCCTCTCTCAATTCAGCTCTTTCCTCTCCTTCAATTCTTCTGGAAATTCCACCGGCGCGAGGATTATTGGGCATTAAAACTAAATAGCGGCCAGCTAAGCTGATAAATGTTGTTAAGGCGGCTCCTTTGTTTCCTCTTTCTTCTTTCTCAACTTGGACAATAACCTCCTGTCCTTCGACCATCACCTCTTGAATTTTGATACGAGAAGATGGCGCAGCTCCTTTTTTAAAGTAAGTCCTAGAGATTTCTTTCATGGGAAGAAAGCCATGTCTTTCAGCACCATAATCAACAAAAGCTGCCTCTAGGCTTGGCTCTATCCGACTAATTTTACCTTTATAGATATTTGATTTAACTTGTTGTCTAGTTCTGTTCTCGATGTCCAGATCATATAAATTCTGTCCGTCGACCATTGCTACGCGAACTTCTTCGGAGTGAGACGCGTTTATAAGCATACGTTTCATATTTTACCTTTTTATAAAAGGCGAGATCAGAAAGGGATGTAGAAAAGGAAGTGTTATGTAAAAGAGCATTTCTGGTCTATTACTGTGTATGGAAAATGGAGCTATCCCAATATTTCCAGAGAAACACTTTTTCGTGTTGGCAAATAATCTTAAGCGCAATCTCGTAACTTGTTCTTCAAGTACTTTAACTCTCCGCTTACAGATACCACCAGCTCCTGGCTATGCCAAGAGTCGTATACCTTTCCTATAATCCTGCTATTGTCAGGATGATTTAAAAACCTTTCTTGCTGATCTCGCTCAGCTAATTTTGATGCTCGCTTCATGTAGAGCAAACATCTCGAATTCTAATTAATTTAGACCATTTTGACCTAAATCATATTTGTAACCGAAGCTAGTATAACAACAAAATGCATAAACAATAAACTTAGTGGGGACGATGTTTAAATTCTTTCGCTGAGGTTACAATGAATTGCATATCAGGTTAGGAGTCATAAAATTGTGGCAAAGGTCGATTTTACCGAAGTAGTACTCGTTAAAGTGAGTAATCATTATGTGGGCCAACGTTTAGACAATTTCCTAATTCGGCACCTAAAAAATATTCCAAAATCTCGAATTTATAATTTAATCAGGAAGGGAGAGGTCAGGATTAACAAAGGGCGATCACAGCCTGACTATAAATTATTATTGGATGACATCATTCGAATTCCACCGGTTCGAATGAACAAAACTGAAAAAGTAACGAAGATTAGCGATAGTCTTCGGGAATGTATCATGAGTAATATTCTCTATGAGGATAATTCCTTGCTAATATTCAATAAACCTAGTGGGCTCGCAGTCCATGGAGGCAGCGGTGTATCTCTTGGAGTGATCGAAGCATTTAGGCAAGTACGAAAACCAGATGCTTTTTTAGAACTTGCTCATCGAATAGATCGAGATACATCTGGAAGTCTAATCATCGCGAAAAATAGAGTAGCTCTTTCAATGATTGGCGAGGCTCTTCAATCTAATCAAGTTAAAAAGCACTATGTGGCTCTAGTTAAAGGTAAATGGCCAAAGGGGAAGTCGCAAGTAAATGCACCACTTAAAAAAAATCAAATGCTCTCCGGCGAGCGCGTTGTAAAAGTGGATCCCTCAGGAAAAAGATCTGTGACAAACTTCAACATTGTCAAAAAGTTCAAAAACACCACGTTACTCGATGTTTTATTGGAAACTGGAAGAACCCACCAAATAAGAGTTCACTGCCAATATTCTGGAATGCCAATTGTTGGTGATGGGAAGTATGGCGATGTTTTTTTTAATAAAACGATGGTTGAATTTGGTATCAAAAGAATGTTCCTTCATGCATCTAAATTAAAATTTAAACACCCCGAGCAAGACTTTTTTATTGATGTTACTGCGCCACTTCCTGTCGAATTAAAGAATGGGCTAGAGTTATTGAATGATGAAAAAGAATGAAAATGCAGTTCAGCTTATAATTTTTGATTGGGATGGAACGCTATGCGATTCTTTGGCTTCGATAGTTGCTGCCTTTCAGCATAGTGCAGCTGATATTGGTTTTGAGATCCTCAAAAGATCTGAAATCTCTCAAATTGTAGGTCTTAGTCTAAGTGAGGCAATACAAATTCTATATCCAGATGCTAAGACTAACGAAATTCAAAGATTTTCGACTCTATACTCAAAACACTATCGTCTCATCAATGATCCTGTTTTATTTCCCGGAATCGAGCTAATGTTACAAAATCTTAGCTTGAGCGGCTGTTTTATAGCGGTCGCAACTGGGAAGAGTAGACAAGGATTAAAGAGGGACCTTGATAAACTAAATTTGGCGAAGTTTTTCAAAATAACTAAGACGGCTGATTTCTCTGCGCCTAAACCTAATCCCCAGATGCTGTATGAAATATGTGAAGAACTGTTCATCGATCAGGACAATGCAGTAATGATTGGTGACACAGATTTTGATGTAATAATGGCGCAAAATGCCAACATGAGATCCATCGCTGTTTCTTATGGGGCGCACAGTAAAGAACGACTTCTGCAGTCAATTCCAGACATTGTTGTTAGCAATCCGATAGAGTTAGAAGAATCAATTATCTCACTTCTTTAATTAACTCAAATTAATCCTTATTAAGAAATACGTCGATATCGAACTGCGAGAGTAACGATACAAGATCGATTAGTGGTAATCCAAGTATCGAGGTGGGATCATCCGATGATAATTTCCTAAATAATGCTATTCCAAATCCCTCAGCTTTAAATGCTCCGGTTGAATTATATGATTGCTCTGCCAGAACATACGACTCAATTTGCTCTTTAGTTAAGGTTTTAAAATGCGCTTGCGTGCGACTCAATTTATGAGATTGAATTACACCAGTCGACTTAGCAGCCTTGGTTACACAAACACATGTAAAGAACTCAACCATTTTTCCGCTTTGGTAAGACAGTTGATCAATCGCTTTTATGTCTGAACCCGGTTTTTGGAGAATCCTTCCATCGGCAACAGCGACTTGATCGGAACTTATAATTAGCGATTTCGGATTAGACTCTAATATGATTTGTCCTTTATTCAATGCAAGCCGCACTGCCGCATCCGGCGCTTGCTCGGATTTAAAAATCGTCTCATCAATCGCAGGTGTAATCTGATCAAAATCATTTAAGACTCTTGATAATAATTGTTTTTTATATATCGATTCGCTAGCCAATATATATTTCATAAATAAATTTACCATTTATCAATTTCGCATTTACTTGTCTAAGCATATACCTATTACGACAACTACTTCTATGATAAATTTTTGACAGATATGTTTATAGTGAATATCATTCGCGCTTAAATTTTTCAGGGAAGCTACTTATGACGCTACCAGCTATTATCTCCCCTAAAAAATTTACGAAAAATGGTAATAAATTGAAGGGTTTTTTTGAGCCTTCTCAATTTAAAAGAATAAATTCATCAGATCATAAGCTTATTGGTAAAGTAGAACTAGATATCTGTTTTTATCAGGAGAGTGGGATTAAGATATGCGTTGAAGGATCGTCAGTATGTGTAATGAGATTTGTTTGCCAGCGATGCTTGAATTACTTTGATCAAGAACTGCATCTTGATATAAATGCTGTGTTGATTGAGGACCATTTAGCTTCTGAAGATAAGAAACATGACAATGAAGAATGGATTTTGGAAGAGGGTGAGTTAAATATTTTGAAAGCTCTCGAAGATGAACTTCTGTTAATGATGCCCATATCGCCATTACATGGTTTGGATGAATGTGAACATGATACAATGTCTAAGATACTTGAAGCTGGAAATTCTAATAACAGTCCTTTTCAGGTGCTTAGAAAGTTTAAAACTAATGAAAATAAGTAATGTTACTGGAGAATAATTATGGCTGTTCAGAAAAGTCGTAAAACGCGCTCAAAACGTGGAATGAGAAGGGCGCATGACTCGCTCAACAAATCAACTATATCAACCGATGATGTTACTGGCGAACGCCATCTCAGGCATCATGTTACTGCTGATGGTTTTTATCGTGGTAAAAAAGTGATTGACACGGGCGAGGAATAATCTGGAATTGTCCACACCAATAAGAATTGCTGTAGATGCAATGGGTGGGGACTTCGGCCCACAGATCACAGTTCCAGCAGTTATAGATTCACTCCTGAAAAAATCTCAGCTAAGAATCTTACTTTTCGGCAACAAAAAAAATATTGAAAGACTTCTACCTAAAGTTCCCATGAAGGGTCTGGCGGGCAGACTAGAAGTTATAAATTGTTCGTCTGTGGCTGAAAGTATTGATAGCCCAATTGATGTCATAAGAAATAAACAGAGTTCATCATTATGTCAATCGATAATGACTGTGTCTAAAGGAGATGCGGACGCTTGCGTTTCTGCCGGTAGCACAGGGGCACTATTGATGCAGAGTGTGCGACTGATAGCCACTCTTCCAGGAATCAAGAGACCAGCAATATGCGCATCCGCACCAACTTACTATGGTAATGTATCATTACTAGATCTAGGAGCAAATATCAGCTGTGATGCAAATAATTTTCATCAATTTGGAGTGCTAGCCTCTATGAAATGCAATCTGATTGATGGCATAGAGAATCCTTCCATAAAATTGCTTAATGTTGGAGAGGAGGCGAATAAAGGTACGAAAGAGTTAAAAGCTGCTGCTAAATTGTTTAATGAAGACAAAAATCTTAACTATCAGGGCTTCATCGAGGGAAATAACCTTTTTAATGATCCAGTCGATGTCATTGTTTGCGATGGGTTTACTGGTAATGTTGCATTGAAGACAGCCGAGGGTGTTGCGAGATTAGCTACTGGAATAGGGGCTGATATAGTAAAGCAAAGATTTTCGTTACGGTTACTCAGCAAAATTTTCACTAAATCTTTGGATGACTTTAAGAATAGATTGAGTCCAACACAGCATAATGGCGCGATATTTCTCGGTCTAAGTCGTATTGTTGTAAAAAGTCATGGAAGCGCGCAGAAATACGCGTTTGAGAATGCAATTTATAAAGCAAATTTATACGCTGAAAAGAATATCATAAACTTGCTTCAGCCTAAATTATCCAAATATGAATGGATGGCACCATGATGGGAGACGGTTATGGCATAGTTTTTCCTGGTCAAGGCTCGCAAAAAATTGGAATGCTAAGCGATTTCATTGCCTCCTCTAGTGATGTCAACGAAGCTTTTGAAGAGGCCTCTGAAGTCCTAGGTTATGACCTTCTAAAACTTTCTCAATCAGGGAATGAGGCGCAAATCACCATGACAGAGGTGGCTCAACCCCTTATATTGACTGCCAGCATTGCGATCTGGAGAATGATTAATTCGCAGTTAGATTTATCTCCAAAGATTCTAGCAGGTCACAGTTTAGGTGAATGGTCTGCATTAGTTTGTGCTGAAGTTATATCATTCTCAGAAGCTGTTTTGCTGGTAAGAAATAGGGGTAAATATATGCAGGCAGCCGTTGCAAAAGAAGAGGGCGCGATGGCTGCCATTATAGGATTAGAGGATCAGATTATTTGCAGTCTGTGTGATGATTTATCAACTGATCTCAGTATTGTCGAGGCTGTTAATTTTAATGCCCCAGGCCAAGTAGTAATCGCAGGTCATCTCGCAATTGTCGAAGAAGCTATTGAGAGGGCAATGCAGCACGGCGCTAAAAGGGCCCTAAAATTAGCGGTAAGTGCGCCTTTTCATACCTCTCTAATGAAACCCGCAGCGAGAAAACTTGTTAAAGACCTTGATGAGGTCGTCTTTAAAAAACCAAAATTTAAGATCTTACATAACTGTAACTGTAAAACTGAGGATGACCCAAAAGTGATAAAGGCGCTGATGATTGAGCAAATATATTCTCCAGTACTGTGGAATCAATCTATAAGATCAATGGAAGCACAAGGTGTTACTCGAATTATAGAATGCGGATCTGGACGTGTATTAACCGGCCTGACAAAGCGAATTAATCGTGATTATGAGCTGTATTCCACCGATACACTGCTTAATGCAGAGGAAACCATTAATAAAATTGGGAAAAACTTATGAAAAAATTTACAACAATAGCTCTTGTTACTGGTGCGACAAGAGGTATTGGAAAAGCAATAGCAAAGGCACTCAGCGCAACTGATACATATATTATTGGGACGGCAACCTCTGAGCAGGGAGCAGAGGTGATATCAACTTATTTTGATGAGGATCAGATAAACGGCGAGGGTCGAGTTTTTAATGCGGGTAGTTTTGAAAATACTAAAACTCTGATATCTGAGATCTCAGACGCATTCGGTTATCCGTCAATCCTTATAAATAATGCTGGTATTACAAAAGATCAATTGCTTCTGCGAATGAAAGAGGAAGACTGGGATGATGTAATTGACATTAATTTGAAGTCGGTCTACCGGCTAAGCAGATTATGTCTTAAAGGGATGATGAAAAATCGATGGGGAAGAATAATTAATATCGGTTCTGTCGTAGGATCGATTGGTAATGCTGGACAATCAAATTATTCTGCCTCTAAATCTGCTATAGAGGGATTTACTCGATCTCTTGCGAGAGAAATAGGTATGCGTGGAATTACCGTTAATACTGTGGCACCTGGATTTATTGAGACTGATATGACACTTCAGTTGGATGAGGATGTTAGAGCGAAAATGCTTGAAAAAATACCTTTAGCAAGACTAGGTCAACCTAAAGATGTTGCCTCTGTGGTAAAGTTTTTAGCGAGTTCTTCTGGCGAATACATAACTGGTGAAACTATTCACGTAAACGGTGGTCTTTATATGGGTTAGCCTTAGGAAAACATTACTTATAGACTATTTTTATTCTATTTTAATTGTAATTTCATTTTTCTGAGGTAAAATGCCGGCCCGGTGAGCTGGAAATCCGTTTTTTTTAAAAGACTCGATAAAGGCAGTATACAGAGTCACTTTGATGGAGTGGAAAATTATGAGTAGTATTGAAGAACGCGTTATAAAAATGGTGGCCGAACAACTTGGCGTAAAAGAAGAAGACGTCAAAGCTACATCTTCCTTTGTAGAAGATCTTGGAGCTGATTCACTAGATACTGTTGAACTAATAATGGCACTAGAAGAAGAATTCGATGCTGAGATACCAGACGAAGAAGCTGAGAAGATTAGCACCGTACAAGATGCAATCTCATATATTGAATCGAACGGGTAAAAATTACTAATTATTAAGTCACCATACGGTGGCTTTTTTACTTAGATTTTCATCAAATTCCTTTATACTTTAGTTAAGTCTAATACTATGAAGCGATGCTCTTGAGTCTAATATCGGATCCTGCAAATTTTATTAATGATCGTGGTCTGGCCTACGGCCATGGGGTCTTTGAAACACTCTTGTTGAGTGATTCCAAACTGCCTCTACAACATTTTCATACAAAAAGACTGATCGCTGGTGCGCTAGCTATTGGGATTCCAGTAGATGAAGCTCAACTTAACCATTTTCTTAAAACTATTCTTGAGGAGGCCTTTGAAAATAAAGTTTTTTCAGGAGTAGTAAAAATCCTAATTACAGCAGGTGAGAGTGATTGCGGATACAGAGCTCCTTTAGCTCTCAGTCCAAAATTTTTTTACAAAGTTACCTCGGTAACTAACTTGAAAAGAAGTACAAAAAAGGTAGGAGTGAATTTAACGATATGTAATCACCGATTGAGTAAGAACCGTAAGCTCGCTGGCATAAAACATTTAAACAGATTGGATCAAGTCATTGGTAGTAATGAGCTTCACGGCACAGATTTCTATGATGGGATAATGCTTGATGAAGATGGACACATTATAGAAACCACGTGTGCGAATATTTTTATAAAAAGCAAGACAATCGGATGGATCACCCCAGAATTGAGCTCCTCAGGAGTTGCTGGCGTGTTAAGAGAAATTTTAATTGAGGATATTTTTAATCGCATTAAAACCAATGTTTCAGTCAGGGCTATCAAGTTAGAGTCCCTGACTAAGTCTGATGAGATTTTTATATGTAATTCAATCAGAGGCATCATACCAATAGTAGAAATTGAAAATTTAGGCAAAACCATATTTCGTTCAAGTTCAATTGGAATTAATACGCAAGACATTGAAAGAAAATTAGGGGAGACATATCCATGTTTTCTGAAATAGATTTTAATTCAAAGTTTAAAATCTTTGCTGGTCTCTTTATCGTGTTTGTGTTTTTCGTCTTCTTATCATTTTCAAACATGATTTCAAAAAAGCTATTAGAAAATCATCATCCGCAGAATAATTTAACTTGGATTATTGAGCCTGGAGATAATCTAAAAATCGTCTTGAGTGATCTTCACGATAAAAATTTGATATCAAACAAAGCTCTATTTTACTGGTATGCACGATTAATTCATAAAGAGTCGCTAAAGGCTGGCGAATACTCTATAACTCAAGATGATTCATTTGAAACTCTAATTTTGAAGTTTGTAGCCGGAGATACAATTAATTATGCGATTACCTTTATTGAAGGCTGGAATTTTGATCAATGGATTAATCATTTAAAATCACATGAATACTTCAATGAATTTATATATGAAGATCTAAAGATTTTATTAAAGAAAGCGGGCTTTCAAGGGTCAAATCCAGAAGGATGGTTTTTCCCGGATACTTATTACTATACATCTCAAAGTGATCCTGCAGACATACTAAAAAAAGCACACGCTAAAATGCTCGACTTGCTGGAACAAAAATGGACCTCAGTGAGTCATCATCTTCCACTAAGGGACTCTTATGAGGCACTCATATTAGCTTCAATAATAGAGAAAGAGACCGGAACTGTCGGTGAGCAAAAAACAATCTCAGCAGTTTTCAATAATAGATTAAAAATTGGGATGCGACTTCAAACAGATCCTACAGTAATATATGGGTTAGGATCAGATTTTGATGGTGATTTGATTAAATCGGATCTAAAAAAAAGAACTCCTTACAACACATATGTTATTGATGGACTTCCACCTACTCCTATATGTATGCCAGGAGAGAAGGCAATAGAGGCAGCTTTAAATCCAGCCAATGACTCTGCCCTATACTTTGTGGCAAAAGGAGATGGAACACATCAATTCTCTAATAATTTTGATGAGCATCAAAAGGCTGTGAAGAAGTATCAAATAATCGGAAGATCGGACAATTACAGAACAAATCCTGATTAAAAAGTGAGCTACATAATATGACTGGAAAATTAATCACGATAGAGGGCACTGAGGGAGCAGGAAAATCTACTAATTTAAAAGTCATTGAGGATACTTTGAGGGAGGCGAACATCGAGTTTATTACGACAAGGGAGCCAGGTGGAACATTACTAGCTGAAAATATCCGAAAACTTTTACTAGAAAAGGGTAGTGAGATTATTCATGAGAAAACAGAGGTTTTACTTATGTTTGCAAGCAGAATGCAGCATCTCTCACAGTTAATTGAGCCAGCATTAAATAAAAACATTTGGGTTGTTTGCGATCGATTCACAGATGCAAGTTTTGCTTATCAGGGATATGGAAGGGGTTTAGATCTGTCAATAATCTCATCATTAAAGGACATTGTTCATCCTCAAATAACTCCCGATTTGACAATTGTTTTAGATGTTCCGGTCAAGATTGCGATGGATCGTGTTCGCAAACGAGGAAAATTAGATCGGTTCGAGCAAGAGAATTTAAATTTTTTCAACAAAATTAGAAATGGCTACAAAGAAATCGTAAAAAATAATAGGGATAGATGTATACCGATAGATGCATCTAAAAGTATGAAAGTTGTTGAGAAAGCAATACGTGGTTCTGTTATGGAATTTATCAAAAAACACAATTAACCCGACTAACGATTTCTTTTTTTATTTTAAAATTATGCAAAATTTATCATGGCACAAAAATATCATTGAACAAATTCGTTTAATGCAAGACCAAGAAAGATTACCACATGGATTATTGTTGCGAGGACCCGAGGGTATCGGTAAACAAAATCTCAGTATGAATATAGCACGCGAGGTTTTGTGCTTACCTCGATCTGAAGCTGATTCAAACCTTACAAAGGCCAGGGAACTATTTGATTCCAGGTCACATCCAGATCTTTATGTAATAACAAGGTTGGAAGAAAAGAAAGATATTTCAATCGATCAAGTGCGAGAAGTTCGTGAGAGATTGAGTACAACCTCTCATCAAGGTGGCTGGAAGGTTTGTGTAATCTATCCTGCCGAAAGAATGAATAAGAATTCCATGAATGCGTTACTTAAAATACTTGAAGAGCCAACCCCAAAAACGATGTTTATTCTAGTCTCACACATTCCCAAAATGCTTCTTGCTACAATAATGAGTAGATGTCACATTATGAATGTTCCAGTACCTGATTATAATTCTTCGATGAAATGGCTACTAAAAGGTTCAAATTATGATGAAAACGAAGTTAAAAGCGCTCTAGTTTTATCGAATAATAGACCATTTTTAGCAGCTGAGTTTTTAGAGAACAATCTTTTGTCTGAACATGAAAGGTTTAAAAGCATTTTAATTGGAGTCGCAAAGCTAGAAATAAATTTTGTTTCAGCAGCGGATGAAATTAAGAAATTAAATCCAATTTATTGCCTGGATTGGTTTGTAAAATATATTCATAGTCTTTTGATTGAGAATTCTAACAATAATAAGTTAGAGATTCATGAATGCTTAGATCAAATATTTTCCGCGAAAAATATGGTGATCAGGGGACATCCAATTAATATTCAATTGGCATGGGAAGACTTAATGATGAAGTGGCTCAAATCAAAGCCAACGATTCACTAAATATTATGATATGACAAATAACGAAAATAATTTTTTTATAGAATCCTTTCCCGTGGGACCGCTGCAATGCAATTGTTCAATTATCGGTGATTTAAAGCAAAAAAAGGCATTAATTATTGATCCTGGCGGCGATCCCAATAAGATTTTAGGAGTTATTGAGGAGCACCAATTTGAAGTGATAGCAATTCTTCACACGCATGCACATTTAGATCATATATTAGCGTCTGGTGTAATAAAGGAAGCGACGGGGGCACCACTTTATCTTAATCAAGACGACCTCTTCCTCTGGGAAATTGTAGATAAACAATGTCAGATGTTTGGTATACCGGAAATAAAATTACCAAAAATAGATGGTGTTATAAAGGATGACCAAGCCATTAACTGTTGCGGTGGCGTAGCTATTCATACACCGGGTCATACGCCCGGTTCAATGAGCTTTTTTTTTGAAGAGTATAAATTATTAGTAGCAGGCGACACTCTGTTTAAAGGAAGTATTGGAAGAACTGATCTTCCCGGTGGCGATTTTAATGAAATTGTTAAATCAATAAAGGACAAGCTTTATTTATTAGACGATAATACAGAAGTTATTACGGGTCATGGTCCTTCAACTAAAATTGGTATTGAGAAAACTGACAATATGTTTGTAAGAGATTGATACGTTTGAGGTTAATTTGTCATAAGGAGTGAATTTTGAAGAACCAGATCAAAGAGATGTTGAATCTTCAAGATAAAATCAACGAGAAAGTTCATGCTGACTGGAAAACTCAAAATTTTGAGTGGTATCGGGCAATTTGGGTGGAATGTGCAGAATTACTGGATCATTATGGATGGAAGTGGTGGAAAAAACAGATTCCTAATACAGGGCAAATACACTTAGAACTTGTGGATATATGGCATTTCGGCCTGAGCGTTTTGCTAATGGAAAATAATAAAGAAAGCTGCATTGAAATAATCGAATCCACTTTTATGCTTAAAATTGAGCAAGGTGATTTTAAATTAGACCTAGAACAATTTACTTCAGACACACTTATAACAAAAGGATTTGACTTAAAGGGATTTTTTAAACTAATGATTGATATTAATCTGACATTTGAAGATTTGTATGTAGGTTATATAAGCAAAAATGTTTTGAACACCTTCAGACAGGATAATGGTTATCAGACTGGAACGTACATAAAAAACTGGGATGGTGTTGAGGACAATGAATATCTTATCTCCTTAGCCTTAAAACTAGATCCTAACAATGGAAGTTTTTCGTCAGATTTGTATGATGCGATGAAGAAGGCATATAAATTAAAAGTTGAATCGGTGTAAAAACGTAAATAAACCTAATCCTATAATTGTTTAAAAACCTTCAAAAAAGGAGTATTTTTTGTGAAAAAAGCAGCAAGAATTACAATCACTGGAGCAGCGGGACAAATCAGCTATTCGCTAATTTTTAGAATAGCTTCAGGTGAATTTCTTGGAAAAGATCAACCAATAATTCTTCAACTTCTGGAAATTACACCGGGAATGAATGCGCTATCGGGAGTGGCAATGGAACTTAGCGATTGTGCATTTCCTTTGGTAAAAGAGATAATTTGTACTGATAATGTAGATCTTGCATTTCAAAATAGCGAGTATGCCTTTCTTGTGGGAGCGAGGCCAAGAGGCCCAGGAATGGAGAGAAAAGATCTACTCCAAGCAAATGCTGCCATTTTTTCTGAGCAAGGGAGGGCGATCAATAATTCAGCATCAAAAAGCATAAAAGTAATAGTGGTGGGTAATCCTGCGAATACGAATGCACTGATAGCGTTAAAAAATGCGCCGGATATAGATCCATCACAATTTACAGCAATGACTAGGCTTGACCATAATAGAGCTCAATCACAGGTCGCTGATAAAACAGGTTCACCAGTTTCAAGCGTGGAGAACATAATAATCTGGGGCAATCATTCTGCCACTCAGTACCCCGACTTGCATCATACGATGATTGGAGAAAAATCTGCTTTTGATATGATCAACATCGATTGGTATAAAAATGAATTAATTCCATGTGTTCAGCAGCGTGGTGCAGAAATAATTAAAGCTCGTGGAGCCTCTAGTGCAGCCTCAGCCGCGAACGCAGCCATAAATCATATGCGAGATTGGGCGCTTGGTACTGACAATTGGGTGAGCATGGGTGTGTTATCAGATGGATCATATGGCGTTGCTAAAGATATTATTTACTCATTTCCGTGCACGTGTAGTAATGGTAGCTGGGATATTATTCAAGATTTAGCCCTAAATGATTTCTCTAAAGAAAAGATGAAGGATTCCG
>CABXWC010000034.1:0-13519 GCA_902515855.1 uncultured SAR92 cluster bacterium
TTGGTAGCACAGGCAAAAAATTAGATAGAATATTAAAACAAGGCATATTCGGATATTAAACTTATGATAAATTTGAGATCAATTATTACTTTTTTTTGCATCTTTGCTTCATCCATAACGCTAGCTCAAATAAAAATACTAGATCGAATTGTGGCAATTGTCGATGATGATGTGGTGCTCCAAAGTGAGTTGAATCAGCGAATGATTTCGATTATGGATCAAATAAGTCAGTCAACCACCTCAGTGCCGCCAGAAGATATAATAAAACAGCAGGTGCTTGAGAGACTCATATCTGAGCGAATTCAACTCACTATGGGATACAACGCGGGCGTGAGAATATCTGACGACGAGCTAAATCAGGCCATTGGGCGCGTTGCTCTCAGCAATAATCTTTCCACAGACCAGTACATTGATCAATTGTCTTCTCAGGAAAGTGATTTATCGATTGTTAGAGAAGAAATAAAACAAGAACTCATAATAATGCGAGTTCAGCAAGCAAGCGTTATGAGGCGGATAAGAATATCTGAGCAAGAATTAAATAACTTTCTTAATTCAGAAGAGGGTAAATTAGTTTCATCACCAGATGTCAAAATTGGACAAATCCTTCTGGCAATATCAGGCAACTCTACTAAAAGCGATGTAGAAAAAATCTCAGAGCAAGCAATGGATTTATATAATCTCATAAGGGATGGCAAGGACTTTAAAGAACTGGCTATCTCATACTCAATGGATCAATCTGCTTTACAAGGTGGAGATTTAGGCTGGCGAAATATGGCTCAACTGCCAAAAATATTCAGCGAAAAAATCGAGCTCCTAGAGTTAAACGAAGTATCTGAACCTATAAGAAGTGGGGCTGGTCTGCACCTTATAAAACTGTATGAAAAGAGAGGTGGCGAAGAAAAACTCATTGAACAAAATTTGGTCCGACATATCCTAGTCGAACCAAATGAACTTCGAGATGAAAAAGCAACAATAAAGTTTTTGCAGGATATAAAAAAACAAATAGTATCTAATGAGATATTTTATGAATTAGCAAAAGAACACTCTGAGGATAAATCTTCTGCGCTTGATGGCGGAAATCTTGGCTGGTCGACACCTGGAATGTTTGTTCCAGAGTTCGAGGCAGTTATGAACAACATCTCTGTTGGTATGATCAGTGAACCATTTCAGTCTCAGTTTGGATGGCACATATTGCAAGTTACTGAGCGAAGACAGCAAGACTTTAGTCAAGAAATACTTAGGAATAGAGCTCAAAATTTGATCCGACAACGTAAGTACGAAGAAGAATTGCAAGTTTGGCTTCAGGAAATTAAAGACGAAGCATTCATTGAAATAAAGATCTAGCTGTGGAACCCAAAACGATTGCAATCTCCGTTGGAGAACCTGCTGGCATTGGACCAGATACTCTTATCCAAATTATCCAAAGCAGGAGAGAGCACCATCTTATTGCGCACGCAGATCCAGATCTTCTAATACAGCGAGCGAAGACCCTGAACCTGCCATTGAAATTGGTCGATCCTAAAAACAAAAATAGCCTTACTGCGGGCGTACTTGCCATAGCACCTCAAAAACTTGTCGATACATGCACCCCAGGAAAGTTAAATGAAAATAACTCAGATTATGTAATTAGATGTCTGGATGCAGCAACTGAAGACTGTTTAACGAAATCGGCCGATGCACTTGTTACAGGACCTATACAAAAATCGATCATAAAAGAAACTAGCATTAAGTTTACGGGTCATACCGAATATTTAGCAAACAAGATGAATGTTCGAAATGTAGTCATGATGTTAGCTAGCGATGAAATGAAGGTTGCGTTGGTCACTACTCATATTCCAATAAGTCAAGTCGCTGATGCAATTACTGGCGAAAAACTTAAAATCATAATTAAAATTCTCAATGAAAACTTGATTACCAACTTTGGCATTAAAGAACCGAAGATTATGGTATGCGGTTTAAATCCTCATGCTGGAGAGTCGGGTCATATAGGGTATGAAGAAGAAGAAATCATAAAACCTTGTTTGAAAAATTTAATAACTAATGGAATAAAGTTAACTGGGCCGCTCTCTGCGGATACTATTTTCAATCAGGAAAACATTGAAAAAGCTGATGTCTTCTTAGCAATGTATCATGATCAGGGGCTCCCAGTAATCAAGAGTTCAAGTTTCGGTGGTATTGCAAATATTACCCTTGGCTTACCCATAATTAGAACCTCTGTAGATCATGGAACGGCTTTATCGTTAGCTGGCTCAGGGAAGACAACATTTAGCAGTTTAAAAAAAGCTATAGACTTTGCTTCAAGAATGTCCATAAACAAATGAGTTTTCCAAAAGCGAAAAAACGTTTTGGCCAAAACTTTCTCAATAATAAAGTAGTTATAAACGAAATTACGAAAGTAATTAATGTGCAACAAGACGATATAATTCTCGAGATAGGTCCTGGAACTGGCGCTTTAACTAAAAATATTATCCCATTATGCAAAGAAATAACGCTAATCGAGATTGATTTTGGATTAGCAATGCTCTTAAAGAGAACACTTCCGGAACAACAAAAAATTAAAATCCTCAATATCGATGCGTTAGATTTTAATCCGACTCAATTCATGAAAAATAGTAGATTTAGATTAGTTGGTAACTTGCCTTATAACATATCAACTCCCCTTATATTTCACTTTTTATCTTTTTCACCAGCAGTGATCGATATGCATCTTATGCTGCAAAAAGAGGTGGTAGATAGAATTATTGCGCAGCCGGGGCAAAAAAGTTATGGAAGACTGTCCATAATGGCACAATATCAGTGCGATGTTCACAAATTGCTTGATGTAGATGCGTCGTCATTTCAACCTATACCTAAAGTGCAGTCTGCGTTCGCTCGCTTGGTTCCAAATAGCAAAGAATCGCCGAAAGCTATCGATGAGAAACTATTAAAAACTCTTGTAAATCAATGCTTTTCAAAACGTAGGAAAATTTTAAAAAATAGTCTGAAGTCTTACTTAGACAATGGAATTGAGTTTGATAACATTGTTGATCTCTCACTTCGACCCGAAAATATATCAATTGGTGAGTTCGTTGAGCTCGCAAATAAAATTAGTGAATGGAAAATACAAAATCTAAAAGAAAACAAGGGTAAAAAGTTTGAACAGATTTGAACTTTTAAATTTTATGAAGTTATTATGCGTACGTTTGTAATTGGTGACGTGCATGGCTGCTTAAACGATCTTTTGGCGATACTTGAAGAAATAAACTTTACGGTAGGCGTCGACAAATTGATTTCAGTAGGAGACATAATAAATCGAGGCCCTAATTCTTTAGAGACATTACGGTTTTTAAAACGGCTAGGTTCGTCGTTTGATATGGTTCTGGGCAATCATGACTTGCACTTTCTGGCAATTGTTCACGGTGCAAAAAATCCAACTTTTAGAGATACACTAACACAACTTCTTAATGCCAAAGACTTGGATGATTTAGTTGGTTGGCTCCAGGCGAAGCCGCTTGTTACTCAGATAAAGAATTATTCCATTGTTCATGCAGGAATTGCGCCTCAATGGAATATTACCAAGGCTTTATCACTATCAAGAGAGGTAGAAATAACGCTGAATTCTGAAAATTCTGGCCACTTTTTAAATCAAATGTATGGGAACGCTCCAAATAGTTGGAATGAAAATTTAGAGGGCGTGACTAGGCTTCGCGTAATAACCAATTACCTCACTCGAATGAGGCTATGCAGTAACAATGGAGAGCTGAACTTTACCGATAGTGATCCCAATCTAGAGTCCCATAGATTTCTACCATGGTTCAAGCATCGAATAAAGCACAAAAATGAAAAGATAATATTTGGTCATTGGGCATCGCTAAACGGAAAATTCTGCGCCCCCAATATTCATGCACTTGACGTTGGGTGCGTATGGGGCAGGAAAATTCGAGTTATGAATATCGATAACGAAGTTATAACGGATTACAAATCCGCTTATGCAAAACATTAAACTATTCTGCTGTTTGCACTTCCTCTACTTCCGACTCCACTACTATCTCACGCCCTACCATCTCTACGTATGCCATAGGAGCTTTGTCTCCTGTTCTAAACCCACACTTTAAAACTCGAAGATATCCTCCTGGCCTCTCTTGGTATCTTGGACCAATATCCGAAAAAAGTTTTCCTACTGTAGCTTTATTACGCAGTCTGTTAAAAGCTATCCGTCTATTGTGGACACTGTCTTGCTTTGCAAGAGTAATAAATGGTTCAGCAAATACTCGAAGCTCCTTGGCCTTAGGTAAAGTTGTTTTAATAATCTCATGCTCAATCAAGGATGCAGTCATGTTTTTCATCATTGCATTTCTATGGCTACCTGTTTTATTTAGACGACGACCGCTTATCCTATGACGCATAAATTTCTCCGAATTTTAATTAAATTTACCCGAGCTTCAAGCCAGCTCATCATCTGATTTAATGCTTGATGGCGGCCAGTTTTCCAACCTCATTCCTAGACTCAAACCTCTAGAAGCTAAAACATCCTTTATTTCTGTTAGAGATTTTTTCCCTAGATTTGGAGTCTTCAACAACTCTACTTCTGTGCGTTGAATAAGATCACCAATGTAATAAATGCTTTCTGCTTTTAAGCAATTAGCTGATCGCACGGTCAATTCAAGATCATCGACCGGACGAAGCAGCATTGGATCAACTTCCTCTTCCTTCTCTTCTGGTTCAGCTGCCATTTCACTTTCCAGATCAACGAACACCGCTAATTGTTGCTGCAGTATCGTCGCTGCGCGCCGAATGGACTCCTCAGGATCTATCGTCCCATTGGTTTCCAACTCTAAAATTAATTTATCCAAATCTGTCCTGTTCTCAACACGTGCACTATCAACGCTATATGACACTTTATAAATCGGACTAAACGAAGCATCAAGCTGAAGTTGACCAATCTTTTTAGACTCTTCATCGCTTTCTCTAGAATCAGATGGCTGATAACCTCTTCCTCTCGCAATATGGAGCATTATGTTTAAGTTCACGTTACCTGAAATAGTAGCAATAACATGGTCAGGGTTTACGATTTCAATATGACTGTCGCACTCAATGTCTGAGGCTGTAACAACACCGGGGCCCTTAGCAGATAGAGAGACTGTTGTCTCATCGCGACCTTCCATAACAACAGCAACACCTTTTAGGTTTAATAGGATTTCCATTACGTCCTCTTGAATTCCCTCTATAGTGCTGTATTCGTGCTCCACTCCCTCTATTTCCGCGCCTACCACAGCACACCCTGTCATAGAGGATAGTAGAATCCTCCTCAAAGCATTACCAAGAGTGTGCCCGAAACCCCTTTCCAAAGGCTCAAGAACTACTTTTGAATGTGTGGGCGAATGTGACGTTACGTCTATGTTCTTAGGTGTGAGCATTTCATTAACCAAGTTTTGCATAATGATTCCTGTATTACGAAGATATAGTTATTTTGAATATAGTTCGACGATAAGATTTTCATTTATTTCTGAAGGCAAATCTTCTCTATCTGGGTTTCTAACATAAGTGCCTTCCATCTTTTCGAGATCAACATTGAGCCAGCCAGCCACTCCTCTTTGAGTTGCTAATTGTAAAGCCGCTTGAACTCTCAGTTGCTTTTTTGTTTTTTCACGAAGTCCAACGGAGTCGCCCACCTCTACTTTATATGATGCGATATTAACCTTAGAACCATTAACCAAAACACCATTATGGGCTACAAGCTGTCTTGATTCTGATCGAGTAGAACCAAACCCCATCCTGTAGACTACGTTATCTAACCTTGACTCCAACAAAGTAAGAAGATTCTCTCCGGTATTACCTTTTATTCTAGCAGCAGTCTTGTAATAGTTTTTAAACTGCTTTTCCAAAACACCATAAATACGTCTTACTTTTTGCTTCTCTCTCAGCTGAACACCGTAATCAGAAAGCCTTCCTCTTCTCTGCCCATGTTGTCCAGGGGCACTATCAGCACGGCACTTTGATTCAAGGGGTCTGACGCCGCTTTTGAGGAAGAGATCTGTTCCTTCACGCCGCGAAAGCTTACATGTCGGCCCTAAATATCTTGCCATTTTATTCTCCTACACTCTTCGCTTTTTAGGTGGCCGGCAACCATTGTGAGGCACCGGAGTCACATCTGTAATATTTGTAATCTTATATCCAGAATTGTTCAAAGCTCTAACTGCTGACTCTCGCCCTGGACCCGGACCATTTACCTGCACATCCAAATTTTTCAGACCGTAGTCTTGTGCGGCTTCGCCGGCCTTCTCCGCAGCAACTTGCGCCGCAAAAGGCGTACTTTTCCTAGAACCTCTAAACCCTGAGCCCCCAGCTGTCGCCCAAGACAATGTATTCCCTTGCCTATCCGTAATAGTTACAATCGTATTATTAAATGACGCATATATATGGGCCACTCCATCAATCACTGATCTTTTGACCTTTCTGCGGGAAACTTTTGTAGTTGCTTTAGCCATATTATTCCTTTCTATTTCTTGATGGGCCTTTTCGGTCCTTTTCTAGTTCGAGCATTTGTCTTCGTGCGTTGCCCTCTCACTGGCATGTTCCTTCTATGCCGAAGACCTCTGTAGCAACCCAAGTCCATTAGTCTTTTGACATGCATGCTAGACTCTCGACGAAGATCACCTTCCACCTCATACTGGCCCACCGCAACTCTTAATTTATCTAATTGGTCTTCAGTGAGGGTGGAAACCTTCTCGTCCCCCTTCAATCCAAGCGCCTTACATATAGTTTTTGCCGTAGTTGGCCCAACACCATATACATAGGTTAGAGAAACCACAGTATGCTTGTTGTCAGGAATATTCACGCCTGCTATTCGAGCCATTTAAACTACTCCACTAAGTCGGTTTTTTAAATAGGATTGTCTCCCATCTATGCCAAAATGGCGCGCTAGAATAACGAGTGATCCACGAAAAATCAACTTCATCATCCTTGCCTCTGCTTGTGACGAGGTTCGGCACTGCAGATTACCCTGATAACCCCCTTCCTTTTTACAATCTTGCAATTTCTGCAGATTTTTTTTACTGAAGCCCTTACTTTCATATAATCCCCTAATTATTTACGCCCAACATTTTTTAAATTAGCTTTTTTCATAAGAGAGTCGTATTCTCGAGACATCAAATGAGACTGAACTTGAGCCATAAAATCCATCGTTACAACAACTGCAATTAACAAAGAGGTACCGCCCAAATAAAATGGCACATTTAAATAAACATTTAAAAATTGAGGCATCAAACAAATTAACGTTATATATAACCCACCGATAAGTGTTAATTTGGTTGTAACATTATCAATATATTTTGCGGTATTTTCGCCTGGCCTTATCCCAGGCAAATACGCTCCTCCCCTCTTTAGGTTATCCGCCACTTCACTAGGGTTGTACATAAGAGCTGTGTAAAAGAAACTGAAAAATATAATTAAACCCGAAAAAAACAAGATGTGCAGAGGCTGACCGGGTCCAATCAATAAAGCTACATCTTGAAGCCATTCGGGTGCATTCACTCCTTGGCCAAACCACGTACTTATAGAAGTTGGGAAAAGTAGCAGACTGCTTGCGAAGATTGCTGGAATAACTCCCGCCATATTAACTTTTAGCGGCAAATGAGAAGTTTGGGCGTTGTAACCTTGCCTGCTTTGTCTTTGGGCATAGTTAACCGTTAATCTCCTTTGGCCCCGCTCTATAAAAACTACAAAATAAACAACCGATATAGCTATCAACAAGATAAATATAAGCAAAAGAGGCTCAAGGTCACCTTGTCTAGCAGACTCTAAAGCTTGCCCAATCGCACCGGGCATTCCAGCTATAATCCCTGCAAATATAAGCATTGATATGCCATTGCCAATTCCACGTTCAGTAATTTGCTCACCCAACCACATCAAAAACACTGCACCTGCTACCAAAGAGGATATCGCGACCGCATAAAACATCGCACTTGTTTCATAAGCCAGGCCCTGTGACCCAAAACCAACAGCCATAGCCGTCCCTTGAATGGTGGCAAGCGCTACCGTCCCATAACGCGTGTATTGATTAATCACTCGCCTGCCACTATCACCCTCTTTTTTTAGTTGCTGAAGGGAGGGTACGGTCGCTGAAAGCAACTGCATTATTATCGATGCCGAAATATAAGGCATCACGCCTAGCGCTAAAATAGATAATCTCTCTAACGCTCCCCCAGAAAACATATTAAACAACCCTAAAAACGTACCTTGGTTCTGATTAAAAAGTTCAGCTAATCTATCTGGGTCAAATCCAGGTACGGGGATATGAGTACCTATTCTGTAGATTATAATCGCCATCAATAGGAACTTGAGCCTCGCAAAAAGCTCACTTAATCCCTTTTGATTATTCATTGACGCAGGTTGCTTTGCCATAATTCTTATTCTTTAATCGCTCCGCCCGCAGCTATAATTGCATCTTGCGCACCTTTAGTGGCCGTAATTCCTTTCAAAGTTACGGATTTTTTAATTTCTCCGGAATTGAATACTTTGGCTCTGGTGGTAACACCACTAACAATCCCATTGGATTTAAGTACATCAAGGTCGATTACTTCGTTTTCAATTTTACTTAACTCGGACAAGGTTACTTGAGCGGTCACTCTCGCAATACGAGAAGTAAAACCATATTTAGGCAAGCGTTTTTGAAGTGGCATTTGACCTCCTTCAAATCCCGGTCTAATTGAACCCCCTGATCTAGAGGTTTGTCCTTTATGACCCCGCCCACATGTTTTGCCTGATCCACTGCCGATACCTCTGCCAACTCGCTTCTTCTTTGTTACTCGACCATCTGATGGTCTAAGTGTATTCAATTCCATTTTAAGCATCCTCAACTTTCAACATATATCTAACCGCATTAATCATGCCTCGTGTTGATGGTGTATCTTCAACAACCACGGTATGCCCAATCTTACGTAATCCCAATCCAGCCAGACAGCTTTTGTGTTTCCCCAACCGACCGATCGAGCTTTTGACTTGAGTAACTGATACTGTCTTCAATTTTTCTTTTGGCATTACAATAATTTCCTTTATTCAGAGTCAGCTGAGTATTTCTTGGATCGAGAGGCCCCGCTTAGAGGAAACATCTTCTGGAGAACGCATATCTCTTAGTGCATTAAAAGTTGCTCTTACAACGTTAACAGGATTTGTCGACCCATAGCACTTAGACAAAACATTTTGAACCCCTGCTAGCTCTAACACAGACCTCATTGCGCCCCCGGCTATAACGCCCGTTCCCTCGGAAGCAGGCTGCATATAAATCTTTGATGCGGCATGCACTCCTTTAATAGGATACTGTATCGTGGTGCCATCAAGAGCTACATCTATCATATTTTTACGAGCAGCTTCCATCGCCTTTTGGATAGCCAAAGGCACTTCTCTCGCTTTACCTCTTCCGAATCCTACCTTTCCTTTTCCATCACCCACCACAGTGAGCGCGGTAAAAGAAAAAATTCGACCTCCTTTTACTGTTTTCGCAACGCGGTTCACTTGAACTAGTTTCTCTAGTAATCCTTCAGAAGCAGTATCTTTTTGATCTTTTAATGCCATATCTTTCCCTATTAGAATTTAAGTCCTGATTCCCGAGCAGAATCGGCAAGTGCTTTTACTCTACCGTGAAATTTAAAACCGCCTCTATCAAAAGATACTTTTTCAATCCCAGCTGAGACGGCTCTTTGAGCAATAAGCTGACCTACTTTACTTGCAGCTTCTTTATTCCCTGTTTTTCCATCTCTCAGTGCACTTTCAACTGTGGAGGCTGAGACTAGCACTTTATCCCCAGATGCCGAAGTGATTTGAGCATATATGTGTCTAGGAGTCCTTTGAACACATAAACGAGAACGTTCTCCTCCACGGATCTTCATTCTTGTCTTGGTCAATCGACGCGTTCTTGCCTGCTTTTTACTAAACATAAACTTACCTATTTCTTCTTAGCTTCTTTTCGTCTTATGTGTTCACCAGAGACTCTAACTCCCTTTCCTTTGTATGGCTCTGGTGGTCTTAACGCTCTTATTTCCGCGCAAACTTGACCAAGTTTCTGCTTATCGTTGCTCTTTAAAAGAATCTCCGTTTGACTAGGAGTCTCTGCGGTAACCTCGTCTGGCAATTCAAATACAACAGGATGAGAAAATCCAAGTGACAAATTTATCTTTTTACCTTGCATTTGCGCTCTAAATCCTACACCCACTAACTCTAATTTCTTTTCAAACCCTTGTGAAACTCCCAAGACCATGTTGTTGACGAGTGCCCTAGTTGTACCAGACATTGCGTTGGAGAATGAAGAGCGATTACCAGCTGAAAATTTAAGAGAATCTTCAACTTGTTCAACATCCACGTGTTCGTTTATAACCATTGATAAAGATCCCTTTGAGCCCTTCACACTGATTTCATTGTCTAGCAGAGAAATTGTGACCCCATCAGGAATTTTAACTGGATTATTAGCAACTCTGGACATAAGTATTTTCCTTTAAAAAACCGTGCATAGTATTTCACCACCAATGCCAAGACCTCTAGCTGCTCTATCAGTCATAACGCCCTTACTGGTCGAAACAATTGCTACTCCGAGACCACTTTTTACTTTAGGCAAGCTTTTCGCGTTTGAGTAAACCCTCAGGCTGGGTTTACTCGCTCTAGTAATTTCCTCAATTACAGGCTTTCCCTCAAAATATTTGAGCTCGATAGATAGCGTAGGTTTTTTGACGCCAGTCACTTCATAACTAGAAATATAGCCTTCCCCTTTTAAAACGTTTGAGACCGACTCTCTTAGCTTTGACGAAGGCATTGATACTGACTGCTTCTCTCTAAGATGAGCATTTCTTATTCGGGTCAACATATCTGATAGTGGATCTTGCATTGTCATCATAATTCCCCTTTACCAACTAGCCTTGACTAGACCAGGCACTTCCCCGCGCATGGCAGTTTCTCTTAGCTTATTTCTGCACAATCCAAACTTTTTATAAACTCCATTTGGCCTACCCGTGATTCTACACCTACTTCTTAATCGACTTGGACTTGCGTCACGCGGTAGTTTCTGGAGTTTTTGCTGTGCCTCCCATCTATCTTCTTCAGAGGACTTAATACTCGCTATAACTGCTTTTAGAGCAGCTCTCTTCGACGCAAACTTTTCGACCGTTTTCGCTCTTTTGTACTCTTTTTGAATCATTGATGCTTTTGCCATTTGTAACTCTCAGTTCTTTAGTGGAAAATTAAATGCTTTGAGAAGAGCTCTCGCTTCATCATCACTTTTCGCAGAAGTTGTTATTGAAATATCCAAACCACGCAACTTATCTATCTTGTCATAATCAATCTCAGGGAAGATTATTTGCTCCGATATGCCCATCGAAAAATTACCCCTTCCATCAAACTGTTTGGGACTAATACCTCTAAAATCTCGAATTCTAGGTATTGCTATACCTATGAGCCGCTCAAGGAAGTCATACATTCTATTTGCTCTTAAAGTAACTTTTGTACCTATCGGCCATCCTTCTCTAACCTTAAATCCTGCAATTGATTTTTTTGCTTTTGTAATAATTGGTTTCTGACCTGCTATTAAAGTCAAGTCTTCAACAGCGCTCTCGAGCGATTTCTTATCCGCGATAGCTTCTCCAACACCCATGTTAAGTGTAATTTTTGTTATTTGGGGCACTTCCATCACATTTTTCAGACCAAGCTCCTTCATTAACTTCGGAGCTAACTCTTTAATATATAATTCTTTAAACTGACTCATTTCATTTACCAAATATAAGCTAACTTTCGACTTTGTTCTTAGAAGACTTGAACACTCTCGACTTACTTCCGTCTTTCGAAAGCTCAAATTTCACTCGACTACCCTTGCTCGCCTTTTCATCGAATAAAGCTAAGTTCGATGTGTTGATAGGGGATTCTTTTTCTATAATTCCACCTGTGATGCCCAAATTAGGATTAGGTTTCTGATGCTTTTTTACAATTTGAATGCCAGAAACTAGCGCATTGTTACCATCAAGAATTTTGAGCACCTTTCCTCTTTTACCTTTATCTTTACCGGCAGTAACGACAACCTCGTCATCACGTCTTATTCTTTTCATCATCTAATTCCTTCTCACAAGACTTCGGGGGCTAAAGAAATTATTCTCATGAACCGTTCTGATCGTAATTCTCTTGTAACCGGCCCAAATATTCTGGTTCCTATAGGCGCCAAACTTGCATTGAGCAAAACCGCTGCATTATCATCAAATTTTATAAGGCTGCCATCTTTTCGCCTTATCCCCTTACGAGTCCGAACTACGACTGCACTCATCACTTGCCCTTTTTTTACTTTTCCTCGTGGTATTGCTTCCTTCACCGTTACTTTAATAACATCACCAACACTCGCATATCGTCTATGTGATCCACCAAGAACCTTGATGCACATCACTTTCCTTGCTCCACTATTGTCCGCTACGTCAAGGTAACTCTCTGTTTGAATCATCTCATTCCCTCAATAAAATACTGCATCTCACGCAGTATCTTGCTCGCTAATTACCTTAATAACAGTCCAGTTTTTACCTTTCGAAATTGGACGGCACTCTGCTATCAAAACCTTGGCACCTTCATTAACGGAGTTTGACTCATCATGAGCTTTAATCTTCGATGATTTTGTCAAAATTTTTCCGTAAACCGGATGCTTCACGCGTCTCTCTACTAAAACAGTCACAGTTTTGTCCATTTTATTGCTAACGACATTGCCGCTGATAGTACGAGAACTTGGTTTTATCCCTTCCATATTAATCACCAGCTTTAGAATTTATGATTGTTTTAAATCGAGCAATGTTCTTCCTAGAGATCGCTGCTAAATGAGTCTCACTTAGCTGCCCTGTCTTCATTTTAGCCTTAATATTAAAATGCTTTTTCTGTTCTTCTCCCAAAGCCAGCTCCAACTCTTTTAGAGACTTCTCTGCGACCTCACTCACTTTAATTTTCACATTACCGTCCTCTTAACAAATGTGGTAGCTACTGGCAGTTTGGCCGCTGCTAATGCAAATGCCTCCCTTGCAAGCTCCTCACTAACACCCTCCATCTCATATAACACCTTACCTGGCTGTATTAATGCTACCCAATATTCCACATTGCCCTTCCCTTTACCCATTCGAACTTCAAGAGGCTTTTTCGTAATAGGCTTGTCTGGGAAAACGCGAATCCATATTTTCCCGCCCCTTTTAATATGTCGAGTCATTGCGCGACGCGCTGCTTCTATTTGCCTAGCAGTAATCCTTCCTCTACCCGATGCCTTAAGACCAAATTCACCAAAGCTTACTTTACTTCCTCGGTCAGCAAGTCCACGGTTTCTACCTTTATGCATTTTTCTAAATTTTGTTCGTTTTGGTTGAAGCATTTATGAGCACCTAAGTCCTAGTTAAACTGTCTTCATTTTTTGGTGCTCCAGTATTGTCGCTACCAATTATTTCGCCCTTAAAGATCCAAATTTTCACGCCAATAATTCCATAAGTTGTATTCGCTTCAGCGGTCGCATAGTCAATATCTGCCCTCAAAGTATGCAGGG
>CABXWC010000035.1:0-12961 GCA_902515855.1 uncultured SAR92 cluster bacterium
AGGAGTCTATACGTTGAACTATACGGCAACCGACAGCTCTGGAAATGTAGCAACTAGTTCGCGCGAAGTAACTGTCAAAGAGGGCATTGTGACGTTTATCGTTACTGCAGACTACAATGGTGGTTGGCTTTATATCATTGACGGTGTCGTTAAACCTGAATTAACCTTGGAAATCGGAACTACCTATACGTTTAAATATCCATCAAATCATCCACTTCGATTTTCTATTACCAGTGACGGGATTCATAATGGTGGCAGCGAGTATACCCAAGGGGTTGATACATCTGTGAACGGACAAATCACTATAAGTATTACTTCATCAACTGTGAATACGCTATATTATTATTGTAGACTTCACGTAAATCAGGGTGGGAAAATTAATGTTGAGTAACTTCCCCGAAGCATTATTTAGTGTTAGTTAAACAACCTCAGTAATAGATTTTTCGTTTATTTTCATAGAGGCGTCAACGATTCTCCAAGTCTAGGCGTTATTTTTAGATATAACGCTTCGTCTCGCACGTTAATTCATCTATCAATGGAGAAATTTAATGTCCTTAGAAACAGATATTCCAAGTCATAATGACGACGATTCTTTACAGTCTCAATCTAGACGTATATTGCCGTTCGAATTCAGAGGTAATGGTGGAGAATATTTTAAAATATGGATTGTAAATGTGTTATTGACTCTTATCACACTCGGAATTTACTCGGCGTGGGCGACGGTCAGGAGTAATCGTTACTTTTACTCAAATACTTTTGTTAATGACGTTTCGTTCGATTATCTTGCTAAGCCATTACAAATCTTAAAGGGCCGGATCATTGCGGTAGTCTTGTTTGCTTTAATCGTTGGTATAGTAACAATTTCGCCAACAATAGGAGCGCTGGTCTATTTTATATTCGCCCTGGCAGCACCTTATATTTATAATCAATCGGTTGCCTTCAAAATGCGAAATACAGCTTACAGGAATCTTCAGTTTAGGTTCAATGGAGTCTATTCAGAGGCTTTAGTGGTTTTAATAGCCTGGCCAATTGGAGCAGCGGCAAGTCTGGGCCTTCTTTACCCTCTTGCATTGAGGGAAATGCACCAATATAGAGTAAATAAGTCGGCGTATGGAACAACTCAGTTTAATTTTTCGGGTGCGGCTAAAGATTACTATAAAATCTTTGGTGTCGGTGTTGTTATTATATTATGCCTTTCCGGGATTGTTGTAACCTTGCTAAGTGGCTTGATGGCCTTGCAGGGCAAAATGTTACTTGGATTTTTGTTCAGTTATTTTTTCGCGATGCTTTACTTTACGGCCTCTCTTACGAACCTCGTTTTTTCAAATCTTTCATTGAAAGAACACACCTTCAGTGCCAAGTTGACAGTAATTGAGTATGGTAAAGTTATGGTAACTAATCTAGTTTTGATCACGTTAACGTTGGGTCTGTATATTCCCGCAGCTAAGATTAGGATGATGAAATACATGACAAGTTGCATGGAGCTTCATGCCCAAGGATCTTTGGAGGATTTCGTTGCTGCTGAGAAAGAGTCTGTAAGTGCTCTTGGCGAACAACTTGGTGAAGTGTTCGATTTTTCAGCCTAATCAATGGTAATTGAAGGCTTTTACTTAGATGGCGTAACCTCTAAAAGAGCACCTGCACGCTTAAGAATTCTATCTCGGCATCAACAAAGATTGGCCATCACTCATCAAGCTAATAATGAAGAGTTACTCTGTGTTAAGTTAGTTCAGTTAGAAATAAGTTCCCGACTAGGCGGTGTACCGAGGACATTTGCTTTTGAAAGTGGAGCGCAATTTGTAACTAATGACAACGATGGTGTTGATCAACTATTGAAAGTGTTAAAACCAGGTATTGCCCCTTCAATATTGCATACGCTAGAGAAAAATTTTATCTTAATAGTATTTTCCATTATTACCACCATCATGGTAGTCGGGTCAGTGACTGTTTATGGTATCCCGAAAGCTGCTAAACATATTGCGTTCAATATGCCGAACTTTGTGGTTAAGCAATTCGAAATGGATATGGTGATTCTTGACAAGACTATGTTTAGCCCGTCCAACCTTTCTATAGAGCGTAGAAGCAATATCAAACGCTTTATCAATCCTTATATCCAGGAGTATATATCCGATCCCAACACCTATCTTGAGCCGCGTTTAGATTTTAGATCAGGTATGGAAGCGAATGCATTTGCTTTGCCTAGTGGCCAGATTATATTTACAGATTCATTAGTTGATTCTGTTGAGAATGATAATGAACTGGTTGCTGTATTCTTTCATGAATTAGGTCATCTCAAGGAAAAACACATGATGCGTCGGTCACTGCAAGATGGCATTGTTGCCATTATGGTTTTTTTCACTATCGGCAATCTCGATGCACTAGAGATTGTCAGCGCTATACCTACACTCCTTGCGGATATGTCGTATTCTCGTGATTTTGAGCGTGAAGCTGATTTATATGCTTTGCAAAAGATGACCCAGAATGGTGTCGATTTAGATTATTTTCGGGATGTCATGATACGACTGTCAGAGGAAACGTCTGATTTTGATAAACCTCGTTCTACGGGAACTGATGGGCCGGTAAATCTTAAAATGCCTGAATTTTTGAAGACCCATCCAGGATGGAGAGAACGTCTTTTATTGGTTGATGAATTCCAATCGTCTGCCGGACAGTGACTTTAACAAAACATAACATACCGAATCGATGTTTCATAAGGCACAGATTTGTTTATTGATTCCAGAATTTTATCTAATCCGACAATTGAACCATGTTTTTCGGCCATGGATCCTTAAATGTATGGCCTGCATTCCAAAGATCGATTTCTTTATCTGATAGGAAACATGATTTTAGTGCTTCAGTGAAACGGTCAACTTGGGACTTGTCGCCAATGACTGTAATGTCACATTTCCGATCACCAAACCGTCCTTTCTCTTTTTCGATTATGTCTTTAAGCATAGAGATTTCCTCCGTAGACATGACAGAATTTTCATCTTCCAAAAATCCTGTTCTCCATAGTCCAACGATTTCAAGACTTATCCCACCAGCAGCCTGATTCCATAATATTGAATATTTGTCACGACTTGCTAGCCAGAAAAATCCTTTGCTTCTATAGATTTTTTGATCAAGGTACTGATGACAAACGGACCAAAGCCTTTCAGGATGAAAGGGACGATCGTCTTTTATTACTCGGGTTGCTAAATCATAAGGTCTTTCATTCAGAGTATCTGAATCCAAAATAGGCTTTAACTCATCAACCAGTTGAGCCACATTAAAGTAGTTATATTCTTGAAGATGAAATAGTGACTTAATATCCACTTTCCCAAAATGAACTGATTGAACTGCAGTATAAGGATTAATATTATTTATAGCTTTTGTGATAGAAGATATCTTGCTCTCTATAATTCGGTCAGTTTTGGTAAGGAAGACGTGACTGCTGAACATTATTTGCTCTACCAGTAAGTTGATTGTGTCTCGCTTTCCAGCGGCCATATTGTTTTGCATTCTAGATATGAGTGCTTTCCCATCATCAAAATCTTGGTGAAGCATAAGGCTATCAACGAGTGCGAAAACTGCAGAAAGCTTTACTTTATTCTGATTTTTAAAATACTCAATAAGAGGTAAAGGATGACAGCTGCCAGATGTCTCGATTACGATCAGTTTAGGATTTTGATTCGCGAGTAGTTTCTTAATTGCTTCATCAAGTTTCCGTATCCCTTTTTTACTGCTCAGTACACAGTTGGATATGGAAACTAAAATTTGACTGTTTTCCTCTACCGCACCCGTGCTTCCGAGAAGTTCGCCATCCACATCCAACTCGCTCATATCGTTTACAATCGCACTAATAGGAATTCCCATCTTCTTTGATTGAGCAAGGAGATTTCTAAACAAAGTAGTTTTGCCTGAGCCGAGAAAGCCATTAAGAATAATGACAGGTTTAACTCTTGATTTTTTCACTCAGAACCTTCTTTTAGTTTTGAACGCCTTGATACCATATAGGAGAAGTCCATGCCATTTCTCTTATTATTTTTGGATAATCATCTGACTTGCAAACCTCGGGGCGGGATTCTACTGCGATTTTATCGCAGTCATAGGTATGCCAACGTGGTGAGGGTAATTCTACAGCTCTTAAATAATAGTATGCTGATTGATTAAGCTTAAAGTTGTTGTCCGCGTAAATAATACATATCTCATCAGAACCAGTTGGAAATTCGGCTATTGAGATTACCTTATTATTTAGATTGCCCTCGGTATCTAACCAACCTTTGATTAATTGCAAAGACTGAAGTTTTGAACTTTCAAAATCTCTAACAGCATGCGCTAGAAATTTTGGTACTCGATTCAATTCTTTATTGGGTGCAAGGTCGCTACCCATTGGGACTGCATTTTTGTAAGCTTCTGCAATCATCTCTGGATTAGCGCATAGATTCTCATCAAGCCTCCACCCACCAAAGAGTCTTGGTTTTATTCGTGGACCAGAAGTTCCAAATACTTCTTTGCGTAACATTGCATCAAAGATTGCATCTCTCGTATTTTCAGTTGCCCATACGCCTGCTAAACCACCAGGATTAGAGTCAATCGCCGTCGTGAGCGGCAGTCCTAACTGACCAAAACCTAGACGTCCGAGAGGAGTATCCTCTCCACTCACCGCACCATTCCAATCAGATTCTTTTACTGCTCCAGGGGTTGCCGAATGGTTGTCTGTAGCCGCGATAATGCCTAATTTTATCGGATTCACATCAATATTTTCCTCTTCTTGCAAACCGATCAGCAAAGAAGATCTTAAAAAATCAGTAGCATCAATACACCCTGCACCTAAAATGCCCCTATTTCCGGGGATATTAGATTCGCACTCCTCCGTTGGTATTTCCGTTTCTCCAGCACCTTGTACTAGCCGACCACGCTCTATCGAGAGAGTCTTGAGCACCCTAGGCTTCCCAATTTTTCGAATTGCCTCAATGTCGCATAGCTCATCTGGCTGGCTAAGAACACTACTCAATCCATTAACGCACTCTGATGTGCCTTTGTGTTGGAAGATCTCCATAATAGGCTCACGCCGCAGTCGGTGTTGAGCATAGTCTTGTTTTACTTTTTTATTGTTGGGAAGTTTTCGGTAGGGCGCCATGCGGCCATTTGACAAATTTGTATTGTGCGGAATGGTTAAGTAATCACACTCTTGTTCAGTGTCGCAAACTTCATCAAGTTTTTGCCAGAGCATGCTATCTAAGGGTGCGTCAATGTAGGTTACAGGTGACTTTGGAACTGATGAGCCTCTAAAGATGACGTTTCTATGATAGCTTGAATTCCCTGGTGAGCCAGTATATTCATAGCCTATAAAGCTCGTAAATTTACAAGGATCATTTGCTTTATCAGCTGCATGGCGGATATCTGTCCACGGTGATATGGCCTGTTCTTCGCATAATTTTCCATTCTCTCCACATAATTCGACAATTCGTTTGGGTGTTTCTCGAGAGATGACTTGCCCAAACAACATCAATGGTGAGCCTTCGGAAGCACGATATTGTTCTCTGCAAAAGTCAGTGTTGTAGAAATCTGATTCTTGCTTGGTGCACATTGACCACTCACCTAAAAATTCACCGTGGTCTGTTACCGCCAAAAAATCTAGAGGACGATCTATTTTAAGACGACCGAGGGGGATCCCATCAGAATCAAGAGGGAAGAATGCTATCTCCTCACCTCGAGCAAAACGGTTTGCGTCCTCTGGCGTAGCTCCTAAATTTCCTGCAACTGCATCAAAAGAATAACTTGTATGAACATGTAAATCCCCAAAAAAAGCATTCATAGTTGGATTTCTATTGGAGCATTCTCCGTCTGTTAAGATGTTCAGATCAGGACTAGTTATAATGACTGTATCTTGTTTTAACTTGATTTGTGCTTTCGTATCATTGCAACCAACAATAAATATCATTAGAAATATTAGAGCGATCAATCTAGTCTTCATACTTGTGACACGCAAAAATAGCAGCACTTAGTTAAGGGTCGAAGCCGCGAGGTAGTATGACATCACTCCACAATTACAGAGACTTGATTTGTCGCTCCCGGCGCGAAGCAATTCATCTTGTACGTGGATTCGGGCTTTTTCGAGACGCTTCATGGATCGAGCGGTAAAGGGCCCATCTCCAAGGTCAAGTTCAAAGAATTTCTCTCCTCTGCCTGCCGCACTAATACTTTCTGCAGCAAATCTCTGATAATGGTTTATAGCATATTCAAAAATCGGCAAAAGGTCCTCTGGCAGTTGATCATCTGGTTTCCAATGCGCACCTGGTTTCGCACCTGACCAAACGCGATCCACATAATTCTCCATAATTTGTAAATGCTGACCTAGCCAACTTCTTGGTTCAGGATCTAAAAGAAAATGCGCAGCGAAAGGACCAACCAAGGCAAAGTCAGCGAGACAAGCTCGGTCACCTAATAGGAACTTGTTATTTGTCAAATGATTAACCAGAAGATTTAGGAGACGAGCAAAGTCCGCTTTGATAGCTTCACTTTTTTCCGGTCCAGCACCTTGTACTTCACAGGCAGCAGCACCAAATGAGCTATGAATAACCTCACCAAAATTTTCTATTTGTGTTTTTTCATCACTATTTAGTTCGGCATTGATATGCTTGCCCAGCAACACATTACTACCAAATCGTCTTCCTGTAATCACAACATTATCTGGATAACACCACCTTGAGTGTAGAGCGTGTCTTGGATACCAATGATTGAAGAAGTCTTCCAAAATGAAGCATGCACCTCTTTGCGCTGCGCTATTTGGAATCACTGGACACTGGTTGAATCGGTCATTTAAAAAAGGACCAATACTTATAGTGTCATTAAGCATCCAGCTATCTGGTGTTTTTAAGATAGGAATAAAATGAGTGCCGACACGAGCATTGATGGCTGCTGATTTTTCTTGACTCTTGATCTCCCATTGATAGGGAATGGATTGATAACATAACTGAGCTTCTAGTTTGCGAGTAAACATACTCAGCTCTTGTCCTATGAGCGTATAGTTACCTTGATACATACAGTTGCTCTCCGTTATGTAAATTTATAGACTCAAATATACCATACTATATTTTAAAGTCTTGGCCCGTTCTTGATATCAGGGTATCGTTAGCATTTTTATTTGTCATTCAGAGGATATTATGAATTTTAATGAGTTTTCAAAATCTCGTAAAAGTACCAGAGGATTTAAACCAGATCCCGTTCCTGTGAGCGTAATAGAGAAAATTATTGATACTGCAAAATGGGCGCCTTCCTCTTATAACACACAAACATGGCATATCCATGCAGTTTCAGGAGAGATTCTTAACAAAATTCGAGAAGGGAATACAAAAAATACCCTTGCTGGAAAACCGCATGTCAGAGACTTTCCTTACAAAGAGGAATATGTGGGAGGACATCGTCAGAATCAAATTGATGTTGCTATACAATTATTTGAAGCTATGGGCATTCAAAAGGATGATAAAGAGAAGCGCATGGATTGGATGCTGAGAGGATTCCGCCAATTTGATGCACCAGTTTCGTTGGTGCTTACTTATGATAAATATCTCGATCCTGCAGCAATCACCCATTTTGGATTAGGAGCGTTGGCCTATGGTATTGTCTTGGCTGCCTGGGAGCTTGGTATTGGTTGCGTCATAAATGGACAGGGAATTATGCAATCTGACGTTGTTCGAAAATACGCTGAAATACCTGATGACCAGAATATTATGATATGCATTGCTATGGGTTACCCAGACGAAGATTTCCCCGCAAATGATGTTCGCTCAACTCGAGCAGACAACAGTACCCTCATTAGTTATATTGGTTTCGATTAGATAGCAGGTCCGACTAAATTTCAGTATTGAGGACTTATTAATCAAAATCTTTGGAATCATGTCGCTCAGCTAGGCGCCTAGATTCATCTCCCCAGACTCGGTTAACCCTGAGTCCTCTCTGCACCGCAGGGCGACTTTGAATCTTATCTGCCCACCTTTTTACATTAGTATAAATACCAACATCTAGAAATTCTTGAGCATTATAAAGTGCACCGGAAACTAATGTGCCATACCAAGGATGAGTTGCCATATCTGCGATAGTATATTCATCTCCAGCAAGATATTCTCTTGCCTCCAAGTTTCTCTCTAAAACATCGAGTTGCCTTTTTACTTCCATCGCAAATCGATTGATTGGATATTCATACTTTTCTGGCGCATAAGCATAAAAATGGCCGAAGCCTCCACCAAGGAACGGCGCACTAGCAACTTGCCAGAACAGCCATGACAGACATTCTGCATGTCGGGACTCATCTTTTGGTATAAATTCATTAAATTTTTGTGCTAAATGAAGCAGCATGGCACCTGATTCAAATATTCTTATCGGTTGATCTGAGCTTCGATCCATTAAAGCCGGAATTTTAGAATTGGGGTTTATATCTACAAAGCCACTGCTGAATTGGCCTCCCTCGCCTATATTTATCAGCCACGCATCGTATTCGGCACCTTGATGACCAAGAGCGAGAAGCTCTTCAAACATTACAGTTACTTTTACTCCGTTTGGAGTGCCGAGAGAATAAAGTTGAAAAGGATGTTTGCCAACGGGAAGTGTTTTATCATGCGTGGGCCCTGCAATTGGACGATTAATAGACGCAAATTTACCACCATTTTCCTTATCCCATTTCCAAATTTTTGGAGGCACGTAACCGTTTTTACTCATTCTTGTATCCTCTTATTCTCAGTTTTCTGAAATATGATTTAAAACGAAAGTTGTCGTTCGATAATTGTTTTATAGCCTGTTTTATTTGCATTAGCTATTGTCTCGATCTCAGGTTCTTTAGTGCTAATGTCGCCTAGCATGGTTAAACATAAATGGGCATCATTGTGACTGTTAAGCGTCGTCATGTCATTCATCCATCTTTTGATATTCGGGAATGATTTGAAATCAAAAAGGTTCGTGAACTCAGGTTTTAACTGACCAATTTCAGAGTATGCCATGAAATCGGCAACTGAAAGATATTCGCCTGCAATAAATTGGTCGTTGGCAAGCCAATGTTGCTCCAGGGTTTCAAGAGATCGCGTAAAAGATCTTTTTGCTGTCGTCAATAGCACTTCTGGGAATGCAAGATCTTTGCGGACACTAGGGGCAAAATAGCCAAGAGCCGCATCTCTTATTCCTCGATGGTGAGAATGCAAGTACCAGTCGATTTTTGAACATTTAATTGGATCATTTGGGTAGAGATCTTCCCATTTATGTTTGCGGCACAAATATATTAAAATTGCACTCGCTTCCGCCATGGATACACTATTCGTTTTGTCTTCCAGAAAAGGTATTGTTCCATTGGGATTTTTGCATAAAAATGCTGGATTACGAGTGCCTATAGGCCCCTTAGATCCCGGATTCATAAGTATTAGGTCAAAGAGTTTTTTCTTATGCAGTAGCACCCAGATTACTGCTCTTACTGGTTGCGATAAGGGAGTACCGTAAAGCTTTAGATTAGAATTATCTCTCTTCATTGAAGATTTTAACCTAGAGGGTGTTTTACATAACTGCTAAAAATTTGCTCGACTTCATCGACCATACCGATACTTTCCGAAATTATTTTTTTATTGTCATTCAATATATTATTTGAGGTATCAAGTCCAGCACACCTTTTCATCGCTGCCTCATTTCCGCTCCAGAGCATGCATGCTACTAAACGAGGCAGACGCTCTGTTTTCACATTCATTTGGAAATCTTTGCTAAGGTACTCCGTTAATATGTTTTCATAACTTGCATTGATTGCGAGCAAATAATTATCATTCATTAACGATATTGAAGATTTCAGTGCCTGTTTCTTATATTCGCCAAAACCTAGGTTAGACAAGTATGAGACTGATGACTCTATCCAGTCACGCCAGATTTGGAATGTTGACTTACTTGGAAAATTTTCATGAAACCGGTTTTTAAGGTCGCGAGTTGCCACTTCCGCCGCCACCAAAGCGAGCTCTTCCTTATTCTTAAATTGTTTATATAGTGTTTGAACATGTACTCCGGCATGCTCCGCGATTTCATGTAAAGGGGTATTTGGATATCCATTTCTTGAAAAAGTGATAGCGGCCGCCACTGCGAGTTTTTCTCTATTTAAGTTCTTCTTGTGAGTTCGTTTAGGATATTTAAGTGACATGAGCTCTGTGTTTTGAATTCCAAATATATAATCTGTTTATAGGCTAACTGCTTAATTCTCTTAATGGGTATGATGCAATAACCACCCATTTAAAAAATAAAATAGGCTATAGCATAAAAATATAGTCCATAAATTGACCAAGTCCAAAGTCAGTTGAAAGATATATGTGTTTGCTATAGTTTACTACATTAATTGATTCAAATGTTTCAAAGCTTGGCTCATAAGGTCTTAAATATTATGAAACCACTTGTAAATGAAAGTGAGCAAATAAAATCATCAGATATAGCTTTTCTTCTTTTTCTAAGTCTAATTAATGTCATAAATTTCATTGATCGTCAGCTTCTCATAAGCTTTGCAAACTGGATTAAGCCTGAGTTAAATCTTTCTAATTTTGAATTTGGCTTGCTAGCAGGTCTTGTATTTATATTTTTCTATGCGGTGATGGGATTATTTATGGGCGCTATTGCCGATCGAGTGAATAGAACCCGTCTTATAGCTTTTGGCTTAGGCCTTTGGAGTGTGTTGACCGTTTTTTCGGGAGCGGCTAAAGGTTTTTTAAGTTTGGCTATACCTCGAATGTTTATCGGCGTTGGTGAATCTACTTTAACACCGGCTGCATTATCTTTATTGGGTGATAGATTTCCCGCTAGATGGCAGGGTTTAGTGGTAAGTATTTATGGGATGGGTGTTTCTATTGGATTGGGACTAAGTTTGTTTATTGTTGCTTATCTTGAACCTATATTTGGTTGGCGGGGCTGTTTTTATTTATTAGGTAGTATTGGTGTTGTGATGGCGGTAGTTATGCTGTTTATAAAAGAAACTCCGCGCAAGCAACCCATAATAAAAAATACAAGTATTTTATATGATTTATCTGTTACGAAGGTTTATAGAGATTTAAAAGTTTTACTATCGGCTTCTCCTTCGTTGACGGCAACTTTGTTAGGCACGGTAATATTTGCTTTACTCCTCGGTGCAACAAGTTTTGAACAGCTTTGGTTTGCAGAGGAGCGTGGATTTGATAGAAGTGTTATTGCTCAGAAAACTGCAGGTATTGCAATATCAGCTGGGATACTTGGTAATTTAGTCGGCGGTTATGGAGGTGACATATTCCTGAGATGGAGCGGAATAGGACGACCATATTTCTTAGCGTTAGTTATGTTGCTTTTAGCACCTTTCATTATTACTTACCGTTTTATAGATCCAGACAATATATTTTTCTGGGCTGGGGTTTTTGCTATGTACTTTCAAATAGGCTGTCTTTATGGCCCTGCTTTTGGAACTATTCAGGACCTTGCTCCTTCAAATAAAAGAGGCATTGTGGTTGGTTTTGCTGTTCTCCTTATTCAGATATTTGGTGCCGCCTTAGGTGCAGTGACTGCCGGATTAATGATCGATGTCTTTACAAAATATGGGTTTTCACAACCTTACTCAATAACTTTATTAATTTTTACAGCAATATCTTTGTTAGCCATCCCTATTTTTGTCTTTGCTGGCAGAAGGTTTGAGAGAGATAGACTAAAGATGAGAGAGTTATAGTCGGTTTTGATATGTTCATACTATCATCTGCTCAGGAGTCAAGCTCTGAGCACTTTTCTCTGTACTGATTTTAGCCACTAAGAGATTGTTGGTTCAGAGATTACGCTTGAGCGGGCATGCGAAATTGCTCGCGCAACACACGCTTTAAAACCTTACCAGCAGGATTGCGCGGGATTTCATCGACAAATTCCACACTCTTTGGCATCTTGAATTTTGCAAGTTTGCCGTCACAATGATCCAGAATTTTCTGAGCATCGAGACCCTCGTCAGACCTCACGACCACAGCCAGCGGCGTTTCGCCCCAGCGTTCACTATGCTGCCCAATGACAGCGACTTCGGCAACACCAGGGTGCGCAAGAATAACATTCTCGATCTCCGCAGGATAGACGTTCTCACCACCTGAAATCAGCATATCCTTTACACGATCAATGATGTAGATGTAACCATCTTCGTCGCGAGTCGCCAAATCGCCAGTTTTCACCCAACCGTCTACCAAAGTCTCCTGAGTGGCTTCCGGCTGATTCCAGTACTCTTTCATAACGTGACGTCCACGGATCAATATTTCACCAGGGACTTTGTCCGCCACTTCCTGCATATTGTCATCAACGAGCATAACATCGGTATGAAAAAACGCCTTGCCTGTTGAGCCTGCCTTTGTTATTGCATCGGAACCATCCAGCAGACAACCTGGGCCACAGGTTTCAGTAAGTCCATACGCTTGGTGGACTTCTATCCCCAAACTGCTGTACTGCTCAATGCTGGTCACTGGCACTGGTGAGGCGCCAGATAATATCCAGCGTAGTTGGCTGTAATCGTATTTTTCTTTGTTAGACACCTGCCACATAAAATTTAGCATTGCGGGTACCAAAAGTGCACATGTAATCTTTTCCTGCTCAAAGGTTTCCCAGATTTTCACCGGATTGAATTCTCGACAAATTATGGTGGTCGTACCTCCATAGATATTGGTGATTACTGGGGTGAGTGCACCTATATGAAAAATAGGCAGAACAGACAAGAAACGGTCGCCACGTCGAAAATCATTGCAAGGGATCGCAGTGGCCTGACCGGCAAGACAGGTATCATGAGTATGCACAACGCCCTTTGGTATGCCCGTAGTGCCGGCGGTATACATAATGTAGATCACGTCGCCGTCGCGAGCGCCAGTTTTTGGCTCCTTGGCGCTTGATGCCTCGGCCTCAGTATCATAGTCGCAGGCGAAATCGAGTAATGTATCGCCTCCGGATTGGAACCAACTGCGCAGGGCTGTTTTGTCACCGC
>CABXWC010000036.1:0-11902 GCA_902515855.1 uncultured SAR92 cluster bacterium
TGGTACCTACACCATTACCTACACGGCCACTGATACCTCAAATAATAGTACTTCGATCAGCCGAGTTGTGAATGTTTTAAAGAATATTGATCTATCAATTGATAGCTTGACGGGTGATTGGAGAATAGCGAGAGAGGCAGGCGCCTTGTACCTAACCTCTAAAGATTCAGGTGAAGTATGGTTTTCTAATACAGAGATTGATGTATGGCGGCGCTCTTGTTTTTTTGATGACATATATACCTTCGATCAAAGTGGAGCATTCTCTCAGAACATGGGGACAGAGACTTGGCTTGAAACCTGGCAAGACGGCGTCGATCAGGAGGGATGTGGAGCACCTGTTAATCCTCATAATGGAAATGCCGATAATGCAAATTATTCTGTTGCAGATTCTCAGATTACTGTTAATGGTTACGGTGCATTCCTCGGATTAGCTAAAGCAACGAATGGCGCCCAACTGGCCTCATCTACTGAAGCTGTTTCCTCGATTATTTATGATGTCATTGATTTTTCAAGTGACGGTTTAGATATGACCATTCAAATTGACGTGGGGAATAGTATATGGCAGTTCAAATTGTCCAAATATGATGGGACCGACTCGACTAGTGCTTTTGGCACAGGTATTGATAAAGTATTAAATATTGGTGAAGTAATCGATTTTGAATCTACCGAAGCTGATTATGGATTAGTTGATTTTGGTGGGGTAGCAGGTGCTATTGTTACTGACCCCAATGATGAAAATAACAAAGTCGTATCCCTTACTAAAAGTACTGATGCTGAAATATGGGCTGGTACAACAATTGCCTCGGGAAGTATTTTTTATCCGCTGTCGAGCACTGAGGCCGGTATGACATTAAGAGTTTGGTCTCCGGCGGCTGGGGTTCAAGTTAAAGTCAAATTGGAAGAATCTGGAGACATTACAAGGGCTGTTGAGACCGATGCAGTAACCACAGTTTCGTCGGATTGGGAAACACTCACGTTTAATTTCAGAAATCATACAGAAGGCACGCCTGTACTTAATTCAAGTTATGTGTTTGACACCTTGATTGTTTATATGAATTACGGAGTAGGAGGTTCAGATGAAACCTATTATCTAGATGATATTAAGTTTATCGGTGAAATTCCGCTCGATGTGACAGTTTCATCTCTCGCTGGAAATTGGAAGATGGCGCCAGAGGCTGGAGCATTCAGTGTTGGCTGGGATTCAGATTCAGCTAGCGCGGGGGGCTGGTATCGCAGTCCCGCTTCCGTTGTTACATCGCGAGCATGCTTTTTTGATGACTTATTTATATTTGGGGGGGATGGCTCATTTACTCAAGAAATGGGATCCCAAACTTGGATAGAGACATGGCAGGGAGCCTCAGCTGAAGGCTGTGGCTTGCCCGTCGCTCCTCATAATGGTAGTAATACCAGTGCAACTTATACTCTCGCGAATGAGACTATTGTAATCAATGGAGCAGGTGCTCATTTGGGTCTTGCTAAAGTGACTAACCAAGGAGAGTTTGATTCTTCATCTCCACCTACAGTTCCAACGAGTATAAGTTATTCAATCACTGCTTTCGACGTAGACGCCAGCAGTATGACTTTGCAGATCAATTATGGTAGTGGAGTTTGGCAGTATAAATTGGTGAAGACGACCGATCAACCTCCAACTCAAATCATTAATGTTTCAGCAGGCGATAGCGGTGGATTAGCATATTTCATTGATGGAGTTGCAAGAAAAGATTTAGAGCTTCTTGTGGGAACGACTTACACATTCATTTATCCAAGCAATCACCCATTGAGACTCTCGGAATCCGCAGATGGCAGTGAGTACACAACCGGCGTGGATAGCAGTGTCGATGGGCAAATTTCGATACGAGTAACTTCCTCTACTACCACGCCTCTCTATTACTACTGCACTATACACCAAGGAATGGGTGGAATGATTTCATTTGTGGAGACTGAGTCCACTGATACATTGCTCGTGGAGGCAGAAAGTTATAATTCGGTTGGGAACCAAGATGGTTCTGATCCTGGGACTCAAGCTACAGAGGATGACGGAGGTGGCCAGAATGTTGGATGGATAGATGCCAATGATTATATGGAGTACACGCTTTCAGTGGTAACAAGTGGAAATTATCTCGCTGAGTATCGTATAGCGAGTCAAGGAGGTAGTGAGCCTGGACTTGATCTGAAATTAGATGGATCCTGGGTGGATTCTTCTGTGATTCCCAACACGGGAGGATGGCAAAATTGGCAGACCGTAACAGGAAGAGTGATCTCATTAACAGCTGGAGATTATCAGATGCGTGTCGAAACATCTTCGGGAGGCTTTAACTTAAACTGGTTATCATTCACGCCAACCGATGCTGCTGTTGATGACCCGCCTGCAGCAACAGAGAACTCACTTACAGCTTCATCATTAGTTGGTGATTGGAAAATAGCACCTGTGGATAGAGCTATGGGAGTAGGATCCTCGCCAGGAAGTTTTGCAGATTGGGCAAGTGATGAGGCAAAGATCACCGAGTGGTCATGTTTATTTGATGACATATTTAGGTTTGAAGCGGGTGGTAGTTTCTCAAATGTTATGGGAAATCAGACATTAATAAATACTTGGCAGGGAGCATCTGCCGAGGAGTGTGGCACGCCAGTCGCGCCACATGATGGCAGTAATGCCGCGTCATACACATTCGATGAAGATGCAAAGGCACTAACAATTAATGGGTTGGGAGCTCATCTTGGACTCGCGAAAGTGACCAATCAGGGAGAGTTGGACGCAGCAAGTCCGCCTGAGGTTCCACAGTCGATTAATTACGAAGTAGTCGCGAGCACATCCACAACGATGACAGTGCAAATTCAATTTTTGGATGCCGAGGAAAATGATAAATATTGGACTTTTAAGTTTGTCAAAGTCGCGGAAGAATCAACGCAATCTCTTGTATATGACGGTGAAACAAGATCCTATGTAATTTATATCCCTGCTATTTATGATGGTTCAAAGGCCTATCCTTTAATGTTAAATTTTCATGGTAATGGTGATACTGCACAAAATCACTTTGCTTATGCGGATATGACTGACCTAGCTGACACCCATGGTTTTATTTTGGTATATCCCCAAGGGTTGCCTTTGGGAGATGACTCCTCTCATTGGAACTTTGATCCAGTTGGAGGGGACAACAAAAGCACAGTTGACGATTTTGGTTTTGTTGATACTTTGTTAGACAATTTATCTAGTAACTACCAAATCAATAGAGATCGAGTTTACGCTACGGGCTTCTCAAATGGGGCTGCTTTTGCTTTCGGTCTTGCGTGCTATCAAAGTGAAAATATTGCTGCCATAGTCTCTGTGTCAGGTAGTATGTCTCCAACACAACAAGAGGGCTGTAATCCTCAGCACTCGACACCAGTCATGAGTATTCATGGTACTCAAGATAGTTATTTTACATATATAGGCGGATACTATCTTTCAATGGATGCAGTGACAAACTATTGGACGTCATATAACCAAACGCAAACTACTCAGCCTACAGAAACCGTCACCTACGATGGTTTGATTATCGAAAAATTCTCTCATACTCAGGGTAACAATGGTTCGAAGGTTGATCACTATAAGATAAATGGTGGATACCATAATTGGTTTGATATTGACTTCAATGGCCAGAGTACTGAGGATCTAATGTGGGATTTCTTCTCAGGTTTTGACAAGAATGGAGCTCTCTGATTCCATTATAGTTTTTTATTTCTTGCACTTGTTAAAGGAGTGAGATTTGTTTTTAAGATTTCTTTTTTTCTTAATTTTCTTCCATGTGTTAAATGCACATAGCCAGGATGTTATAAATCAACTGGTTGTTGAGGAGGCAAAACTCTTAATCAACCGTGGTTTGAATAGTAATATCGGTTTTGAAATAGTTGAGAGTTTGACCACAGAAGTTGGGCCACGATTGGCGGGAACCGAAGCAGAAAAGCGAGCGCGAGATTGGGGTAAGAAAAAATTTGAAGAGCTGGAATTTTCAAACATAAGAAGTGAACCTTTTTCGGTTGATCACTGGGAGAGACGGCATGAACATGTCCAGATAATATACCCCTTCCCACAAAATTTAGTGGTTACAACGCTTGGTGGTAGTGTTTCAACCCCGACGGATGGTCTTTCGGGTGATATCGTGAGTTTCCCCACACTCCAGGCTCTCAAAGACGCTCCGCTTAGTGGGTTGGAAGGAAAAGTTGTCTTTGTTGATGAATATATGACGCGAACTCAGGGGGGTTCCGGCTACGGCGTTGCAGTAAAAAAGCGCTCTGGAGCCGCGAATGAAGCAGGCAAAAGAGGAGCAATAGCAGCGTTGATTAGATCTGTCGGAACGGACCACCATAGATTTGCTCATACTGGACAGATGACTTACGCGAAAGATGTAAAGAAAGTGCCTGTAGCGGCTCTATCTGCTCCAGATGCTGATCAGCTTCAGAGAGCACTCGAAAGAGGAGATGTTACGGTAAAGCTGTCTCTTAATGTCGAAGCGAAAGGTAAGGTGGAGTCCGGCAATGTAATTGCTGAAATACCGGGTTTGACCGATGAAATAGTTCTTATTGGTGCTCATCTCGATAGTTGGGATTTGGGAACGGGGGCAATAGACGACGGAGCGGGGATTGGGATTACGGTTGGCGCGGCAAAACTTATCATGGGTTTAAATAAAGTGCCTAAGCGAACGATTAGAGTCGTGATGTTTGGTTCGGAAGAAGTTGGTTTGGTGGGAGCAAGAGCTTATGCAGAAAAGTATAAATCAAGCCTCCATAAACATATAGTTGGTGCCGAATCTGACTTTGGCGCAGGTCGTATATGGAAATTTGATACGAATTTCGCTCCTGAAAAATTATACTTGGGCGATGCTATTCACAAAATTCTTGAGCCTTTAGGTATTGGGAGGGGGGATAATAATGCCTCCGGAGGCCCTGATATTGGACCAATTAGAGAACTTGGAGTTCCTGCTGTTACTTTGAAGCAAAATGGATGGGATTATTTTGATTATCATCATACAGCAGATGATACCCTTGATAAGATAGACCCATCTGACATGGCTCAAAATGTGGCAGCTTACGCTGCTTTCACGTGGATTGTTGCTAATCTTGATGATGATTTTAGATCAACAGAATAGATCAATGAATTAAAATGATTGCGGCTTTCAGCGCTGTATTCAGAACATGATTTAATTTTTATGTGAACTGGGTTGTTAGTCAATGAGTAAAATTAGTCTAGCTGGTAAGGTATGAAGTCATTGATAGGATGAAGTCTTAGTGGGTGAAAATAAATCGAGAAAAGTGTCAAAATTTCTAGGCTATTACTTTGGTTTAACAGCTATTTTATTTGCCGTCTCAGGCTGTCAGGAAAAAGAATTACACGGGGAAATTGAATTGGCTCAACAACCTTATGATTTATCTTACCCTGTTACCGAAAAAAACCCGGTTGTAGATACATACTTTGGGTATGAAGTAATCGATCCGTATCGGTGGTTGGAAGACGACCGATCAGAAAAGACAGGACAGTGGGTCGACTCTCAAAATACAACTACTTCTAATTATTTATCTCAAATTTCCTATACGAAAAAAATTGCAGACAGATTGTCTATTCTTTGGGATTACGAGAAGGTAGGTGCCCCATTTCAAGAAGGCGCTTACACTTATTTCTACAAAAATGATGGGCTACAAAATCAATATGTCCTTTATCGTTACAAAGAGAATCTTGAAGATGTCGAAATCTTTATTGACCCGAATTCTTTTAGTGAAGATGGCACGGTGGCTTTAACTTCAATAAGTTTTTCGAAAGATGGTGCTCTGGCAGCTTATTCAATATCGCGATCTGGTTCAGATTGGAGAGAAATAATAGTTATTGATGTAGAAACTAAAGAGCAGCTTGAGCCAACCCTAAATGATATAAAATTCTCTGGTATATCTTGGGTTGGTAACGAGGGTTTTTATTACTCTAGTTATGAAAAACCAGAGGGTAGTATTTTGTCTGACATTACGGACCACCATAAGTTATATTTCCATCGCCTGGGCGAATCACAAGAGAGTGATGAGGTGGTTTTTGGTGGTAGTGAGGATCAAAAACATCGATATGTTTCTGGGTCTGTGACAGATGATGAAAGGTACTTGGTAATATCTGCGACGGATTCAACAACTGGAAATTTTCTTTACTTCAAAGATCTGGAAAGTGATACATCCCCGATTTTAACAATTCTTGATGATGCAAGTTCAGATGCTTATGTGCTTGACCATTATATGGATAGTCTTCTTATCGTTACTGATCATAAATCTCCTAATAATAGAATTGTGACTGCGAGTGTAGAATCTCCAACTCCAGAATATTGGGTTGATTTTGTGCCCGAGAAAGATTCGGTAATGACAGTTTCACTGGGTGGAAACAATATTTTTGTTGAATATCTTGAAGATGCGTTATCTGTTGTCTCGCAGTTCGATTATGGTGGGACCTTAGTGAGACAAGTTAAGCTTCCAGGATTAGGTAGCGTTAGTGCATTCAGTGGCAAGAAAGAAGATAAGGCTCTTTTTTATAGCTTCTCGAATTACTCAACTCCCAGTAGCATTTATAAATTTGACGTTGAGTCGGGCGAGTCAATTCTCTATGAAAAGCCCTCGATTGACTTTGATCCCGAAAAATACATTTCTACTCAAGTGTTTTATGAATCTAAAGATGGGACTAAAGTTCCAATGATAATCACTCACAAAAAGAGCCTGATATTAGATGGATCTAATCCGACGATTTTATACGGATATGGTGGGTTTGATATCAGTCTTACGCCTAATTTTCGAACTTCAAATGCATTTTGGCTTGAGCAAGGGGGTATTTATGCTGTTCCCAACATACGAGGTGGTGGGGAGTATGGAAAGACTTGGCATGTCGCAGGAACTCAACAGAATAAGCAAAATGTTTTTGACGATTTTGCTGCGGCAGCAAAATATCTTATTGATAGAGGATACACAAGCTCAGATAAATTAGCGATTAGTGGCGGTTCGAATGGAGGCCTTTTAGTAGGCGCTCTTGTAACGCAGTATAAGGATTTGTTTAAGGTCGCTCTCCCTGCAGTGGGGGTTTTGGACATGCTTCGTTATCATAAATTTACTGCTGGTGCAGGTTGGGCGTTTGATTATGGGACGAGTGATCAGAGCGAAGAAATGTTCAAATATTTACTCGGATACTCCCCGGTACACAATGTAAATGAACGTGATTATCCCGCTGTCCTTGTTACAACAGGCGATCATGATGATCGTGTTGTTCCGGCACATTCATACAAGTTTGCAGCGCACCTTCAAGCGAGCAATACAGGCGTGAATCCTACCTTGATCAGAATAGAGAGAAGTGCGGGGCATGGTGCAGGCACGCCTGTGTCTAAAATAATCAGTCAATATGCAGATAGGTATGCCTTTACCCTATTCAACATGGGGTATATGGAACTACCAAAAGAATATTTGACTACGAACTTGATTTAAAGGATTAACCTTATGATGGGCATCATACATCTGTTAAATGGAGTAGTGATTGGCATAATTATTTTGCAAACCTCCGTGGTAGCGCCTTCGGTCTTTCGGGTGCTTGGTGAGGAGCATGCAGGAAAATTTTTGAGGAGTCTTTTCCCTAAATTTTTCGTTATTTTAGTCGCTGTCGGAATACTTGGAGCTGCCTTTTCGTTTTCATCACAGCAGTCAAATAGCGCGGTGGCTGGTTTGCTTACGGCAATTCTTGCAATGATAGCTTACTTACTCATCCCTGCAACAAATCGAGCGAGAGATGAAGGCAATAATAAAAGGTTTGGTCTACTCCATGGAGCAAGTGTCATCTTGACGATACTAGTTTTGATCATAAACGCGGTCAATCCTATTTTGGGGTATTGAGAAATCAAATTAGGCGTGTCTCAAACTTGTTACAGTTTAGTGCGAATTAGTGATACCCTTCTAATCTAAAACTCAAATTTTAGTCGTATCAACTATTAGTTTAATAAATAAAGGATAACTCTTGTGAAAAAAATCTCAGCCTTTTTGGCACTAATAATAGCGCCATCCTTAAGTTTAGCGCACGAGGGAGGCCATCAGTTGATGATAGCTGATCATGGCGTATTTATGGGCCTTCTAATCTTCTCGTTATTCATTGCGACAAGTCTTGCACTCAGAGCAAATAGGCAAAAGGATAATGCTTTGAATCAGGCAATCAAGATTGATAAGCAAACAAGAACCCGAAATAGCTCAGATAAATTATAGGATAAGAAAATGTTTGATATAAAAGAAGTTAAGGCGCACTGTGATATACCCTGCAAAATATACGATCCAGCTACCGCTCAAATTGCAACGCTCAGTATCATTAGATTACTAGACCTTATTGCTGAGCTTGGAGATCCTCTCAAATCTGTTGCTGATGCAGCTCAATTAGTCAGACTAACTGAACAAAAGGAAGCGCACGCAGCGAGTGTTAAACACGATGTTGTTACAATATGGGGAGATTACTTCAAAGGACCACAAATAGAAGCTTATCCGAATGTGCATGAAGTAGTGCATTCAATAATGCAACAAGCATCAAAGTGTAAACAGGAAATTGCGAGAGAAAATGGCGAAAAGTTGTTGGAGAGTGTAAATAAGTTTGCTGAAATGTTTTGGGATACAAAAGGAGTTGCAACCGAAACTGTTACTGCACCCTATCCGCCTGCAATGAGTGTAGTCCAACCAAAGTTATAATTGATAAACCTCTACAGAGTTTCAGGAAATAGTATGTCCCCGACGTTAGTGTCGGGGCAGGTCTTTGTGTCACTCATAGTCAAAAATTACCGAGTAGGCGATGTTATTATTCTGAGAACTAAACAGGCTGGTAATATTGTCAAGAGAATCAGTACAATAAATAACGGCTTAATATCAGTTTGTGGGGATAATAAGAATGCAGAATCTTCTTTGTGTTATCAGTCATACGGTCAAGAAGACGTGGTTGGTAAGATGGTTTTCAAGATTCCTAAAATCCTTTCGCAAAGTTGGTTTCTCAGAAAGTCTAAAACGTAGAGTTTTCCGTATCAAATCAATTAAACTTGAGGTCTTCCCCATGCGTAACGCGATTAAATTTTTATTCTTAGCAGTCTTTGGCTTTTCTACTCCATCAGTAATGGCGGCTTGCTCGTTTGATATTGAGGTTGGAGATTATCTTAAATTTAGCACTGCTTCCATGTCAGCAGAAAAAAGCTGCGGCACGATTACTGTAAATATGAAACATACTGGAAAATTGCCTGCGAAGATCATGGGACATAACTGGGTGCTTTCAAATACTGCGGACGTCCAAGCTGTCTCTATGGAAGGAATGCGAGCTGGCCTAGTGGCGAGTTATGTTCCAGCAGGAGATGATCGGGTTTTAGCAGTATCTAATGTTATTGGAGGCGGTGAGACAACGACCTTGGAATTTTCAACTAGTAGGTTGTCTGTCGGTTCAGATTATACATTCTTTTGCTCTTTCCCTGGCCACTCTTACAGTATGAGAGGGAATTTCATCGTAAATTAAGCTGAAGAGCTATCTTTCGACGAACGCACGTTCAATGACATATTCTCCGGGCTCGATATTTCGAGCCTCGGAAAAACCTCTCTCGTCAAGAATGGCGCACATGTCTTTTAACATACTTGGGCTGCCACAAAGCATAAATCGATCGTCCGTTTTATTGGGTAAGGGAAGCCCAATATCAATAAATAATTTTCCACAGGTCATCATTTCTGTTATTCGACCATTATTTTGATATGGCTCTCTTGTTACCAATGGATAGTAGATCAATTTTTCTCTAACCATTTCACCAAAATACTCATGGTTTGGTAGTTCTTCTTTTATATAGTTTGAATATGCAAGCTCGCTTATGTAACGAACGCCATGGGCTAAGATAATTTTGTCAAATTGTTCATAAACCTCTGGATCTTTAATAATACTCATGAATGGAGCTAGACCAGTTCCAGTGCCGATCAAATACAAATGCTTTCCGGAAATCATATGATCAGTAATTAATGTGCCGGTTGGCTTTTTCCCAATCAGCAGTTTGTCGCCTACTTTTAGATGTTGCAGTCTTGACGTCAAAGGGCCATCAGGCACTTTTATGCTGAAGAATTCGAGCTCTTCCTCATAATTTGCGCTGACTATTGAATACGCGCGCATCAATGGTCGACCGTCAACTTCGAGCCCAATCATTACAAAATGTCCATTTTTAAATCGGAAGCTGGTTTCGCGAGTTGTCTTGAAACTAAACAGACTGTCATTCCAATGATGAACATTTGTTACTGTTTCAGTAATTAAATTGGCCATTAATTTTTGAGTGTCCTGCTGATTAATCGAAAGATATTTTGTCAGATCTAATTCTACCATATTGGCCTATTATCGGATTAAATTTAATCAGATTTTTTTGAGGGCAAATTTTATATTGTTTGCATTGTTTTACTGCTATCCGGATTAAATTCAACTTGGAAGGAAAGCAGAATTGGGTTATTAATTTAGGTTTGATCTTTAAGCGCCATTTTATCTCATATTTGATGCATTTAATCTCAAACCAAGGGTTTGAATTGTTCGAGTGGATTAACCTTAGTAATGGGTAAATGTGTTGATAGTTGAGAGAGTCTTGTAAACTAGTTAACATGTACAAACAGTTTGTTGAAAACAATAAAAGTATAACAAATAGTTCTTATTTAGCAGGGGTTTAAAAATGGTATTTAGAAAGCGTCTACTTTCGTCAAGCGTGGCATTAGCAATGGTTGGAGCATATCAACCCGCAATGGCACAAAATAGTGCAGAAATTGAAGAAATTGTCGTTACAGGCGGCATCAAAGGCAGTCTGAAACGCTCTATGGATATAAAGCGTGATTCTATGGGAGTTGTAGATGCAATTTCTGCGGAGGATATTGGAAAGTTCCCGGATGCGAACCTTGCCGAGTCACTTCAGAGAATAACTGGTGTCTCTATATCTCGACAAAGGGGAGAGGGAAGTCAAGTTACTGTGCGAGGATTTGGCCCTGAGTATAATCTTGTAACATTAAATGGCAGACAAATGCCAACACACAATGGTGCTTCAAGATCTTTTGATTTCGGCGACTTAGCGTCAGAGGGAATAGCAGGTGTTCAGGTATATAAGACTGGACGCGCAGACGTACCAAGCGGTGGTATCGGCTCAACCATAAATATCTCTACTCCGAAACCCTTAGAAGCCGACACTACAATGAGTTTTGGAATAAAAAGTGTGAACGACACATCTACAAGAGTTGGCGATGAATATACTCCTGAGGCTTCGGGAATATACATGGATAAATTTGCTGATGACACCATAGGTATTGCGGTAATCGCCAGTCATCAAGAGAGAAATAATGGTGTGAATGGAGCGGTGGTTAATGGATGGTACACCCGCCCTGGTGATGACATTATGCCAAATGGATCGAGCGATCCAAAAGTGGCGGATGATGAAAATCAAATAGACAGGCCAACGACAGCTGGATCAAATTATTCTCTACCACAATCGATGGCTTACAATATCGCAGAATACAGAAGTAAAAGAACAAACGGGCAGTTGGTGCTCCAAATGGCGCCCTCAGATAATACTTCTGTGACCTTGGACTATATTAGATCTGAGTTTGAATTAGAGCGCTCATATAGTGATTTATCTGCATGGTTTTCCAATACAGCAGCTGTGTCTCAATCAAGTCAGTGGTCTGATGGTCCGATCTCTAGTCCAATCTATTATAGTGAAGTTGTTGACAACGCAGACTTTGCTATGGGAACGGGAGAAGACGGTCGGTTAAATAAAAACACATCACTAGGTTTAAATTTTGATATTCAAGTCAATGACGAATTGTCTTTGAAACTCGATTGGCATGATTCATCTGCTGAGACCGGTGCAAATGGGCCCAATGGAACTGATGC
>CABXWC010000037.1:0-11324 GCA_902515855.1 uncultured SAR92 cluster bacterium
GAGCTCTAGAGCACGCTCAACGATCTCAATGGCACGGTCTACGCCAGCACAGAATCCTCTGGGATTGGCTAACTTAATTTGCATCAGCAGCATCTCCATTTTCTATGTTTAAGATCTTTACTTTGAACAAAATAAGCTTCCCTGCTAAAGGATGATTAAAATCCACTGAGGCAAATTTGTCATCAATTTTTATAATAACACCTGGCAGCTCACCGCCTCCATTCTCAAAGGAGTAGACGGATCCTACTTCCAAATTGTCATCGTCAAAACTTGCTCTTTCCAGCCTCTGTATATTTTGATCATTGTATTGACCAAATGCCTCTTGCGGTTCTATTTCAAAAACTTCTTCTTCACCAATCGCTAAACCAATAAGAACTTTTTCGAAACCTGGTAACAAATTTCCATCTCCAACACAAAAATTAGCTGGTTCTTTATCAAAAGTTGAATCAATAATAGTCTGGTCCTCAAGCATCAAAGAAAAGTGCATTGTTACCCGTATGCCATGAATAATTTCAACTCTCACCCGACTCTTCCTTTGCATATCGATTAAATATTAGATTATCAGCTATAAATAAAATAGCTCCAATCGTGATTGCAGTATCTGCAATGTTAAAAGCTGGGAAATGAACCCCTGACCAATGAAAATCGAGAAAATCTATAACATAACCAAGAATTAGTCTATCGTAAAAGTTCCCCAACGCACCTCCCAAAATAATAATCAAGGATAATGTTTCTAGATATTTCGTTTCATCTGATTTTTTTATCCAATACACAATTACGATACTTGCAAACGCAGAAATAATCGTTAAAAACCATCTTTGCCATCCGCCTGCTTCACTTAAAAAGCTGAACGCAGCTCCATAATTCCTCACATGCACCAAATTAAAGAAAACCGTTAACTCATTTCTTTGTCCTAAATATAAATTTTGAACAACCTGCATTTTAGTGAACTGATCCAGTAAAAAAATTAACGAAGCAATCAAGAAAGCAGCTAGTAAGGGTTTTCTTTGTATTAATCTAAATCTATACATCATTCTGTTCGATAAACCACTTTCTTACCCAGTTGATATCATTTTTAATATTGTCTACTAAACTCTCAATATTAACGAACTTTTTCTCGTCTCTTACTTTATGCTTGAATTCCACCGACACTAGTTTTCCATAAATATTTCCTGAAAAATTCAGTAGGTGGACCTCCAATATTGGTCTCAAAAGATCACCAACGGTTGGCCTGATGCCCACATTGGCAGCGCCATTATATACTTTTTTATCAATCCTTAACGTTACCGCAAAAACTCCAGTAATAGGGACTCTATATCTCTTTAAATTTATGTTAGCAGTTGGAAAACCTAATTTTCGTCCTACTTGAGCTCCGTAAGTGACCTTTCCCACCACTTCAAAAGGCTTTCCCAATAATTTTGCAGCCAAATCAAACTTTGATTCAATTAGTGCTTTCCGAATACTCGTGCTACTAACACGTTTATCGTCTACATCAAACGTTCGCATTTGCTGGACAGTAAAATTATTTAATTTGCCAGAGTTCTGCAACATTTTAAAATCTCCAGACCTATCGCATCCAAACCTAAAGTCATCGCCAATTATCAGATGTTTCGCATACAATCCATTAATAATTATGCTGATAAATGCATCTGCTGTGAGATTCCTTAAAGAATCATCAAATCTTAGGCAAACAACTATATCGATCCCAGAATCACAGAAGATTTTTAATTTATCACGAAGTCTCATCAATCTCGCAGGTGCCTTTTCACCGGAAAAGTATTCTTGAGGTTGAGGCTCAAAAATCATGACAGCTGATTTTAGACCTCGTCTTAATGCGGCAGCTTTCAGATCGTTTAAAACCATTTGATGACCAAGGTGAACTCCATCAAATGAGCCTATCGTGAGAGCAGTGTCCTCCTTAACGGAATTAAAGTTATAAATCCCTCTAATGATTCTTAAAGTGTTTTCTTTGTGAGTTATTTCCATGGTTCTAAACCGATTTATTTAAGTAACACTGAACGGATTTAATAACGCGATTCCTCTCTTAATTAATCAGAGGACACTCCCTTAGACGGGGCTATGAAATCTGCTTTTCGCACTCCGAAGAAAAACAAAGACAAAATATATACGCACATTCCTACAACACAAACGATAATGAGCCGTGATCCTCGATTCCAAAAATCTGAGTTTAACCAAAATTCTCTATTGTTTAGTCCCAGAGATTCGGAAATCAAACCTAACACAAAAACCATTATTAATAGTGACACACTTATCCTGAGGAAGAACCGAGCCCATCCTGACAGAGGAATATAGAATCCTTTTTTCAAAGAATAGTACAGCAACAAGCCAGCATTTAAAAAGGATGAAATCGACGTTGCAAGTGCAAGACCTACATGACCTAAGTTAAAGAAGAAAAACAAGGGTATTACAAGCGCTAGATTGAAGACCATATTAGCTATCATTGCAATAATTCCGACTCGCACAGGAGTAATCATGTCTTGTCTTGCAAAAAATCCAGGTGCCAAAACTTTTATTAACATAAATCCAGTTAAACCCAGCGCATAGGCACTTAGACTGTAACTTGCCATTTTCATATCCATCACTGTCATAACATCGCCATAAAAAAACAGAGCAACTAATATTGGTTCAGACAAAATAAGTATGGCGATTGTAGAGGGTAATGCTATATAAAAAATCATTTTAATCCCCCAATCTAAAGTCTCTGAGAAATTTTCAATAGACTTCGCAGCATGCATTCTTGATAGATTTGGAAGAATTACCGCAGCAATTGCTATCGCAAAAATACCAAGCGGTAATTCTGTTATTCGATCAGAGTAATAAAGCCATGACACACTCCCAGTTGGCAAAAATGTTGCTAAAATAGTATCCAATAGTAGGTTAATCTGACTTACCGAAACGCCAAAAATAGCGGGTGCCATGAGCGTTAGTATTTTTGAAACGCCAGGATCTTTCCAATCAATAGAGGGAGGAGTTAACAATCCGATCCTGTAAATAAATGGGAGCTGAAAGCAAAACTGAACAATACCAGCAATAAGTACCCCCCAAGCCAGAGCAAAAACTGGATATTCGAGCATAGGTGCCAAAAAAATCGCCGATAAAATTAAGGTAATATTCAAAATGATTGGAGTTGCAGCAGGAACAGCAAATCTGTCGTAACTTTGCAGAACTGCCCCAGCCAAACCTGTCATAGAAATAAAAATAAGATAAGGAAAGGTTATTTGTAGCATGCCTTTAAGTGCATCAAACTTCTCAGGGTCATTTAAATACCAGGTAGGCGCAAAAAGCGCAGAGAAAAACGGAATTGCTAAAATAAAGAAAAGACCAAAAAATATAATTGTTAAACCAAAGGTTCCCGAAACTTTACTAATAAATTTCTTAACAGCACTTTTTGATTTACCTTCCCTGTATTCTCCCAAAACTGGAACAAAAGCTTGAGAGAAAGCACCCTCAGCGAAGATTCTTCGGAAAAAATTCGGAATTTTAAAAGCGACAAAAAAAACATCTGCAAGCGCATCTGCCCCAATCAACCTCGCAAATACAACGTCTCGCACTAAACCTGCGACTCGACTCAATCCTGTAAAAAAACTAACAACAAAGCTCGATCGCAACAGGCCGGTATCGCGTTTATTTGAAGGTTTTGTTTTTTGTTTTTCCATTATTAAAAATAAATTTTAAAGATCTTTTCAGTAGTGTAACGAACCCTTTAAATTTTGGCTAAATATAATCCGTGTTCTATTTTTTATAAAAATAAAAATACACTTGTTTTAAAATTTACTATCGAGCAAAAAAACCGAAATTAAATATCATAGGTTCACTTGAATATACCTTGTAAAACTAGTATTCTGCCGCCTCAAGAAAAGGAGTAGATTTTGGCGAACACACCCCAAGCAAAAAAGAGAGCGCTTCAAGGCGAGAAAAGAAGGCAGCATAACGCGAGTCTGAAATCTATGATGCGGACTTATCTAAAGAGGGTGAATGCAGCTATACTAATTAAAGACAAAAAGGTAGCTGAGCAAGCTTACTCGGTTTCTATGCCAATTATTGACAGGATGGCTGACAAAGGCCTAATACACAAAAATAAAGCAGCAAGACACAAAAGCCGATTAAACTCGAAGATTAAAGCCCTCTAAAATACAAGAGCTACTTCTACTTTCAAAGTTACACATCGACAACAACGAGGTTGTCTTTATCAATTAAGTTTGGATTCTCTTCGTAACCCAATATGCTGACAATTGCTGAACTCGGAAGTCCAATTATATTCCGGGCATCCGATGAGTTGTAATTAATTAATCCACGAGCCACCTCAACTCCCTCATCGTCGATACACCTCACCAACTCACCCCTATTAAAAGTTCCCAAAACTTTTTTGACGCCAACTGGCAGCAAGCTAACAAAATCTTTTTGCAAGGCTTTCGATGCTCCAGCATCAATGATTAGATCACCTGAATGTTTCAACTGACCCATTAACCATTGCTTCCTTGCATTTAATGGCTTTTCATCTGAATACAAAAACGTTCCCAAGTCTTCGCCAGAAGCCAGTTTAGTTAAGATATTCTTAATCATACCGCCCGCAATAATGGTTCCGCATCCAGATTTCGCGGCGATCCTCGCAGCTTTTATTTTTGTTACCATCCCACCACGTCCAAGTGAACTCGCGCCACCGGCATATTTATTGAGTGATTGATCGTGTACTGAAACATTATTAATTAAGAAAACATCTTTTTTGAGATTCGGATCAGCACTGTAGAGACCATCTTTATCAGTAAGCAAAATCAATAAATCAGCATCGATTAAGTTAGAGACAAGTGCAGCCAAAGTATCATTATCCCCAAACCTTATTTCCTCTGATGAAACACTATCATTTTCATTAATGATAGGAATCACTTCTAAATCTAATAAATTTTTTATTACATTTCTCGCATTCAAATACCGCTCGCGATTTGCAAAATCGTCATGATCAATTAATATTTGACCAGTTTTTTTTTCGTGTTGTCTGAAGCAAGTTTCATAATAATGCATCAATCCTGCTTGACCTACTGATGCGGCTGTTTGTAATTGGTCAATTTTTCGTGATTGCACGTCCCATCCTAACTGAGACATCCCTTGAGCTATTGCCCCAGAGGAGACAATAACTATCTGCTTTCCAAGCAATTGAAGATCGACCACTTGACGCGCTATGTCATCAATAAAGTTGTGATCGAGACCCTTGCCCCCATTTGTTAAAATTGAGCTGCCTATTTTGATGACTATTCGAGACGCACCCTCAACTGCATTTCTATTCATAAGCACCTACTTAGTAAAGATAACTTCAATATCTGAGCCCTCATCACTCTCATTATTTTTTTTCGCTTCTCTTCTAAGCTCAGCGATTCGATTTATTTGATCTCTGGCTTCACGAAAAATAGCCTTCCGATTTTCGATAACTAGTCTTTTATAATCTGGATTAGACTCCTCCTTCTCTCGTAAGTTGTCTATATGAGAATACATTGAGTTACAAAGCAACTCCATTCCTAACCCAGTCGCACCAGATATAAGGAAAAATCTACCTTTCCATTGCAAATCAGCAATTAATTCTTTTAGAACTCTCTCATGCTCATCATTACTTAATAAGTCTGCTTTGTTGACTACCAGCCACCGATGCTCTGTTGCGAGCGTAGGGCTAAATTTTTGAAGCTCACGTTCGATTTCTTCTACAGCATGTTTAGGAGAACTTCCATCTAATGGACTAATATCAACCAAATGCAGTATAAGCTTAGTTCGTGTGAGATGTTTTAAAAACCTCATACCCAGACCCGCTCCATCTGATGCGCCTTTTATGACACCAGGAATATCAGCAATCACAAACGACCGTTCACTATCCAATCTAACAACGCCCAAGTTTGGCACCATAGTAGTAAACGGATAATCAGCAACTTTTGGTCTAGCAGCTGAAACTGTCTGGACCAATGTTGATTTACCAGAATTTGGTAAGCCTAAAAGACCAACATCTGCTAATAAAGATAATTCGAGTTTTATCTCGCGAGATTCTCCCTCTTTTCCAGGCGTTGTTTGCCGTGGAGTTCTATTTCTACTGGACTTAAATCTTGTATTTCCAAGTCCATGAAACCCACCCTTAGCAACAAGTAATTTTTGCTCTGGAAATGTCAAATCACCAATGACTTCGCCCGTCTCAGTTACTGTAACAATTGTTCCGACAGGAACCGAGATATAGAGATCATCGCCCTTACTGCCTGTGCAATCAGAGCCACTCCCTTGTGACCCGTTCTCCGCTTTGAATGACCTTGTATACCTAAAATCGATTAACGTATTTAATTCTGTTTTTGCTTCAAGAAATATACTACCCCCGTCTCCTCCATCTCCACCGTCAGGGCCTCCTTTAGGTATAAATTTTTCTCGCCTAAAACTAAGACATCCGCTACCTCCATTACCGGCAAAAACTTTGATTGTAGCCTCATCAACAAATTTCACGATGCGTTACCTCTTGTTGCGCAAACTAACGTGTAGAAGAAGTATTGAGTAAACATTAGTCTTAAGTAAAAAAAAAGCCCCGTATGGGGCTTTCTTAACATTAGCATATGTGAACTATACGGGATTCACCTGAGCATATTTTCTATTCTTTGGCCCTTTTTGTACGAAACTGACTACGCCGCTCGATGTTGCAAATAGCGTATGATCCTTACCAAGCCCAACATTCTCGCCAGCATGAAACTTTGTACCGCGCTGACGAACTATAATACCGCCAGCATTAATATTTTGGCCACCATACACCTTGACCCCAAGGCGCTTACTTTCTGAGTCCCTTCCGTTTCTGGTACTTCCACCTGCTTTTTTATGAGCCATTAATCTTTCCTCTTTGGCGCAGACGCCTTAATTCCGGTGATTTTTACTTCAGTATACCATTGTCTATGACCCTGAGTAGAACGAGAGTGCTTGCGTCTGCGAAACTTCACAATTGTAACTTTCTCATCCCTACCGTGCGAAACAACCTCACCAGTGACCTTGCTTCCTTTAACACTTGGAGCTCCAATCTTAACGTCCTTGCCCTCTCCAACCATCAGCGCTTCGCCAAAATCGACCTTACCACCTGTGGCAATCTCAAGCTTTTCCAACCTTAGAGTTTCACCCTTTTGAACTCTGTGTTGTTTTCCACCGCTCTTAATTACAGCAAACATTTTTGTCTCCAGGTGCATTATTTATATGGGTTTTTACTCCCCAACTAGGCGCGCAATTCTAATTCAAGACAACTACCGAAGCAAGTGCAAGAAACATTTAAAATTTCTTAATCATAAGTAATGCAATTTTAATTCACTCTAACCAGATAAGAGTTGCATTTCGCCCCGTTATTTTGTCTCGACGATAAGAATAAAAGTGGTCTTTATCTCTAAAACTACAAAACTCTCCTCCAAACATTCTTTTCACCCCTCCAATTCTAAAGTCGGCTCTCGCAAGCTCATAAAGATCCGCCTTGAGCTTTTGTCCCTTGCTCGGATAAAAGGCATTATCAATTTGTTTTCGATGCTCACAATTCTCAGAGTTTGCTAAAAAATACTCTCTAACCTCTGAACCAACTTCAAAATTATCGAGACCAATCGCCGGGCCAAGGTATACCAACAAGTGATCAGCTGGTGCGTGAAACATTTTCAATAAATTTTTAATAATGCGGTTACTCAGCCCTCTCCATCCTGCATGAATGGCAGCAATCTCGGTGCCTAAAGTGTTGCAAACAAGAATTGGCAGACAATCTGCTGTTAAAATCCCACATGGAAATCCTTTTTTTCTGCAATAAAAACCATCTCCGTCAGAAATCTGATAGCCATCCTCAACTTCAATTATTTCAACACCATGGATTTGATTAAGCCAGATTGGATCTCCTGGAAGTGCTAATTTTTCTTTTAAAGATTCTCTGTTAGCGATCACGGCTTCAGATTTATCACCAACGTGTGTTGCTAGATTATTACTTTTATAAGGGTCTTTACTTGCTCCGCCGAATTTATAAGTAATGACACATTTTACAGAGAGCGGGCAAGGCCAGTGTGGGACAAAAAAGTTGTGTTTTTTAACCCTCAACTGACAAACACTCTAATAAATTCCTCATATCTTCTGGCAATTCGCAGGTCCAGCTCATTCTATCGCCCGATAATGGATGTATTAATTCAAGCCTCTTGGCGTGCAAAGCTTGTCTTTTGAAATCATTAATCACTTGTTTGAGGTTATGAGAAATGCCTTTGGGAAATTTAGACCGAGGAGGATATGTTTGATCTCCCAAAATAGCGTAATTTATATGAGACATATGAACTCTTATTTGGTGTGTTCTTCCTGAATCAAGACGTATACAAAGATGAGAAAATCCAGAATATCTTGTAATAATTTTATAATGGGTTTTTGATTCTTTTCCTCCCTCTCTTACAGTCATCAATTTTCTGTTTCTGGGGTGTCGACCAATCGGTTTATCCACTGTGCCACCACTAACAAGTTCGCCAGTAACAATAGCCTCATATTCTCTTTTAACCTCTCGCCTCTGAAGCTGAGACACAAGCTGATTTTGTGCTTGAAGCGTTTTAGCAACTACCATTAACCCCGTTGTATCCTTATCGAGTCGATGGACAATACCTGCCCGTGGAACCGAGGCTAACTGAGGAAAGTGATACAAAAGCGCATTTAAAAGTGTCCCAGACCAATTTCCTGCAGCAGGATGAACAACAAAATTAGCAGGCTTATTAATAACAACAAGGCTTTCATCTTCGAACAGAATATTAAGAGGGATGCTTTCTGGTAAAAATTTAACTTTTTCATCAAACTGAGTGACTAACACAATCTCCTCACCACCTTTTAATCTATACTTGGGTAAACGTCGCTCACCATCTACCGATACAAATCCATCACGTATCCACTGTGACAAACAAGATCTTGAGTAATCTGCAAATAACTTAGCAACAACCTGATCTAACCGATTTCCTTCCTCACAGCATTGAACAATAGCTTTTCTAGCTTCGATCTCCATTTCGTCATTTTCAATATCAGAATCCATAGTGATTAGCCTTTGGAATAACCCTTCTTATCGTTTAGCATTAGTGTAATGAGGAAACGAATTAAAAACTATTGGAGTCTTGCAAGAATTACTCATAAACTAGTCTGCCTAGTTTGAAAAAAAGCGAAATATGATGACTTTTAAAAGCCTGGTGATCGTTATTCTATTACTGAATCTATCAGGATGTGCCTGGTTCAGTCAGGAAGAGGATGAGAATAAAGGAATTATGACTGAAAAGGATTTTTATGAAAAAATCCAAGAAAGCCTAAATTCAAATAATTGGTCATTAGCAATAAGTAACCTCCAATTACTCGAATCTCAATTCCCTTTCGGAAAATATGCGGAGCAAGGACAGCTTGAACTTATTTTTGCTCATTACAAAAGTGGTGATTTTGAATCAAGCATTGCAGCTTCAGATAGGTTTGTTCGACTCCATCCTCAACATAAAAACGTCGATTATGCTTTTTATGTTAAAGGTCTATCACAAATATCTCAAAGCGAAGGTTTCCTCGATAACTTCATGCCAACTGATTCTAGTATGAGAGATATTGGTGATGCCAGATTAGCATTCAATACACTTACAGAGCTGATTGAAGGATACCCAGATAGCCCATATGCTTTGGACGCAAGACAACGTTTGATAAACATCAGAAATCGGCTAGCAAGGGCGGAAATACATGTAGCTAACTATTATTTTACTCGCGGAGCGCATATGGCAGCGGCTAATCGAGGCCGATATGTGGTCGAAAATTTTCAGCAAACTCCAGCCGTGCCAGACGGACTAGCCGTTATGATTCAAGCGTATAAATTGCTTGGATTAGATGATCTAACCGAAAATCCCCTACAAGTTCTCCTAGAAAATTATCCTGAACATCCTTCCATTAATGAAGACGGTACTTTTAACTATAATCAATCTTTAAGCGACTCCAAGGGCATCCTAGATAAGTTATCCTTCGGATTAATTAGAAGAGAATCACCTCCAAAATTTGATAGCCGCGAGACTTTTGATAGGCCTACGATTGAAGGAGCAAGAGAAAAAAAGAATGGAAAAACTGAGACATCTTCGCTACTAAATCGTATTACATTTGGTGTATTTAATTAAAATTTTCCAATCGTAATAGAGGTAATGCAGAAAAATGAGCGCGCGTGAGATTATTGAGGAAATGAAGGTAAAACCCCAAATAGATCCTCAAAACGAAATTAATTCAAGAGTAGGATTTATACAAAAACGGTTACAAGAAGCGGGATCAAAAACGCTTGTCCTGGGCATTAGTGGAGGTGTTGACTCTTTCACATGTGGGAAACTGGCGCAACTCGCGGTGGATGGCTTGAATGAAACATATAAATCTTCAGACTACAAATTTGTAGCGATACGCCTTCCCTATGGAGAACAAAGAGACGAAGATGCTGCTCAGCTTTCGCTAGAATTCATAAGACCGACTGTAACGCTTACCGTTAATATAAAAAATGGTGTTGACTCAATCAACTCTAGTGTTTGCGAAACACTTTCAAATAATAACCTCTTGCCTGACGAAGACAGAGTAGATTTCGCAAAAGGTAATGTAAAAGCTCGACTCAGAATGTCGTCGCAATATGAAGTTGCAGGGTTATTGAATGGTCTGGTTTTGGGCACTGACCATTCTGCAGAGAATATCACAGGCTTCTACACAAAGTTTGGAGATGGAGCATGTGACTTAGTCCCTCTTTTTGGACTAAGTAAACGCCAAGTTCGTTCGCTTGCGAAAGAAATGGGTGCCCCTGAAGAAATTTATAACAAAGCACCTACTGCTGATCTTGAGTGTTTGAGTCCCCAAAAGAAAGACGAGGATGTTTTGGGTTTATCGTATAACAATATAGACGACTTCTTGGAAGGGATTCCGGTGGCAAAGGATATAGAAGAAAGGTTGACCGAGATATATCAACGTACTCAGCACAAGCGACTACCTATCGCGACTCTCTATGATTAAAAATATCAAAACTTAATAGCGTCTTCTGCGAAAGATATATTTGGTACGACCGAGTGGACTCGAACCACCGACCCCCACCATGTCAAGGTGGTGCTCTAACCAGCTGAGCTACGGTCGTACAATTTTGCGGTCCGGCATTTTAAGCAGTTATCCTCAGGTTTTCAAATCAAATAGGCTAATCAATTGATCCTAATGGCTATGAATGCGGGATGACTCTCATCTTTCTAATGATTGGCGGGCCTGACATCAAACCTTTAAAGCTTGGTCCTGAGTTTTTTATATGAGCTGCTGTCCTATGAGCTTGAACA
>CABXWC010000038.1:0-10755 GCA_902515855.1 uncultured SAR92 cluster bacterium
TCGATGTTTCAGCTAGTCTCAATGCAGGGAACTTCGGGGTACTAGGTACAACTGTTGACGGTTCAGCAGAGGGAAATCTCGTTAACATTAACATTGATGGTGATGGATCTGTAATGTCTACTTACTCAAATGGGTTACAAAACCTTGCTGGTCGCATTAACTTGGTAGATTTCGCATCACCTGAGGGTTTGGCTCAGCTTGGTGATACAACGTATAGAGCCTCAGGAGCTTCAGGAGCTCTAACTTATGAGCAACCAGGTACGAGCGGTATTGGTACTCTTGTGAGCGGTGCTACAGAACGTTCAAACGTTGATTTAACTCAAGAGCTTGTCAACTTAATTTCAGCACAGAGAAACTTCCAATCAAATGCGAAGGCAATGGAGACCTCAGGCACATTGACACAAACACTAATCAACATGCGCGGATAATTTAAGAGATAGGAAATTATGGATAGATTAGCATTTACATCGTTAGCAGCTGTTAATAATCAGTCAGAAATAAGAGCTCAAATTACTAACAATTTGGCTAATGTTTCAACCATTGGATTCAAAGAAAGTTTTGCTTTGGCCTCAAAAACGGTGGATGTTGACGGAGCTGGCTTTGATTCAAGATCATCTGTAACAGTCGAGTCACAAGATATTATTAACTTAACACCAGGCGTAGCTAATCGGACAGGAAGGGCAATGGATATTGCTTTGAATGATGCGACAGTGCTGGGTGTTCAATTAGATAATGGACAAGTTGCTTTCACCCGTCGTGGTGATTTAAGAGTAGCTCCGTCGGGACTTATAGAAAATGCGGCAGGACATCTCATTTTGGGAGAAGGGGGACCTGTTAACGTACCTCCAGGTCAACTTGTCTCAATAAGTCCCGACGGAACTGTTTTCGGTTCTCTGCCAAGTGAGCCTGCAACACCACCCATTGAATTAGGAAAGCTTGTGCTGTTAGACGCAAGTGAAATGCCTCTTGTTAGACGAGTAGACGGTTTATTTACTCCACTTGATGTGCAATTTAAAAATGCACTGTTCCCAACCGGGCCTAATGTTGCCTCATTACAAAGCGGTGCACTAGAAGGGAGTAATGTAAATCCGATCGAAGCCATGATCAAAATGATGGACTTTAGTCGATCGTACGAAGCGCAAATAAAAATGATCAGTGAAATCAAGTCAATTGATGAGACTGGCACAACACTAATGAAACTCGGTTAATTAAAGATTAAAGAAGAGTAAAAAAGAGGACTAATAATGGACGCATCACTTTGGATAGCAAAAACTGGATTAACTGCACAACAGACAAGAATGCAGGTAATTTCAAACAATCTTGCTAACGTTAATACAACCGGCTTCAAGAAAGACAGAGCCGTTTTTGAAGATCTACTTTATCAAAACATAGTGCCCGCGGGTGGTCAGGCAGATGCTCAGACACAAACACCAACAGGCCTTATGTTAGGAACTGGAACTAGGGTAGTGGCAACTGAAAAGCTGCATGGGCAAGGAAATATTATCACTACAGAAAATGCGCTCGATATTGCAATTGCAGGTGAAGGATTTCTGTCAGTTCAGCAAGCAGATGGAACGGTCGCTTACACAAGAGATGGCTCAATGAAGCTTGATGCTCAAGGTCAGCTTGTGACGTCAGGCGGTGAGGCCATTATTCCTGCGATTCAGATTCCACAGAATGCGATTAGCGTCACTATTGGGCGAGACGGCACAGTAACTGCTGAACTTGCAAACGGTGGTGGAGCCGCTCAGGTTGGCCAAATAAATTTATCGATCTTTGTAAATAACTCCGGACTTCGACCCATTGGCCGAAATTTGATGTCTCCAACTGAAGCCTCGGGTGCAGCGATTGTTGCCATTCCTGGAGAAGGAGGGTCTGGAATGTTAATGCAGGGATCTCTTGAAGCGTCAAATGTGAATGTTGTAGAAGAAATGGTAAACATGATTGAGACACAACGCGCTTACGAAATTAATTCTAAAGCAATCTCCGCAGCCGATGGCATGCTTAGATTCTTGAACAACAATTTATAGGATAGATGATGAGACTATTTAAATTATCTTCAATCGTACTTTTCCTCTTGCTAGGCGGATGTGCTGTACAACCGAATATGAATCCAACGCCAGAGTTCGCACCGATACAGCCTATCCCACAGATGAAATCAAATGTTGTTACGGGTGCTATCTTTACCAATGGACGAGACTTATTTGGTGATTTACGAAGTTATCAAGGCTCAGACATTAAAGTTGGTGATTTGGTAACCGTTCTTCTAAATGAGACAACCCAAGCCTCAAGAACATCAGCACTTGCTACAAGTCGAACGACGACAAATGATGCGATTAAAGAGGCTCAAAAAGATTCTATAGTCAATAAAATAGGTTTTGGTGCTGGATTTTTTGCTGGAGTAGAGACAGATGGTGCGTCTTTATCAAGCGATGGCAACGGCACTGCAGGTCAGGCAGCGAGCTTGACAGGATCAATCTCGGCAATGGTGGTTGAAGTCCTTTCCAATGGCAATCTAGTTATTATTGGAGAGAAACAATTAGCGCTAACTGAGGGTAGCGAATACATTCGACTAAAAGGTATTATTCGCCCTTCTGATATTCAGCCAGACAATACCGTTTTATCTCAAAGAATTGCTAGTGCACAAATCTCCTATAGAGGAACCGGAGAGCTTGCATCCGCTTCAAGAGCGTCTTGGGGAACCGGGCTACTTTATAAGTTATGGCCCTTTTAAATACATAAAAGAGACACTGTTATGTTTAAGAAAATTATTATTATTTTACTTGCAACGTCACTGAGCAGCACATCTATTAATGCTGATCGAATCAAAGATCTGACTGATGTTGCAGGGGTAAGATCTAACCAGGTTCTTGGATTTGGCTTAGTGACCGGTCTTCAGCAGACAGGTGATGGTAAAGATTTACCTATGACCGCACAGGCGCTTAAAACTCTGTTATCAGGCATGGGAGTTAGTGTTGATGGACCAATTACTGATTTTGATTTAGGAGATCAACTGGTTTCTCTGGCGACACAGAACGCAAAAAAGGAAGTTAAGGTTGAGAATGTTGCTGCTGTGATGGTAACAGCAGAAATCCCGCCCTTTGCAAAACCAGGCCAAAGAATCGATGTAAATGTTTCAGCAATTGGTGTTGCTAAATCGTTACGTGGCGGGCAACTGATAATGACTCAATTAAGAGGTATTGATGGCGAGACATATGCCGTAGCACAGGGTGCTTTAACACTAACTGGTGTTAGTGTAGATCAGGCGGGAAGTAGTGTTCAGATTGGAGTGCCAACGGCGGGACGAATTCCAAATGGCGCGACAGTTGAGCGAATGATTGCCACACCATTTGATACGGCAGAGCATATTGTTCTTAATATTAAAGAGGCCGATTTTTCAACATCATCAGCAATAACAGAGGCAATTAATGTAGCTTTTGGTGAGGGAACGGCGAAAGCACTTGATGGAGTATCGGTTGCTGTGTCTGCACCACTTGAGTCATCACAACGAGTTTCTTTTTTAAGCATGGTTGAGAATTTGGATGTGTCTCCCGGTGATCCGCCTGCGCGCATTGTTATCAATTCTAGAACGGGCACTGCTGTGATTAACAGGAATGTAAAAGTCAGTGCTGTTGCGGTAACTCATGGTGCTATTACTGTGAGTATCTCAGCAACTAATGAAGTCAGTCAGCCCGAACCTTTTTCAGAGGGTGAGACGGTAGAGATTCAAAATGCAGAGATTGAAGTTGCGGAAGCCGCAAATCCGATGGTTTTATTTCAACCTGGTGTTGATCTTCGAGAGATTGTGGATGCAGTTAATCAGGTGGGTGCATCGCCTTCATCATTGATAGCGATCTTGGAAGCATTGAAGTCATCTGGAAGTTTGAGAGCAGAGTTGGTGGTGATCTAATGTCTGATCTCAATTCAATAAACAGTTATCTTGATTTTGCAGGACTTAGTAATCTGAGAGCCAAAGCAAAAGACAATCAAGAGAGTGCAGCTAAAGAGGTCGGAAGACAGTTCGAGGCTATGTTTGTTCAGATGATGATGAAGTCAGTCCGGCAAGCAAATGAGACTATTAAAAGTGATTTAATGGGCTCATCTGCAGTAGATACCTTCGAAGAAATGTACCATAACGAACTCTCGCAAGTCATGGCGTCAAATGATGCTTTTGGAATAAGCGACTGGTTAGTTCAGCACGTTAATAATCAGTCAGTACAATCATCCAGACCAACAAAATTTGATGTTGAAAAATCGTCTGAGTTTCCTCTTGAAACTAAGCAAGGCAACATAGAGGAGATTCTTTAAATGGCAGATATTCTTTCAATTGGTGCTAATGCAGCACAATTATATAAATCAGCCTTAGCAACAGTTGGTAACAACATTGCTAACTTAAATACTGAAGGCTACACCAGACAAGTTGCTAATAGTGTCGAGAATGCACCAACGCCCACCGGGTCTAGTTTCATTGGAAGTGGAGCAAGACTGATTAGTGTGACGCGAGCATTTAATGAGTTTACCGAGACTAATTTGCGCGACAGTGGAAGCGAGTTGACGTCACAAGATCCATTAATTCAATACGCTGACCAGATTGTTGATGTATTAGGCGCTCAAAGTTCAGGTTTATCTGATGCGTTAAATAAGTTTTTTTCATCAGCAAGTAACTTAAGTACAGATCCTGCATCAACAACACTTAGAAATGTATTCATTCGAGATGCGGATGGATTAGCTGTCCGATTTCGAGAACTATCAGGTCAATTAAGTGGAATAAAGGAAGAGACTGATAGTGCAATATCACTTCAACTAACATCATTTAATGAATTGGGTAAACAATTATTTAGTGTAAATGAGCAGCTTAAAAAGAAGGCCACTGTGAATGAGCAGCCGCCGTCATTATTAGATCAGCGAGATAAAATAATGAGAGAGATGTCTCAGATAGCAAAAATTCATGTCACAGAGAACGAGTCTGGCACCGTAGACATAAGATTAGATAATGCAGTTGGGACAGTCGTTGTTGATACATTAAGTGTTACTGAATTTAGCGCTAACTTTGATGACGACCTTCAGAGTGGCGTAGAAATTCTTGCAGACTTTAATGGAACAATTACACCAACATCTTCACTTGCTGGCGGATCATTGGGTGGCATTTTAAATTTCAGAAGTCAGGTCTTAACACCGGCAGTTGACAACTTAGATGCGCTAGCATTCTCAACTGCAACAGAAGTTAATACTATTCAAACAACAGGTATAGACGCAACTGGCACCCGAGGAACCAATCTTTTTGACCCGAATGTCGAGACACTTGGCGCAGCAGGCTTTACTTTATTGATTAATAATCCTGCAAGAATTGCAGCTGCTGGTTTGGCCCGTGTGACCGCCGATCCTGATAATACAGGAAGTGCAAAGTTGGATTACTCAGATATTGTAGCTGGATCTGCAATCCCTGATTTTACGTTAACTTACACTGATGCTGCCGGATACACTATAAACGGTGGCGCAGTTGTTCCTGATGCATCTGGCAGTTTTGATTTTGGTGGAGTCACATATACCGTTACTGGAGCTCCAGAGGATGGCGATAGTTTTATAGTGGGTCAAAATTTAAATTCGTTAGGAAACAATAAAAGTATCTTGGCGATGTCAAGATTGCAAACCAAAGAAGTTCTGGATGGCGATAGATCCTTAGGAGACGGATATCTTGATTTGGTTGGAGAGATAGGTAATGCCTCGACGTTGGCAAAAATATCTCAAGATGCTCTTCAGGTGGTTTATGACCAAGCGGTTGAGGCAAAGGACAAAGTCTCTGGTGTTAGTCTGGATCAAGAAGCAGCCGATCTAATCCGATTTCAACAGGCGTTCCAGGCTTCGGCACAAATAATTCAGGCATCTAACAAAATGTTTGATGCCCTAATAAGTATTCGATAGGGGCAGTAGGTCATGAAAATATCAACCAGCCAAATGTTCGACAATTCTGTCAGTCAGATGAATCGTCAGCAATCTAAAATTGCTGAAATGCAAGCAAAGCTTGCCTCGGGAAAGCAAATTGTTAAAGCAAGTGATGATGCTGAAAAGTCAGCAATAATTCAAAGATTGCAAACTGCAATTGATCGTCAGACTGTTTATGAGCGAAGTTTGGACATGGCAGATAATCGTTTAGCGGCTGAGGAATCTGCACTAATGAGTTCAGAAGCGATTCTTCAAAGAATACGCGAACTCGCTGTCAGAGGTAGTACTGATACATTAAGTGTCGCGGATAAAGAGATCCTTGCAAATGAAGTGATAAGTCTACAAGAAGAATTAAAAAGTCTGGCAAATACTCAAGATGCAAATGGAAATTATGTTTTTGCAGGGTCTGCGGTTCAGGCGAAAGCGTTTGATATCAATGCCGATGGTGATGTTATTTATCAGGGTGATAAAACTCAGACTTCTGTCGATATATCAGATCAGAGAAGACTTGTTTTAAACCGGCCCGGAGATGAAGTGTTCGCATCGGTAGACAGAGTAGTTGATGGTGAGGATGTTGAGATTAGTTTCTTTAAAGTGATCAGTGATTTTGCACAGGCACTTACTAATGACGATGATGATGCTCTTGCCCTTGGGCTTGAAGAAATCTCAACAGTGACAGAAAAGATGGGATCATCGCTTGCAGATTTGGGAGCTCGAATGACGACTGTAGATAATCAGAGAGGGATTCTTGAGGATACTAATTTGCGTTATCAGGACCTTTTATCGAATGCTCAAGATCTGGATTACGCAACTGCAGTGACAAAATTATCAGCAGAAATACTTTCGCTAGAGGCTGCCCAAGCAAGCTTTGCCAAAATTTCACAACTAAGCTTATTTAATTACATAAGATAGAAGAGCATTAAATGACTGAAGCGAGCAATGTTGCCTCAACAGTACTTACCACACTAGATGTGGGATCGGGTATTGACATTGTCAAGCTCTCTGAGGACTTGACCAATGCAGAAAAAGAACCAAAGCAAAATGCTATTCAGAGTGATATTGATGCCACTGAAGCATCCATTTCTGCTTATGCGTTAGTTAAGTTTCAGGTCGACGCACTAAAAGGTGCCTTTGAAAAATTAAATGATGCAAATGAAATAGCAACAAGCACTGGCACAACCTCAGATGCGACAAAAATGAGTTTATCTAATGTGCAGGGTAGTGCGGTGGCGGGCGCTTATGATTTTCAAGTAAGTCAGCTTGCACAGAATCAAAGGGTCATGTCAGACCAATATACATCTAACACTCAAGTATTAAATAGTGGCTCAGCTTTTAACTTGTCAATGGCAGTTGGAACAACAAAATCAGCGGTTGCTGCAGTATACAGTGCAACGGTTACCGCGGCTGAGACAACGACATTAGTCGTAGGTGATGGAACGACCACTGTCTCGGTTGGAAGTGCGACATATTCTTCTATTGACCAACAGGTAGCAGCCATACAAGGTGGCACTGGATATAGTAACTTATTATTTACCGTCTCTAAAAACGCGGCTGAAAACGCGATAGAATTTACCTATAAAGTGGCAGGATCGGTTGCATCAACCCCTACATTCACGGGATCAGGCAGCACTCATACCATTACCAATCCTACGGTTGGAGTCAGCGTTGCAACCCCTGTGACTGGAGTCGCAGCAGTTTATAATGTTACAGCAACCGCTTCAGAAACAACTGCACTAACTGCCAGTGATGGTACCAACTCAATTACCGTTGCAAGTGCTACATATAACAGTATTGCTGATCAAGTAACAGCAATGCAGGGTGCGACGGGCTATGATGATCTTCTTTTTACGATCTCGGCAAATGATGCAGATAATGGTTTTAAGTTCACTTATAAAACAACAGGAGCTGTGACAACAGCGCCGACTTTGACGGGAACAAGTAGTCATACTGTAAGCACAACGACAACGGGTGTTACCGCTGTGAATTCAGCCACGACAACAACAATTAATGTTGCGACTGACACCCCTGCAGGAGTGGTTAGCGCAATTAATACTGCAAAGATAGGTGTTACGGCAACGCTTGTTGATACTGGCATTGGATCGAACACCTATCGAATAGTACTTGCGGGTGCAACAGGTAGTGATGGCGTTTTTACCGTGACATCAACTCCTGATCTGGGTTTTCATGATGTCGCAAACTCGCTTCAGACCGCACAAGATTCAATTATGGAGTTTGAGGGATTATCTGTCACTAGAAGCAGTAATGAGATTTCTGATGTTATTGATGGGGCAACGATCAACTTAATAGCGACGACTTCATCCGCAGTTAGGTTGAATATTACGAATGATAAATCAACCTTAAAGACAAATATCCAGTCTATGGTCGATACTTACAATGACTTGAATAATTTGTTCAAGACGTTCACATCGACCAGTTCAGAGGATGAGTTAGGTAATGCGTTGGGAGATGACACGTCAATGGTGCGGTTTCTTAAAGATCAGATAAGAACTGCAATTTTCGCTGATTCCTCAACAAAGTCTGGCAATATAAATGCCATGCGCGATTTGGGTATTAGTGTTGATAAAAGTGGCACTATGACGTTCACATCCACCACTTATGATGCCGCTATTTTAGCGAGCTATAATGATATTGTTACTATGCTAACTGCAGATACGAGTAATGAGAGTTTGTTCACGACAACTAACAAAGGATTAGCGCAAGACATTGCAACGGCATTGGGTAATTTTACAGACAGTGACGGGATTGTCACAACAAGATCAACAACCGCAACTAGTGATTTAGCTGATCACAAAGAGGAGCTTGCGGAGCTTGAGACAAGAATGGAGTCCGTCTATCAGCGCTACTTGACTCAGTTCACCGCGATGGAATCTTTAATGGCCAGCATGGATGCCACAAAAGATTACTTGACGGGGCAGTTGGAATCTTTGTCTAAAGCTTACGATAACAACTAATTTAACAATATCTATTTGTTCATTGTAGTAACGTTAATACTATTTTCTGATGCTGATTTGCTTGAGCTAGGACTGCCATCGCGGCTTGCTGAATAATCTGAGTTCTAGCAAGATTTGATGTCTCCTCAGCATAATCGGTATCTAAAATTCTGCTTCTTGCTGTTGATGTGTTGATGGAAACATTAGTCAAATTATCTGCAGCAAATTCAAGTCTGTTAACCATTGCTCCTAAAGTTGCTCTGTGACTGTTCACTCGCGTAATTGCAGTATCGATGTAACCCAGGGTTGTTGATTGAGCGCTGCCAGTAATAACTTGAGCTGCCAGATCGATTATCTCGTCTGAATCATTACCTGAATTACTATCGTTATCTGCAGTTGTTCTCGCAAGATTTGTAAAAATATCAAGTGCACCTGATGCGGTAGAACTGGATCCTGCTTGAGATGCCTCAGTGGCTCCAAAGTCAGTATTTAAATCCGCAAAGGTAACGCTTACTGTTTGATTAGCATTGGCACCCACATGGAAGCTGACTTCTCCTAAAGATCCATCCAGGATATTCGTCCCATTCCATTGGGTGTTCGTTGAAATAGAATGAATTTCAGCCGCTAGTGACTCAAATTCTGTATTTAGGACTGTTAATTCAGCAGATGTATTTGTTCCAGTTGCTGCCTGAACTGTAAGCTCTCTCATTCTTTGAAGCATGCTATCAACTTCAGACATTGCGCCATCAGCAGTTTGAACCATAGAAATCGCATCATTTGCATTTCTCACAGCCTGATCTAATCCATTAATTTGAGAAGTGAGCCTAGATGAGATTGCAAGACCGGCTGCATCATCTGCAGCAGAATTAATTCTTGTTCCTGATGATAATCGCTCGAGCGATTTACTCATCATTTGTTGATTTTGTGCCAAAGAACTTGCAATAAAATTCGCAGCAACATTTGTGTTTATGCTTGTCATTTTTTAATTTTCTCCCATAAATTATCAATTTTTAAAACGCATAAAAGGGAAATCTCGTATTAGAAATTTCCCGTTATCGACAATATCGACAGAACTTAATAAAACTTTAATAATAATATGAAAAAAAGCTTAAATTTTCTGCTTTTATTTCTGTTTTCCATTTAATGGATTTTTATACGAAAAAAAGCCCAATATCCGAAGATATTGGGCCTTTGTAGCGACAGGACATCGCAACAACTTTTACATAATTATTTTAGTAAAGCCAATACTGATTGAGCCTGTTGATTTGCTTGTGAGAGCATAGCTGTGGCTGCTTGCTGGATGATTTGCGTTTTAGCAAGTTCAGTTGTCTCTGAAGCATAATCTGCATCTAATACTCGACTTCTTGAAGCCGAAGTATTTTGAGATACGTTAGCCAAGTTGTCAGAGGCGTATTCAAGTCGACTCTGCATTGCACCAAGTTCAGCTCTCTTTGTATTAACTACTGTTATTGCTGAGTCAATACCTGTGATTGAGTTGTTGGCTGCTGTAACCGACGTTGACAGGTTACCAGTTTTCCAAATCACCAAAGTTGCCAATGTTGTCTCAGTTGAAGTACCTGATAAGCTGCTAAATGCAGTCCCTCCAGTCTGAAGGTCTGCGAGAGTTGTCATGGTTATTGTCTGACTCGCATTTGCTCCAACATGAAAAGCAACACTAGCGGATGTTCCGTTTAATAGGTTTGTTCCGTTAAACTGGGTATTATCAGCAATATCTTCGATTTGAAGTCTTAATGCATTGAACTCAGTATTTAGTGCTTCTTTGTCATTTAAGCTAGTAGTAGCAGTAGCAGATTGAACAGCTAGTTCACGCATTCTCTGGAGCATGTTGGTCATCTCAACC
>CABXWC010000039.1:0-10668 GCA_902515855.1 uncultured SAR92 cluster bacterium
TGCTGTCTTCTGGAGGAGTTCATAGTCATGAGAATCATTTACATGAACTAGTTAAGTTAGCGGCAGCGCGCGGTTCAAATAACATAAAAATTCACATCATACTTGATGGTCGAGATACACCTCCCAAAATTGCTCGCACATCTTTAGTCAGAATAGAGGCACTATGCCAAAGTATTGGTGTCGCCAAGGTAGTTTCGGTTATTGGAAGATACTTTGCGATGGATAGAGATAACCGTTGGGATAGAACCGAGAGTGCTTATAAACTCATATCTGAAGGAGGAGGCAAATACTCTGCAAAAGATTCCATTGAAGCACTAGATAATGCCTATGCTAGAAACGAAACAGATGAATTCGTAAGTGCGACCTCGATCGGAAAAGAGTCTATAGGAGAAAACTCCATATGTAATGGCGACGCTGTCGTTTTCATGAATTTTAGACCAGATAGGGCGAGGCAAATAACTCACGCATTCGTTGATAAGGAATTTCACCATTTTAAAAGGAGCCAATTTCTCAAGCTAGGTAGCTTTGTTATGACCACAGATTATGGTTCAGAACTTAACTGCGCATGCGCATTCCCAAAACTAAAAATAAAGGATTGCCTTGGTGAAATCTTGGAAAAGAATCATAAAAAGCAATTTAGGATTGCCGAGACAGAAAAATATGCGCACGTAACTTTCTTTTTAAATGGGGGTAGAGAAACAGTATTCGAGGGTGAGGATAGAGCCTTACTAGCATCCCCAAAAATATCAACCTATGATTTGAAACCCGAGATGAGCGGTAGCGAAGTGACCGAAAGACTAATAGCTGCTATTAATAGTCAACAATATGATGTGATTATATGCAACTACGCAAACTGCGATATGGTTGGACACACAGGCAACTATCAAGCTGCAATAAAATCAGTTGAAGCTGTAGAAAAATTTGTAACAAAAGCATTAAAAGTTGTCAAAGCGAATAATGGACAAGCACTCGTCACGGCAGATCATGGAAATGTAGAAATAATGTATGATAAGAAAACACAACAAGTGCATACTCAGCACACCATCCTACCTGTTCCCCTGATTTATCAAGGACCGAAAGATTTATTGCTCAAGAAATCAGGTTCCTTGGCTGACATTGCTCCAACTATCCTTGATTTGCTTGACTTAAACAAGCCTAAAGAAATGACAGGCTCATCGCTAATCGTAAGATAATTAATTCCTCAAACATTTCAAGAGTTCCAGTGCATTCAAATGTTTAGATTTAAGTTCTCATATTTATTAATAATCAATCTCATAATAAGTGTAGAGACAAATTCCCTGTTAACAGAAAAAGAAACTTCCAAAAAAATTCACGCAGATATACTCCTTTACTCAGATTCATTAGACGCAAATGAAACTAAAATTTTAGAAGTAGAGAACGAGCTTAAGAATATAGAGATCAGTCAAAGCAATAATTTTAAAAGAATGAGGCAAATTTCAAACCAGATAAAATTTAATAACAACAAATTATTAAAAATTGAACAAGCATTAAATGATATAAATCTGAATATCAAAAATAATGAAAAGAAACTATCCGATATTATAAAAAATGCATTTAAATTAGAGCAAAGTAGCTCTATCAAACTTCTATTGAACCAAGACGATCCGGACCTAATACCTCGCTTACTTAAATACAAAAAATATCTACTCGAGCACCATAATAAAAATATAGATCACTACCGTAGTAATCTTAAAATCAAATCTGAAACCCTAAATCAGAGAAAAGTATTACTGTCTAAACTACACGATGAACAAGAAAAATTAGCAAACGAAAACGAGAGTAAAAAACAGCAAAAAGAGGATAGAAAGAGAGCAGTTAAAGAACTATCACTTATCAGAGGGAAAAATAAAGAACAGCTCGAAAAGTTAAAGTTGAAATATGCTGACATTAAACGTTTAACTGAAAGTGTTTCTATCAACAATTCAAAAGGAATGATTTCCACCTCTTTCGAAGATTATAAAGGTCAATTACCATGGCCGGCGGAAATAACTAAAAAGTCCAAAGATCAGCTGGAAATTCAAATCAATAACATCGTTAATCGCTCACTTATATTAGTAGAACCTGGATCAAAAATAAAAGCTATCCATAGAGGCAAGGTAGTTTTCTCCAATTACGTAAGAGGATATGGTTTTTTAATAATTATCGATCATGGAGATAACTTCAAAACATTGTATGGACATAATCAAGAATTATTCAAAAAGGCTGGTGAAACAGTAGTCTCTGATGAAATAATAGCCTTAAGTGGAGAAACTGGTGGCTTATCCGAACCGGGCCTATATTTTGAAATAAGAAAAAAAGGCAATCCAGAAAATCTAAAAATTTGGCTGAAAAATTAAAAAGTCCAACTATGTGTTTTAAATTTAAAATATTTTTCGCTCTGCCGGTGTGGGTTTTTCTCGCGATTTTTAACCTTAATGCAGAAGAAAACTTAGGGGAAGCAACCACAAGATTGCCAATAAATGAAATAAATAACTTTACACAAGTTTTTGAGCAAATTCGGACAGGTTACGTCAAAGAAATCACAGATACGGAACTTTTAGAGAGTGCTATTGAGGGAATGCTGTCAAATTTAGACCCTCACTCGTCTTACTTAAATAAAAAAAGCTATAAAAGTTTAAAAGAGAATGCAACTGGGGCATATGGAGGACTCGGTGTCGAGGTGGTTGGAGAGAAAGGAGCCATCAGGGTGATCGCGCCAATAGATGGAGGACCCGCCTCTGAAAATGATATTCGCTCAGGTGACCTTATTGTTGAACTGGATAAATCTCCCGTCAGCAAGATGAATATTCAAAAAGCAATAGATAAACTCCGGGGAGAAAAGGGCACTGAAATAGAATTAACAATACTCCGAGACGGCGAAGATCGCACAATTACAAAAACCTTAATCAGAGATACAATTCAAATTAGTTCAGTACGGGGTAAACTTTTATACGAAAACTTTGGATACATCAGAATAGCCCAGTTTCAAATTTCATCTGATAAAGACTTTGTAGATGAATATTTGAAACTTGAGGAGTTAAATAAAAAAGAGTTAGATGGCCTTGTGCTCGATCTTCGAAATAATCCTGGGGGATTAGTTCCACCATCAATATCGATTGCCGATATGCTTCTTACAAGTGGGAAAATTGTCTATACGGAAGGGCGACTGCCTAACTCCAATCAAGAGTATTATGCAGACCCCTTTGATATTAGTGGCGGAATCCCTATCATAATTCTGATCAATGGAGGAAGTGCATCAGCCTCCGAGATAGTTGCAGGAGCCCTGCAAGACAATAGAAGAGCGGTTGTCATAGGAACACAAAGCTTTGGGAAAGGTTCTGTTCAGACCGTTGTGCCCATTAACGAGAACAGTGCTATTAAGTTAACGACAGCCAAGTACTTCACGCCCAATGGAAGGTCAATTCAAGCATTAGGAATTAGTCCAGACATTGTAATAGAGCGTGCAGAAATCAAACCTTTTAAAACATCAAACCGAGCACGAGAAAAAAACTTAACAGGGCATCTAAACACTGAAAAAAAAGGAGAAAAGGCTTCAAGCAGTCAGCCACCCAATATAATGGCAGACAATCAACTATATGAAGCTCTGAATATTCTAAGAGGAATCAAACTTTTAGAGAAGTAACGTTTGTTCGCGGTAAATACAATTATTGCTTATTCTGCACTCAGAGCATCAACACGCTGGAAACCTCGAGGTAGTTTGTGCCCTCGTCTACCTCTTTCACCAATATAATTTTGCAAATCATTTGGTTTAAGTGATAGGTACCTCTTACCTGAGGATACAACAAGTGAGCTCCCCTCGCTGATAATTGCGTAATCTACAACCCATTCTTCTCCTTTCTGCAGCCTGGAATTGGGTATATTTATAATCTTATTGCCCTTGCCTCTGGACAATCTTGGAACATTTTCAAGATCAAAAACAAGCATCCTACCCTCATTACTTACAGCAACGATAAGAGACTTATTGTGCATAATTAGTTTTGGCTCGATTACTCTTGATAAACTTGGAATTTTAACAACTACCTTACCTGCCTTATTTTTTGTATATAAATCACTAATCGTGGTTCGAAAACCATAGCCAGCGCTTGTTCCAACAAATACCTCCTGACTTTCCTGGCCCATAATCAATCCAGTTATCGTTGCACCTGCTGGCAGATTAAGTCTGCCGCTAGCCGGCTCCCCTTGACCTCTCGCTGAAGGCAATGTATGACTTGATATTGCATAAAATCTTCCTGTTGAATCTTGTAGGAAGACATTCTGATTACTTTTACCGATCGTTGATGCTAAAAGTGAATCTCCAGATTTAAAACTCAAGGAAGTTGGGTCAATATCATGACCCTTAGCTGCTCGTATCCATCCTTTCTCTGAGAGAATTACGGTTATAGGATCTACAGTCATTAAATCAGTTTCAGAAAAAGCAGTTGCCTCTTTCCGCTCATTTAGTAATGACCGTCGAGCATCACCAAATTTTTCAGATACCTCTTTCAACTCATTTTTCATTAGAGTTTTTAAACGAGACTCAGATTCTAAGGTTAATTCAATAGTCGATTTTTCTGCCTCTAAGTCAGTCTGTTCAGATCGAATTTTTATTTCTTCAAGACGTGCAAGTTGTCTTAATTTCGTCTCTAACACATAATCTGCTTGGATAACAGTGAGATTGAAGCGACTGATTATTTCTTTTTTTGGCTCATCCTCTTCACGAATGATCTTAATTACCTGGTCAATATTTAAAAGCGCTATCAACAAGCCATCAAGTAAATGTAAACGATTGTTTAACTTTTCTAATCGGAAACTCAATCGCTTTCGAGTTACCTCCCTGCGAAATTTGAGCCACTCTTTGAGAATTTCATGGAGAGTCATTACTTTTGGTCGACCATCTAAGCCGATGATATTCAAATTTACCCTGTAACTTTTCTCTAAATCAGTGGTAACGAAAAGATGGTCCATAAGCGCATCAAAATCAACTCGATTGGATCGTGGAACTATAACTAGTCTTATTGGGTTTTCATGATCTGATTCATCTCTGAGATCCTCTACCAAAGGAAGCTTTTTTGCCCTCATTTGTGAAGCTATTTGCTCTAGAATTTTAGATCCTGAAGCCTGAAAAGGCAGCGTATCAATAACAATCGCGCCATCCTCCTTCCTCCAGATCGCCCTTATCTTGATAGAGCCTTTTCCCGACTGGTAACAGTTCCTTATATCAATTTTAGAGGTTATGATTTCGCCTCCCGTTGGGAAATCTGGACCTTTGATAAAATCAAAAATAGTCTCAACATCAGCTTTTGGATTATCAAGCAAATGAAGGCAAGCACTCACAACTTCATCTAAGTTATGGGGAGGAATATCAGTTGCCATGCCAACTGCAATTCCAGTAGACCCATTGAGCAACAGATTTGGAACTTTGGCGGGGAAAATTATCGGCTCATCAAGTGTCGCATCGAAGTTTGGTCTCCACTCAACAGTACCGTCACTGACTTCTGATAACAAAATGTTTGCATACTCTGATAATTTTGACTCGGTATAACGCATGGCAGCAAATGATTTTGGGTCATCTGGAGAGCCCCAATTACCTTGACCACTGATAAGAGGGTATCGATAAGAGAAAGGCTGCGCCATCAGAACCATTGCTTCATATGCAGCGCTATCTCCATGAGGATGAAATTTACCAATCACATCCCCGACCGTCCTGGCAGACTTTTTAAATTTTGCACCGGCGCGCAATCCCAGCTCACTCATCGCATATATAATTCGCCGTTGCACTGGCTTCAAACCATCCCCTATATGGGGGAGTGCTCGATCTAAAATTACATACATTGCATAATCAAGGTATGCAGTCTCGGCAAAATCACCAACTGATCTGGTTTCAAAACCCTGCTTATTAAACGATATTGTCTCGTCCACTTAATATCTCATTTTCAATTTTTACTAACTAACATTCGCAAGATTACCCTTGTCTTCAAGCCAAACACGTCTGTCTGGCGATCGCTTTTTAGATAAAAGCATATCCATCAAGTGATTGGTATTTTCATTTGAATCCAGTGTCAACTGAACCAGTCGACGAGTATCAGCATTCATAGTTGTTTCTCTCAACTGAGATGGATTCATCTCGCCGAGCCCCTTAAACCTTTGAACACTTATTTTAGAATTTTTCCCCGCAATCTTAATTCTTTCAATAATTGATTCTTTTTCTGCTTCATCTAAAGCATAGTAAACATCTTTGCCAACATCGATGCGAAATAGTGGGGGCATTGCCACATAAACGTGACCACGGACAACGAGAGACCGAAAATGCCGAACAAACAAAGCACATAGGAGAGTTGCTATATGCAGTCCGTCTGAATCCGCATCTGCTAAAATACAAATTTTATCGTATCTTAACCCCTGTAAATTTTCGTCTGCTGGGTCAACTCCTAATGCAATTGATATGTCATGAACCTCTTGTGATGCCAAAATTTCTTGAGAGTCAATTTCCCAAGTATTCAAAATCTTACCTCTCAATGGCATTATCGCTTGATTTTCTCTATTTCTCGCCTGCTTTGCTGAACCTCCTGCTGAGTCACCTTCAACCAAAAAAATCTCACACATCTTAGGATCAACGCTCGAGCAATCAGCAAGTTTTCCGGGTAACGCAGGGCCCTGTGTTATCTTTTTTCTAATTATTTTTTTACCCGCTTTGAGTCTCCTTTGCGCAGAGCTAATGAACAAAGCTGCTAAAACCTCTCCCTCGAGAACATGTTGATTAAGCCATAGACTAAATGAATCCTTGAGAACTCCTGAAACAATTCCCGCTACCTCTCTTGAGGACAGCCTGTCTTTCGTCTGTCCAGAAAACTGTGGATCCGTTAATTTTACTGACAAAACAAAACTTACCTTCTCCCATATGTCATCTGGCGCTAATTTTATACCTCGAGGCAACAAACTCCTAAACTCACAAAACTCTCTCATTGCATCCAAAAGTCCAGTTCGCATTCCATTAACATGCGTCCCTCCTTGTGTTGTTGGAATAAGATTTACGTAGCTTTCCTGGATTATCTCTCCTCCCTCTGGAAGCCACTGAATAGCCCAATCTACCGACTCCGTAGGTGATGAAGTTTTACCAATAAAAGGCTCCTCCGGTAACACCTGAGTATCAGGTGAAGACTCAATTAGATAATCTTTAAGTCCATCAGCAAAACACCACTCTTCGGATTCATTGGTACTTTCGTCAAAAAAACTTACTTTCAATCCTGCACATAAAACAGCCTTTGCTCTTAGAACATAACGTAACCGAGACACAGAAAATCTTACAGCATCAAAATATTTCTCATCTGGCCAGAACCTCAAGTTTGTTCCTGTGTTTCTCTGTCCACAACTGTCTATAACTCTAAGCTCAGTTGTCTTATCACCCCCACTGAATAACATTTGATGTACTTTTCCATCGCGCTTCACTGTTACCTCAAGAGAGGTCGATAGTGCATTAACAATAGATACTCCAACACCATGGAGACCTCCAGAAAACTGATAATTGTCATTAGTAAATTTCCCTCCAGCATGTAGGGTCGAGAGAATTACTTCTACACCAGGCTTATTTTGCTCAGGATGAAGATCAACTGGCATCCCTCTGCCATCATCTAAAACAGACAATGAGCCATCAGAATGCAAAGTAACTTCGATTTGTTTCGCAAAGCCCGCGAGAGCCTCATCGACACTATTATCAATGACTTCCTGGGCAAGATGATTTGGACGGGTGGTATCGGTATACATCCCCGGTCTCTTTCGAACCGGATCAAGGCCTGTTAATACCTCAATATCTTTTGCATTGTAATTATTAAAGGTCATTTAAAAACTCTTGCTTTGGCTGTTTGAAAAGAGAAAGTTATAGATTGTAGGCAAATGTTTACTGTAACTTATAAATCGATGATCTCCCCCCTCTTCGATTATTATAGATGCCTTGTCATAAAACTGAACAGCATGTTTATAATTTAAAATCTCATCTCCGGTTTCCAATAAGATTAAATAATTCTGGTGCTGCTTGATAGATTGGTAAGTGATTTCTTGATATTCATCAATATGACTTTTTTTAAAGACCCACTTATCATTAGTCAAATAACTTGTATTCTCTCCAAGGTATTCTGAAAGGCCCAATGCCGGATTGACAGCAGGATTTACTAATGCTCCTTTTATGCAATATTTCTCTATTAAATGCGTCCCAAGAAAACCACCCATAGAGCTTCCAACAACCGAGATTGGATCGCACGATTCACATATTAACCTTTCAAGAGCGATACACGCCTCTTTCGCATATGGAGATATTTTAGGGCAAACAAAATTAATGTGTGGTGCATTTTGTTTAAACCAATAGCCAGTCTGCATCGCTTTTTTAGAACCGGGTCCACTATTAAATCCATGCAGATAAAGAAGTGTAGCCATAAAAGATTTCTCGTGTTTCTTTATATTACTACTATCTATTTTTAAAATCGATCAGACATCTGCTTATTTTCCGTTAATAATTTTTAAATCATTAAGCTAAATATTTTATGCCTGTCTCTAAAGTACCATTATCAAAAAGATGGAGCCATCTGTAACCAGGCGGTTTTTTCGAAATAACAAACTCCTTGCTTTTACATTTAAATTGGAAGCAACTGGAAGGCGACGCATAGACGGGAATACCTTTCCAAACACCTTCAAATTTTTGGTGAACATGCCCATTTAAAATACAAACAACATTGTCGTATTTAGATAAGACACCGAATAACTCATTTCGATTTTCAATTCGATGTCTGTCTAGCCAATCAGAACCTACAGAAGCTGGACAGTGGTGCATTGCCACAATAACAAATTGAGATCTTACTTTTGATAACTCAAGATTTAATTTAAGAAGCTCGTGATGATCTATAAATCCTACGGCAGATTTCGCTTTAGAGCTATTTAATGTAATAAGTGACCAATTATTCAGCCGCAAACTTAACAATCTCGGGTAATATGTAAGATGAGTATTCATCGCCTGTAAATCATCATGGTTTCCAGGTAGCCAGATAATTTCCTTTTTTCGATTAAATAACATTTTATTTAGCATTTGATACGAACCCGCATTATCACAACCAGACAAATCACCTGATAAGAGAATAGGAGCGTCTCTAAACTCTGAGTTCTCTATCTCATCGAGGATTGCACTAAATGATTTTACTGGATTTATTGATTCGATGATTGCACTTGGATTCTCACCAAAATGAAGATCAGTAATTTGGATCAAACGGTTCATATGAAGTTATTTCATGCCCTATTGGTTAATTCTCCATACTTTAATACTTTAACAAGAATCTCCCCAAAGAAGGCATTCCACTGCCACTTTTCGTCACGAGACTGCTTCATTTTAATTTCAGATAATTCAAAAGGAATGACCCTGTCTGAGCACCAAGAGATAACTTCTGCCATTTTTGCATCCTCGTAATATCTCACTTGCAATTCTACTTGTGGAACCCATTTTAGCGCAGCTTGGTTAAAGACAATTGAAACCAAGCTTGTATAACGTGAAACTTCCGTGACATCTAACTGAAGTTTTATTTGTCTCTTATTTTTAAACTCAAATACAGAGTGACCACCATTCTGAAGGGCGTTAAAACCGAGGCGATTCAATCTAATATAATTACGTTCGCACTCGGTATGAAGACGATTTAAGTCAAGCTTTGATATAGACCTGTTTTTTAACACCTTTTTAATCCAATTTACTTGCTCAAGCACTTTTCATTAGATGACGGTTCTTCTCTAACCATTGTAAAGCAATGATACTAGCGGCACTATCAAATAGACCATCGGTAAGGCCAACTAACGCGTCTGCGAATGGAAAAATATGTAATTTAATATCCTCATTTTCAGACGCTAATCCATAAATCCCACCCTTATCGAGTAATCTGGCCGAACCACAAAAAAGGTGCATTCTTTCATTCGATGCCCCTGCACTTGGAAGATAACTTACTATTGGCTGAATATCTGATAAGGTAAGACCGGTCTCTTCCTGTACCTCCCTGATAGCAACATTCTCGAGGATCTCATTTTTCTCGACCATTCCAGCTACAATTTCAAACTGCCAAGGATTTGATGACTGGCCAAGCGCGCCTACTCTAAATTGCTCAATTATTCCAACCAACTCATTTTTAGCATCGTAAAGTATTACTCCAACTGCTTGTTTATGTTTGATTAACTCTCTTTGTATTATGGGGCTCCATTTACCACTAAATAGCTTATGAGAAAGCTTAAGTCTGCTGAGTTTTAAGAATCCATGATGTATACATTCTTCAGAAACAATTTTTATATCTTCGTTATTATATGTATGCTTAAATTTCATTGTAATTGGTCCAATCCGCGTAATTTAGTTGTAAACACTTTACTTCGAAAAGCGTTCTTAACTGGAGCTACTTATGATCTTTATGATCTGGTAAAATGCCATCTTAGAAAATTAGGCTTTGTTGAATAATAACTTACAAATGAGGACACAAAAAGAGATGAGTAAATCCCTTGCGGTATATGTACTTCTTTTAACCTTTACTCAAGCCTGTTGGTCAGAATCAATAAGTTCGATATATGATCTTGCGCTTAAAAATGACCCCGTTATGAAAGCTGCAAGAGCTAATCTTAAAGTGGGCGAGGAAACAGGAAACATTAGCAAATCAA
>CABXWC010000040.1:0-9932 GCA_902515855.1 uncultured SAR92 cluster bacterium
GATATCATCGCCAATTGGCCTATCAAACCAGGCGGCGGATACTCCATTTGGCTTGAAGCCTAATAAAGCTTCCAAAATTTTAACATGAGATCCATTTTTTAACTCATCATCGAACCAAGAGTCTTGTCGATTCAATGATTTCAGAACGTGACGATATTTATCTTTGCTCTCCTGATCCCTCATTAAGCGGCTGCTTAAATTAATGGCTCTATTTCTCAAATCATCTAATTGATCAACATCCAAGTAGTTCTTGAGAACGACAAAACCGTCCTCTTCAAACTGTTTTTTTAATTTTTCTAATTGATATTTAGGCATAGCTGATGGCATTAGATTCAGATAAATCGCTTTCACGGAATCTAGACATGTTAACCATTTTTATCAGGCTTATAATATGTTCTGTTCATATTCCCTTCATGAGGCTCTTTGGAGAATAAAGGAGTTTTTTTCATAATGTATGAACCAGTCGATATTTCATAAAACATCACAGCTTGGACAAGCGTTATCAGAAGGTTTAATCGGGAAAATTTTAGGACTCGAAAGCCTGATAAATCAAATCCCTCTCTGTAATACCTATGCTGCAGCAAAACATCATTTTTTGACAAGTATGAGTCAACAAGTCCCATTAAATTTTTTCTAGATTTTAAATTTTTAGCTGTCGTCAGAATGGGTACTGATACCTCGCCCACAAATCTGTTTCTTGTCTTTAAAGTAATCAAACTTAGTATTTCGTCTGTCTTTACTAACTTTACAGAGAAAGCACCAGCATGAACAAATAAATCTACATCCTTTCCAATAGAGTCAATGGGATCTCCTGGAACATATTTGAACATCATTTTCCCAAAACTGGTTTCAAGCTTATCCGCAAGAGAAGATGCAGAAGATGTTTCATTTTCAAACTCTATCTCTGGGGCAAAATGATTAGCCATTGAGATAAAATTAAACCTAGATTGTAAAATTATTTCAGTGATGACGTCACTGGAAAGTGTTAAATCATCTAAAACTAACATTCCTTTATTGTTTGTAGCTTCAAATACTTTATCAATAACCTTAATCACCTCAGTTGCGTCATCGACAAATCCTGGAATTTGATCCGACCAGATACTTTCATATAAGGGAAAATAACTTTCGGCTTCATGATTAACCGCGAGCACCTCACATACTCTAAATCCTGATTGCTCCTCCTTCCCCAACTCAGATAAATACTCTATCTTTGATGCATACTTTTTATTGAGATCATGCATCGTAATAATTAGTTTTGTATCTGCTTGAACAGCAGCCGCGCCCTTATGAAGCAATGCATTCGATAAAACATTTAAAATATCTTCATCATCAAGATTTCGAGAAAGACGCTTGTGAGTTGCGTGAAGCCTTATTTTTTCATTAAGGCCACGTGCAATTGTCGTTAAATTAACAGAACGAGTTTGATGAATCCCATCGAGCATATCCACCAAAAATTTGTATCCCACACGACCAATACGATGCCCCATATGATTCTCGTAGAGAGAGTCAAAAAACTCCCGGATATTCAGTACATCTTCATTGGTCGGCTTTTGCATTGATGTAGACTTTTAAATTTGAAATGACAGTGTTATCAAAAATTTTTAAACTGAACAGAGCTTTATAAAAGCTTTCTTCTGCTCATCTAACATTCTGCCGAAATCTGGAACTCCCATCTGAGTTACTGGCATTCCGTCATATTCTGGCGATTTACTCTGCATCTTGGCGGCTATATTATGTAATCCACCGCCCTCCTCTACGCCATGACTAAGGGCAGCAATAATCGGTTTAGGCCAAAACGGATTATCGATTCCACCTAAATCTGGAGAGTAACCAAGATATTTCTCCATCTCATCGCGAAGCGTCTTTTCCTCCTCGGTTCTTTGCCTCTGACCCTCAAATCCATATAAGGTTCTTGACTGATTGCAGATATATCCCCATTTCATTTTTGCATGGAACCCCGGCAGACTTAAGCACTCTTGAGTTATGTTAGTACCTCCAGAAATAACTCCTTTGTTAACCATGAAAAAGTAGCCTGACTGGTCATAACTTTCAGATAATAACCTTTGAGGTGGTGATGTATAAATTTCACTAAAAGCCCAAACTAAGTCAGGGGGTAAATCTGCTGACTCTAGTATTTTTACACCAAATCCAGAACACCCTTCGGACCAAGATTGGGAACCAAACTCTCCAATCTCCTGTAGCGAACTCATATCGATATCAATCATGATAATCCCCCAAAAATTAATTATTTGCTTCAATAAAAATTTATCCTAGTGGAGATAATATACAAGAAGTTAAATGAGATATCTTAAATTATCACCCAAAATAATAGGTTTAATGAGTCATCAAAAAACGAAAGAAGTTGAGATCGTTAATCTGATTTGAGTTTTGGGTGAACTAGTCAACAAATGAGTTGACCTATATCATAGAGGTTTTAATCTTGTCGAATCGAAAAATTTAAAAGCATCAAAGCTATGACTAAACTACCATCATTAGAAAGAAAACTCATCAAAGCTGAACTTAAACAGCGTGCTGAGGAAGGGTGTGACACGACTGAGATAACAGAAAGAATTACTATCGCCCTCCAGGGGAAAGATAACAATGATGAGATTTATCAACTATACGAAGAATTAATAGCGCTACCCATCGAAAAAACTTTTGCCTTCGTTGAACCCTCGGATCTTGAAAGTATACAAGCGCAGAGGCCTTCTGGAGTAAGAGATCTAGAACTAGATTGGAATTCAGAACGTGTTTACGATCAAATCTATGGCGCGTGGCTTGGAAGAGCAGCTGGGTGTGTGCTTGGAAAACCAGTAGAGGGTTGGCCAAAAGCGCGGATTGATAAATATTTAAAAGATAAGAATATTGACATTCTTGATAACTATCTTCCGTTTGACGAAACAGTGCTCCCTGGAGTCCACAAAGTATCTACTAGAGGAAACATAAAGTTCATGCCTCGGGATGATGACATGGATTATGTGATTATCGGTTTATTGGCACTTGAAAAGCGTGGAATTAAAACTTCTGCAAGAACTATTGCCAATGTTTGGGTGGACAGACTTCCTTTCAATCTTGTTTATACCGCTGAGGAGTGTGCCTACCGGAATTTTACAAACTCGATTTGGCCACCGATGTCTGGCACTCACAGAAATCCTTTCAGAGAATGGATCGGAGCACAAATAAGAGCGGACATTTTTGGGTATGTAACTCCGGGTCTTCCCGAGATCGGGGCGAAGCTTGCCTTCAATGATGCGTCTATCTCTCATGATAAAAATGGTATCTATGGTGAAATGTTTGTGGCAGCAATGCTGTCAGCTGCTTTTAAACTTGAAAGCATAAAAGAGATTATTATTGCTGGTTTGGCTGAAATACCAAAAAACTGCAGACTGGCAGAAGCGGTTAAAGATACCATGCATTGGTGTGAAACGCTGCCAACTTGGGAGCTTGTATGGGAGAAAATAAATGAAAGTGTTGGCCATTATCATGGAGTTCATACTATTAACAATGCAGCTTTGATTGTTATGGGCCTATACTTTGGAGAGGATGATTTTGAAAAAGGCATTGTTTGCACTGTCCGTGGTGGTTGGGATACAGATTGCACAGGCGCCACAGTAGGATCTATTCTTGGATTACGCCTTGGGGCAAAAGATCTACCCTCAAAGTGGATTTCTCCATTAAATGATCGACTCAAATCAGTTGTTCGGGATGAAAATGATAATGAAATTTCTGAATTAGCAAAGAGAACATTATCGGTTGCTGAAACAATTTTGAAAGAAAAGGATCAAAAAGCAGCTGGTCTCCAGAACCAAAGTGCATTATCAGTGAATGCCTCATTTGGAACATGGGAACTTGAGACTGGTTGGGGTCATATCGTCTTGTGTTTTAAAAAAGGGGAAATTGATTTTATCAATGATGGTTATGATCCCTATCCTATCGTATCTAGTTCATACAATAATCCTGAATTAAAATTTTCATTTGGCATCGACAAAGGTGGCTGGGATTTTGAAATTGATTTCGAAGGTACTATTGATGGCGATAAACTAGAGGGAATTTTCCACATGATGGATACACCGGTTAAAGGACATAGAATTTCTAAATAGAGAGTGATCGTATGAAAATAACTGATGTCAAGGTAACAGTTTGGAAGTGGGATAATATTCCTCCAACCCAATACACTAAGGATTTCAAAAGTCTTGAATCACGGAGCACGAATATGGCTCTAGTGCAAATACTAACTGATGAGGATATTACGGGTTATGCGTTTTTAGGGCACTCGATGGCGTCAATAGGCTATAACGCACAAATTATTGTTGAAAGGTTCAGGCCGGGTTTAGTTGGAAAGGATCCTCTCGATAGGGAGCGTATCTGGCAAAATTTATCAAAGTGGTCTCTTGGTGGCACCATGCTTCAAATAGGGGCGATTGATATTGCGCTTTGGGATATTGCGGGTAAGGCCGCCAACATGCCAATTCACAAATTAATGGGCTCATACAGAAATAAAGTACCTGCTTATGCAAGCTCTGCAATTTTAGGATCAACCCAAGCATATGTTGACGAAGCTTTGTCCCTCAAAGAAAAAGGTTGGACTGCATACAAAATCCATCCGCCCGCTGAGCCAAAATTGGATATTGAAATTTGTAAAGAGGTGAGGAAAGCCGTTGGAGATGATTACAGATTAATGTTTGATGCCTGCTGGGCATATAACTACAACGACGCAATCTATGTGGGGCAAGCCGTTCAAGAAATGGATTTTTATTGGTATGAAGATCCTCTGCCTTGCGATGATGTTTATGGATATGTTCGCCTAAAGAAGACTCTGAGTATTCCCATTGCGGCAACTGAACTCCCTGCAACAGGTCCTAAAGCCTATGCTCCATGGATAATGAATCAAGCAACCGATTATTTAAGAGGCGATGTTGCAATTAAAGGAGGCATTACCTCGTGCTTAAAAACTGCCCATACAGCGGAAACGTTTCATATGAACTATGAAGTCCATCATGGCGGTAATTCCCTAAATAATGCGGCGAACCTTCACTTGATCATGGCAATTAAAAATTGTGAATATTTTGAAGTGCTTCTTCCAGATGCGGCTCAAAAACATGGGATAGTTAATGACATTGAGGTCGACTCAAATGGGATGGTTCATGCTCCAGATAATCCTGGACTGGGAATGGAAATAGACTTCGATTTAATTGAAAAAAATAAGGTCTTTGAACTCTAATGACACATTTTAATAAAAAAACCGCATTTATCACCGGTGGTGCAAGCGGGATAGGTTTAGGAATGGCCAAAGCATTTTTAAATGCAGGTGCCAATGTAGCAATTGGTGATATCAACGAGGAACAACTGTTAATTGCAGAAAAAGAACTTAAAATTATTAGTGAAAATGTAATCTCATTGAAAATTGATACTACAGATACTTCTACTCTCAGATCTGCCTCTACAAAAATAGGTGATTCTTTCGGGCATTTACATTATTTGTGTAACAATGCAGGAATTCCTGGTGGCTCAAAAATTCTAGAGACCCCAGAAGAAAGATGGCGACTTGTTCATGAAGTTAATTTTATGGGACCCCTTAATGGTATCAATCTATTTTTGCCTCAAATGCTCGAGCATGGTGAGCCTGGCCACATTGTAAATACATCATCCTTTAGCGGCATCCATGGACATGGAAATCAATCTGCATATGGCTCAAGCAAGTTCGCTCTTGTTGGTATGTCAGAATTTCTTAGAAATGACTTGAAGGATACGAATGTTTCAGTTTCTGTGCTCTGTCCACATGTCGTCGATACAAATATTATAAGTAAACTGAAAGCAAGGGTCTCAGCTGATGTCCTAAAAATGATCAATCAAATGGCCGTCGATCCAAGTCTTGTGGGGGATCAGGTTTTAAAGGCAATAATTGAAAAAGAATTCTATATTTTTTGTGATGGCGTCCATACACGTGAAATGCTTAAGACTCGATGCGATGCCATGCTTAGTGCAATGGATAGACAATTTCCGGAGGAACAGAATGACTAATACGCCAAAATATAATGCTGAGTGGAGAAGACTCTCCGATATGCCAGTTCCAAAGTGGGAGCCTGCGAGCATAGTTTTAGACAATAAAATGTATGTTCACGGCGGATATGAGACGGGGATTATCTCAGGGAAAAATCTTCATGTTTTTGATCCAGAAGGAAGCTCACATGGAACCTGGGAGAAATTACAGAATCTTCCAAGTGATATCAGTCACGTGAATCTAGCCCCAGGATTAACTGGGTTTTGGTTTGCAGGTGGAATGAAAGACATGGACCGACCTCGAGGCATAAAAGATCATATTGTCGCAGAATTTTGGCATTTTGATCCGGAGCTTGATCGTTACAGTGCCGGACCTTTACTCCCGGGCAGAAGAGCGGGAGGAGGACTTGTTAGGCTTGGTGACAACCTCCATTATATTTCAGGGTTAATGGAAGATAGAGATACCGATTCAGGAGATCACTGGGTCTTCAATCTGAAAGATTGGGACAAAGATCAGTCCGCCAAGTGGGAAAAGTTAGCGCCACTACCTAATCCCAGAAATCAACTTTCGGTAACAGTTCTCAATGAGAATATCTATATCATTGGGGGTCAGTACAATCATGATTCTCAGCAACTAGACCAAAATTTAGTGCATATCTACAATGCGAAGAAAGATACTTGGAGTGCAGGCCCGTCACTTCCCTATGGCCACTCTCACTCTGAAGGCGCAACATTCACTCATAAAGATAGAATTTGGATGGTTGGTGGGCATACAACGCCAGAGGGCGGAACAAAAGGGATGTGCGAAAATGTCGTGACATTGGTGGAAGGTGGAGAGTGGGAGATCACTTTTAAACTTCCAATAGGAATTTCCTCTCCAGCATCAAAAATAATTAATGACAAACTTTATGTCGCTGGGGGTTGGGATCTTAGATTACTGGCGCAAACTCCTGAAAGAGATTATTGGGCAGATCGACAGGTGACATCAGGCGATGTCTGGGTGACTGAACTGCCATTTTAATTAGTTGATCTATTTTGGGTCTCGCAACTCTAAAAATCGATTTGTTCGATCGCGAGCGTTCTGACGAATGTCCGCCCAATAATATTGATAATCATAACCATGCAAATTCCCCTCGAAAAGCCTGAACCACCCTGGTGTCTTTAATTTTTCACTCCTGTCAGGATTCACTAACAACCAGTTGGATGAATCATTATCACAATAAACAGAAATATCGTTCTTAACGAGCTCTGATAATGGATCGGCGAGTGATCCATAATTATCCTGTTTAGAAGCAGGTAATGCACCAAGATGGTCAGCTTTATCACTTAGTGAATCATCTGTAGTCCACGTAATAGGATTCACGCAAATCTTTTTATTTGATTTGTATCCAGAGTAATTTATACCATTCCATACAGTTTCCCTCTCACCAACGTTTTCAAAAAATGAAGGTTCGCGATCTTCTCGATACGAGTCCCAACTGATAAAACATCCAATCTGATGACGATTTTCACATATCTCGATATCAGGCAATCCGATTTCTACAAGTTCTTCTGGTAAACTATTCCCAATCGCATAAATAGCAATTAATCGATCCATCAGTGGAGTTCCACTTACTTCCTCCATAACAAGTCGCACCAAATGAAAAGTCCCCTGACTATGGCCCGCAAGGACAAAAGGTTTTCCATCTCCTATTTCCTCCAAAAAATATAAAAATGCATTTTGGATGTCCAAATACCCAATCTCCGAAAGCTTCTCTCCCAAACTCTCCTCTGGGAAGGCAATTCCTGATTGTCTATATCGCGGGGCATAAACAGTACAACAGTCATTAAATACAGACGCTTGGATTGAAACAGTTCCCAAATCTGTTCCTCTTCTAGATTCCTCATGGTCCATCGGCTGAACATAATCATCAGTTGAGCCAAAAGTTGTCGGATGTAAAAAAAATGCAGCAGCTTCTCTTTTCTCATATGGAACAGGCTCAACATTTGGAGGTAGTCTATCGGCAGGATTTCCAGGTCCAGGCCAACCTGACCAATTGGAACGCATCGAGTAATCTGGAGCCCTCGGGAGAGGCTTCTCTCCAAAAGCATGATCAGGTTCTAAATTCGCGATTAATACCTGAAACGCAATAAACAAAAGCGCCACTATAATTGCAGGTGCACCTACAAAAACCCAAATCAATATCTTTGCGGCTCTACTCATAGACTCTCTCTAATCATTTTGCAAATTAACAAATTGTCGATAACGACCGGTCTTTTTGGACATCAATTCATCATGGGAACCAGCATCTGATATCTTTCCATCCTCGATAAATATAATCTGATCAGCAGCTTTGACCGTTGATAGTCTGTGAGCAATAATAATAAATAACTTTTTGTCCGCCACCTGTTTCAAACCAGCCATCAACTTATTTTCAGTCTTTGGATCTAGAGCAGCAGTAGGTTCATCAAGAATAACGATTGGAGTATCTCTCAAAATACCTCTAGCAATAGATATTCTTTGTTTTTGCCCAACAGATATCGTGTTACCCGCTTTGCCAAGTCCTGTATCAATTCCGTCAGGGAGATTGGCAATAAACTCATCAGCACAAGATATTCTGCACGCGAAATCAATCTCTTGACTTGTGGCATTCGGTCGCGCCAAAAGTAAGTTTTCTTTTATCGTGTCCGAGAGAAGCATATGCTCCTGGAAAACGTAAGTTACCTGTTCCCTTATATCTTTTACTGATCTATCGGATAGTTTGTATTCATCGAACCAGATGTTTCCCGAACTCGGCCTCAAATAGCCCGGCAATAAATAAGCGAGCGATGTTTTACCCGCTCCCGTCGGCCCAACAATTGCTATTACTTTACCAATCGGCAAATCAAGATTTATATTTTTGAGCGCAGCGCGTCCATCAGGATACGAAAAGTCTACATTCCTAATTTTGATACCCTTTTGTATCCGGCCCATTCGCCTGGTATCGTCATTGTATTCCGAAGTATAGTCGATGAAAAAAAACACTCTTCTGACAGCCGCGATATTTTTTTGAACCTCAACCCAATAAAGTCCGAGGCCTCCAGCGGCAGAACTCAGCATAAAAAACATACTTATTAACGCCGAGTAATCTCCAACAGTCAGTTCATCTTCAATCACGCTATTTGATATCAAAACAAATGCAATCGCCATTGATCCAAAGATACAAATATAATTTACCATCGAGATTAATGCATCAAATAATGCAGTATGTCGATGCCGTCTGTATGACTCTTCACTCGCATCACTGAATCGCTGAGCTTCCTTTTCAGATCCCCCTAAAGACTGCACAGCCGAGATATTTTCAATACTCTCTTCCATGGTATTTGTTGTCGATGCACCAGCCGCTCTATTAGTTTGATGCAGTCTTCTTGCCAAACCAGTTAAAGGAATTGTGATAAATAAAATTAAGAAAACCAGGAACACTGCTAGCTTGAGTAACTCGGGTATAAAATCACCGTAGGTACTTTGCATTAAATAAATATTTAATACAGTTCCCAAAATGAGCAGCAATGGTTCAATAGTCAACCGATAACATATTCCAGGAAGCATTGGTGAGTCATACATAACCCGGTAGACAGAATCTCCTATTCTCTGATCATCAAGCGTTGTCATTTCTAAACGCGTTAATCTCTCCATTAGCTGCATTCTCAAATCATTTGCTAACCTTTGCGTCATTCTTATCGTCAGTGATAATTCAATCAATCCCCAGATACCATTCGCTTTACTTCCACCCGCTGATAAAGCCTGTTCAGACTGAGTCGCCGCATCATAACCAATAGGCATTCCCCAAGCTTCAGCCTGCTCTGCAGGAGCCGCTCTTAATCCAAAAATAGTAAGTGTTACTAACATAAACGAGGTAATCGCAAACATGATTTCACTAGGTGTAAGACCCTCAAGCAATCCTAACAAGGGG
>CABXWC010000041.1:0-9259 GCA_902515855.1 uncultured SAR92 cluster bacterium
AACTAATAAAAAAAATCTCTTGGGTATAGAGAACATTGAGATTTACCAATTCATTTATCAAAAACTATCTAATAGTTTATATGGATAGTTTGAAATATTCTCTTAAATACAGGTGGACTTTATGTTTTTCAGTTAAAAAGCACTCTCAGTGCGATGAAAAGTTCTCAGTATTCAAAGTTTCATATTCGAAGGTATTGATTCCCTGTTGATCTCAATGTACTTTGAGTGGCTTAGACAATATCAAAGTAATTGGCACTTTCATGTTGCAAGAGAATTATCTAACTTGTGCGCTATACAAATTTGTAGCTCTCCCCGAGTTTGAAATCATTCGCCCTAAGTTAAAAAAGATCATGGATTCGAATAATGTTTTTGGAACAATATTATTAGCGAGCGAGGGCATTAATGGAACAATTTCGGGATTACCAAAGAGTGTTTTAAGCGTAGTTGATTGGTTAGAGGATTATCCTGGTATTGGTAAAGTTGACGTTAAAACATCATATTCTAAAGAAGTGCCTTTTTATAGATCAAAGGTAAAAATAAAAAAAGAAATCGTCACCATGGGCGTTGAAAAACTGGACTCAGAAGCTTATTCAGGTGAATACGTGGAGCCAGATAAATGGAATGAACTTATATCGGATCCTGATGTTTTAGTGATCGACACTAGAAATGATTATGAAGTTTCTATTGGCTCATTTGATCATGCAGTTGACCCAGGGCTAAAGACATTCAAGGAATTCCCAAAATGGGCAGACAAAAATCTTCACTCAAAAAAAAATAAGAAAATTGCTATGTTTTGCACTGGAGGCATTCGCTGTGAAAAGTCTACGGCACTACTTAAGAAAAGAGGTTTTGATGAGGTCTACCATTTAAAAGGCGGTATCTTAAACTATTTATCAAAAGTTCCTGAAACGGATAGTCTATGGACTGGTGAATGTTTTGTTTTTGATAACCGCGTCACTGTTAATCATAGTCTCGAGCAAGGATCTTATGATCAATGTCATGCATGTCGTCGACCGATCACGGAGGAAGATAAAGTATCTAAAAAATATGAGAAAGGAGTGTCATGTGATTTTTGTTTTGCAGAAGTCAGTAAAGAGAGAAAATCTCAGTTTGCTGAGCGACAAAAACAGGTAGATCTTGCAAAAAATAGAGGCGAAGACCATATCGGTAAAGGCGCGTTTGAAGCCAATAAAAAACGTAAGTTGTCCAAACGACATAGGTTTAACTCTGTCTATGACAGTTAAATTTAAAGTTCTGCTAGTTGCATTGGTAGCCTTAATCTTTGTAGTTGCTATCGTAATCTCAAATTTGGGTAATCAACGAACCAAGCTTTGGTTATCCGAATTCCCTGATAAGGACCGCTATGAATTTCCAAAAGGATTTTTATGGGGCGCTGCTTCTGCGGCACAGCATATTGAAACTCAACAAAATAGCGACTGGACGGAATTCGAGATTGATGCCGCCAAGAATGGACGGAGTGAGACAGGTGTCGAGATTGGAGTTGCTCTGCCAGGCCATATAAAAGATATCGACAAATTCGATGAGAATATTCGTAGACATAAAACGAATTATGACAAAGTATTCAATACTGATTTCGCCATAGCAACTGACATGGGACACAATGCTTATCGCTTCTCCATCTCTTGGGCAAGATTGTTTCCTGAGGACGGGATGTCATCTCCAGACCCAGCAGGAGTTGATTATTACAATAATATTCTTGATGGGCTTGAGCAATATAATATTCAACCTTTAGTTTCTCTTTTTCATTTTTCTACACCTGCATGGTTTTGGGATGAAAAAAATGGTAAGAAAGGATGGGAGAGAGAAGATGCAGTCGAGCTTTTCGATGTTTTTGTGTCCTCAGTTATAGAAAACTTTGGTAACCGTGTTACTCATTGGTGCACATTAAATGAACCGATGACTTATGTCTTTAATGGTTACATGCAAGGAATTTTCCCACCTCTTGAACAAAGATCAATCTTTGATATTGGACCGGTGGTCAAAAATCTTCTCCTCGCTCACGCATCTGCATATAAATTAATTCATAAGCACGGTGATGAGAATGGCTTTGATCACCAGGTAGGTATCGCCAAGCACACGCGGGCTTTTGAGCCACTGCGTAACTGGTCGATTTTAGATCGACTGTCAGCAAAGCAAATTGAAAATGCCTTTATCTGGGATTTTTTTGATGCGATTGATACAGGGACTTTGAAAATATCCAATACAGATTATGAAGTTGATATTCCTGAGATTACAGGAACTCAGGATTACTTGGGAATAAATTATTACGGTAGATATTTTGTGAAATCCATACCTTCTGATTTATCGAATCCTGAAATTTTATTTAACGACCCACAAGATGAATCGCAAATGATAAGCGATTTAGGTTGGTCGATATATCCACATGGGTTTTTCAAAATTTTGACTACTTCTTACGATAAGTATTCAAAACCTATCTACGTGCTTGAAAGTGGTATTGCCGATGGAAAGCATGATGATATTCGACGCCAACAATTTATTGTTTCCCATTTGCGAGAGCTATGGAATGCCATAAACCATGGAGGAGCAGATATTCGAGGATATATGCATTGGTCTTTGACAGACAATTTTGAGTGGGCTGAGGGCTTCACCGCACGTTTTGGTTTGGTTAGCATTGATTATGAAAATGACTTTGAAAGAAAACCAAGATTAAGTTCCGAAATCTATGCAAAAATTATTCGCTCGAACTCTATTTCTAGTGATATTGATAAAAGGTATTCTTATCTTCGTAAAGAGGCAAAATAAATGGGATCTCAACAGAAATCTAAAAAAGAATTGAGAGATTGGTTAAATCTAGTGAGGGAAAAAACATTAGAACCAGATTTAAAGATAATTGATCCACATCATCATCTTTGGCGACGAAATAATGGTTACGAAATATCCGATCTTTGGGACGATACGGACACAGGCCACAATATTATAGGTACAATCTTCGTTGAGTGTTATGCGGAGTATAGATCAAAGGGTCCAGAATCAATGAGGCCTGTTGGAGAAACAGAATTTGTAGTGCAACAAGCAAAGTATTCTCACGAAAATGAAAAGAGAGGCCGACCACCAATTCTAGGGTCAGTTAGTCATGCCAATCTGTTGCTCGGTGAAAAGGTTAGTGAGGTATTGGAGGAGCACATAGCGGTCTCCCCAAAGAATTTTTTGAAAGGAATTCGACATTCAGTTGCATATTACCCTTTTCCACCAAAGGTCGGGCGCTACACTGGACGAACGCCTGGGTTGATGGAAAATGAATCTTTTCGAAAGGGATTTTCCAAACTTTCACACTTTAATTTAAGTTTTGACGCGTGGTTAGTTCATACACAAATTTCTGAATTAACAAGTCTTGCAAGAGCGTTCCCTGACACAGTTATTATTTTTGATCATTTTGGTGGTCCTCTCGGCATAGGTTCCTTTTCTGGTCGGCAAAAAGAGATTTATCCAATTTGGAGAAAAGATGTTGAAGAGTTGTCAAAGTGTGAGAATGTTTATGCCAAGCTTGGAGGTCTTGCGATGCCGCTGAATGGATGGGGATGGGATTTAAGGGAAAAACCGGCGACTTCTGATGAGATCGTGAATTATCATAAAGACTACTACTTGTTTATGATCGATTCATTTGGCCCAGAGAGATGTATGTTCGAGAGCAATTTTCCTGTTGATAAATTTTCAGTGTCCTATAACGTTCTTTGGAATGCGTTTAAAAAAATAGCAATGCCTTTTTCAGCAGACGAAAAAAATCAGATGTTTTTGAATACTGCAGAGACAATATACAAAATTTAATTATTTGAGATTTGATATGATGAAGATACTTGACGGCGGGATCGGGATTTATTTGAGAGAGAGTGGCGCGCCTTTTGAGCAACCTGAATGGTCCGCCCTCGCGTTGATTGAAGAACCTGACTCTGTCAGGCGTGCCCATCTTGCATTTGCCGAGGCAGGGGCTGGAGTTATCACTACAAATTCTTATGCGCTTGTTCCATTTCATATAGGAGAGACGAGATTTTTAGAAGAGGGCCCCCGGCTGCTTAAGCTTGCGGGAAAATTAGCAGCGGAAGTTAGGAATGAAAGCAAAAATAATCTTCTGGTAGCGGCTAGTATTCCACCGGTTTTTGGTTCATATGAGCCTGACAAATTTAAGCCCAATGAGGCAATCCCGTTATTGAATATGTTTAAAGAGAACCTCATAGAATTCACTGATCTTGTTTTAGCGGAGACTGTTTCGAGTATTACTGAGGCAAAGGTAATTCAAGATGTTTTCTCTGATATAAATCAACCTCTCTGGATAAGCTTCTCACTTGAAGATAAACACATGACAGAACCAAAACTTAGGTCTGGCGAGTTGGTTACAGATGCAATAAGGAGTCTTGATCTTAGCAATTGCCAAGCGCTTTTATTCAATTGCAACCAACCTGAAATTATGGAGCAAGCTTTAATCACTGCAGCCCCGTTATTAACAAACAATGCAGAGCTTGGCGTCTACGCAAATGGTTTCAAGCCCGATTATAATGATAAAAAAGCTAACTCTGGACATTCTGAATTAAGGGAGGATCTCACGCCGGATCAGTACCTAAAATTTGCCAGATATTGGAAATCTCTGGGAGCGACTATTATAGGGGGATGCTGCGGGATTGGTGTTGCCCATATCGCTCGCTTGCGGGAGCTATTGTGATTTTCCAGTAGCTCTCAATTCTTACACATTACTCCAATAATTAGATCTTTTTGTACCGTGAAGTTATTTCTATTCCATTCTCAGATACGAAATTTAAGATGAGACCGTCTTTGACGAGACCAACTGAAAGGATTTCCTCAATTCCAATTTGAGTTTCATCGGAGCTTGCAATCGTTTTTTGTACCACTTGTTTATTGTCCATGGTTTTGAAATCGCCAAAGTGAAAATTCTTTTCTATTACATTCTCGACCTCGCTCCGAGTCATAGTTATAAAATGTCCTCCACCAATCATTTTTATTTCGGAGATTTCAGAGTTTGAATCTTCCTCAGAAATCACTCGCTGCCAAAGACCGTCATAAGGAGATTTTTCAGTTGACGCCGTTTCCCAAGTCTCTATCATATCAAGCGATCGACCATCTTCAGTGAGTAGACCGACTAATGATTGGGTAAATCCAGTATTAGTCTGATCGATAGTGACATCAAATTTAAATCCATCGACTGAACCGTTGTGATTAAAGAGGGGTATTTCAGTCATTACACCATTATTCCAATTTGCAAGACCTGCTCCCGCATCAACACCAATTTGAGGATGCATAAATGCAAACATGTATCTATTATTTGAGTATATTTTGAGCTGATTTCGAAATTCTTTGCTTGAGATCCCGCTTTCTGTAATTTGAACATACTCAAGTTTATAGGCGCCATCGGGTAGTTTCGGAATTTCTTTATCAGCTTGACCAATGCAACCAGTGACAAGTAGGAAAGATCCTAGGATTAGTAGCTTTTTAAGCATAATTTTTTGCAATACCTAAATAATTTTCTTTATTTTAAATAATAATTGCAGCTTTCAAGTCTATATGAAAAGTTACCGATAATAATGTTTTTGGTACCAGTGGTCGGACTCGAACCGACACGCTTTTAAGGGCGCGGGATTTTGAATCCCGTGTGTCTACCAATTCCACCACACTGGCACAAAAACAGAGACGTGAGTATATCAGTCAAAATGAAACACTTAAAACGGAAAAATTTAAATCTAATTTTCATTTTTAATGTTCTCTTTCTTTGAGGAGTCTGATTTAATCTTTTTCCCTCAAAGATAGAATTGTTAAAATGAAACTAGATCTTTTTGATTATTCGCTGCCTCAAAAGCTGATTGCTAAATTTCCACTTAAAGAACGTTCTTCGAGCTCAATGCTTGTCATGGATGAATTGGGAAATATCTCTCACAAGATGTTTACCGACTTATTAGACTTTTTAAATAAAGGAGACCTGCTAGTTTTTAATAATACCAGAGTTATTTCAGCCAGATTGCTGGGTAAAAAAGATACAGGTGGCGCAATTGAATTATTAATTGAGCGAGTAGTTAAAAACAAGGTCGCTTATGCCTTATTAAAGTCAAATAAAAAAATAAAGTTAGGATCACGGATAAATTTTGTTGGAGGACACTATGCAACTGTCCTAAAGCGCAAACAAAAATTATTTTTAATCTCTTTTAGCTCCAATGTCTCTAAAATTATTGAGGACATTGGAGAACTTCCTTTGCCTCCATACATCGATAGAGAACCTATTCAGCTTGATTCTGAACGATATCAAACTGTTTATGCCTCAAAATCTGGAGCAATAGCTTCACCCACCGCGGGCCTGCACTTTGATGAAAGTATGCTAAGAGAGTTACAGAATAAAGGAATAAATCATTGTTTTGTCACTTTACATGTGGGTTCGGGTACTTTTAAGCCAGTCAAGGAAGAGAATATTTTGGATCATGAAATGCATGCTGAGTGGATCTCAATTGGTAATGATGCATGCGATTTAATTTTGGAGACAAAAAAAAATGAGGGGAGGATTGTGGCGGTTGGCACTACCAGTCTTAGAGCTATTGAAACAATCGGAAACAAAAACGAGTTAAAACCTTACGAGGGGGATACGGATATTTTTATCTATCCTGGTTATGAGTTTACACTGGTCGATATGCTCATAACTAATTTCCATCTTCCCAAGTCCACCTTATTAATGTTGGTTTGTGCCTTTTCGGGTTACACAGAAATTATGGCCGCTTACAAGGCAGGGGTTGATAATGATTATCGATTTTTCAGCTATGGTGATGCCATGCTCTTAAACAGAAATGCCAATGCCCGTTTTAATATACCTTCGTGATTAATTGATATGAAATTCGAAATCTCAAAAACAGATGGCCATGCGAGAACTGGTAATCTAATTTTTGATAAAGGTATAGTCAGAACGCCGGCATTTATGCCAGTTGGGACATACGGTACGGTAAAAAGTTTAACGCCCAGCGATATTCTGAGATCAGGTGCCGACATTGTGCTGGGGAATACTTTTCATTTGATGTTACGTCCAGGCACAGAAATTATAAGAAAACATGGCTCGCTTCATAATTTTATGCGTTGGGAAAAACCAATACTCACCGACTCTGGAGGCTTTCAGGTATTTAGTCTTGGTAAAATGAGAAAGATTACCGAGGATGGAGTGATATTTAAATCCCCAATCGATGGGAGTACTGTATCCCTTGATCCAGAGAAATCCATGGAGGTTCAGCGTGCACTTGGAAGTGATATTGTCATGATCTTTGATGACTGTACTCCATATCCTGCAACAAAAAAGCAGGCAATGGAGTCTATGCGCTTGTCATTAAGATGGGCTGAGAGAAGTAAAGTCGCTCATGCTGGAAATCCGTCTGCTTTATTTGGGATTATTCAAGGTGGTATGCATGAAGATCTTCGTGGAGAATCATTAGAAGAACTTACCGCAATCGGCTTTGATGGATATGCAATTGGTGGTTTATCAGTTGGAGAACCCAAAAAGGATATGCAGAGAATTCTCAATGGGATTGGACCCAAGATGCCAGAAAACAAACCTCGCTATTTAATGGGAGTGGGCAAGCCTGAGGATATTATTAGAGCAGTTCAGAGGGGTGTAGATATGTTTGACTGTGTGATGCCTACAAGAAATGCGAGAAATGGCCATTTGTTTACGAGCGAGGGGATTATTCGAATTCGCAATAGTGTGTACAAAGACGATTTAAACCCACTAGATCCTGAATGTGATTGTTACACTTGCTCCAATTTTAGTCGGTCTTATCTGCACCATTTGGAAAAATGCAAGGAAATGTTGGGGCCGCAGCTTAATACTATTCACAATTTGCGTTTCTATCAGAACTTAATGTCACAAATAAGAGGCGCAATAGCCGAGGGTAATTTAGATTCTTTTGCCAACAATTATTTTGAGAAGCATTCTGTTACGATTTAAAATTAAATTTGCTCTATAATGTGGACTGAATTTTTCACACCTTTAAAGGTTTCAGTAACGTGCTAAACAAATTTCCTTTTTGGAAAAATATTTTAATAATATTAGTGGCGCTTTTCGCTTTTGTTTATGCGGCTCCAAATTATTTTCCTGCAGATGCTGCTATTCAATTATCGGGACAGAGTGGTTCAATGAAAATTGATAACGATGTTCTGAAAGAAATGCAATTGGCCTTAGACGATGCTGATATTGATTATTTTGGTGGGAAAACCGATGATCAAACAGCGCTTTTGAGAATTAAAGACAGAGATTCTCAGCTAAGGGCAAAAGAAATAATACAGGCTGAAATGGGTAGTGACTATATCGTTGCGCTTAATCTTGCTCCAACAACTCCTCGATGGTTACGATCATTGGGAGGTAAGCCGATGAAGTTGGGCCTTGATCTAAGTGGTGGCGTCCATTTTCTATTGGAAGTAGATTTAGAGTCTGCGCTTGTACTTCGCTTAGAGGGCACTCTTTCAGATATTAAGGCTGTTTTGAGAGAGGAGAGAGTTCGGTATCGTAGCTTTGAGCTGCTTGGCAATCAGATCGTTGGTCGTTTCAGAGATGATGATCAGGTTGATAAGGCTCGGAATCTGATAAGAGCTAATTTTCCTGATTTAGAGCTTTTTAATGGTCCAAGACAAAATCCTTTGTCCTTAACCTTTAATCTTAGTCCGATTGCTATTTCAGGAATAGAAGATAGCGCTATAAAACAAAATCTAACCTCACTTCGGAACAGGGTCAATGAGCTGGGCGTTTCAGAACCGATTGTTTCTAGACAAGGGAAAAACAGAATAGTCGTTGAATTGCCAGGTGTTCAAGATACCGCTGAAGCAAAAAGAATTATTGGAAAAACTGCTAATTTAGAGTTCAGGCTAGAATCAAAGTCTCGGATAGGTGACAGATTTAATTTTCGGAATGAGGGAAATCAGAGTGATGCTCTATTAGAGAAAAAAGCAGTAATTTCTGGTGAAAATGTGACTGACGCTCGAGCGAGTTTTGATGAAAACGGCCGACCGCAGGTAAATATTACTCTTGATTCCAAGGGTGGCTGGCAAATGGGCTATGCAACTCGAGACAATATCGGACGGAGACTTGGAGTTTTGTTTATAGAGTATAAGACTAAATTAGAGAAATCAGTTTCCGAAACAGGTGAAGTGTCCCTGATCCCAATTCCATTTGTTGAAAAAAACATTATCAGTCTTGCCACGATTCAAGCGCAACTCGGTAAGCAATTTAGGATTACTGGACTTGACG
>CABXWC010000042.1:0-8675 GCA_902515855.1 uncultured SAR92 cluster bacterium
TTTAATTTTTGTTGATGATTTGGGATATTGCGACAGCGAAATTTATGGGTGTGAAAACGTTCCGACTCCTAACTTAAAGAAGCTAGCCCAGGACGGTGTGTCTTTTGCATCAGGTTACGTGACAAGCCCAGTATGCTCGCCCTCAAGAGCATCCTTGCTGACTGGGAAATACCAACAGCGATTTGGTCATGAGTTCCTGCCTGATGCGCTCCCAAATACAGGATTACCAGAAAGTGAGATAACGCTCGCAACTAAACTTCAAAGCCTCAACTATTACACCGGTATGGTTGGCAAATGGCATTTAGGAAGTACAAATCAATTCCATCCGATAAATCGTGGATTTGATAGTTTTTTTGGATTGCTCTCATCTGGGAGTGATTACTTAGATCCAACCAGACCTGACGCGAAAATTATATCTCGTTTGTGGCGAGGCCTAAATGCACCTGTGCAGAAAGAGGGCGATCCGTGGATGGGACGAGACCGGGATACGATATTTATAAACAAGAAAAGAATCGTTGAGGAAAGCTACCTGACAGATGCCTTCACTCGTGAGGCGGTAACATTTATCAATGAGCATAAATCAAAACCGTTTTTCCTTTACCTTCCGTACACCGCGCCGCATGGACCACTTCAGACGACCCAACATTATTATGATCAGTTTGATGATGTTGAAAACGAAAATCAAAGAGTCTACGCCTCGATGATATCTGCTCTTGATATCGGCGTGGGAGAGATATTAAAGACTCTTGAAAAACTTAATTTAAGTGAGAACACGCTAATTGTATTTATGAGTGATAATGGTGCAGGCGTTGCAGATTATGGAAGCAATAGTCCTCTTAGACTCGGGAAACATACGCTTTTTGAAGGTGGAGTGAGAGTGCCTTTTGTAATGAGATGGCCGAATCAACTAGAGCGAGGTCTCCTATACAAGAATCCAGTAAGTACGCTTGATATTTTCCCAACTGTTTTGAATGCGGCGGGCGGAAAAGCAGGCTCATTAGATCTAGATGGAGTTGATTTGTTGCCTTTTCTTAAGGGTGAAAAGTTAGATAAACCACATCAGACTTTTTACTGGCGAAATTCACCAAATTGGGCAATTCGTGATGGTAGCTACAAACTCATTAATGCAGGTGGTATTAACTGGTTATATGATTTGAGTGTTGATTTGGGTGAGACAGATAACATAGCTTCTGAGTATCCAAATGTAGTTGAAAAACTCACTATAAAATTTAATGAGTGGGATGCTAAAAATATAGAACCAGCATGGCCTCCTTATTCGGCTAAAACACACTCAGCACTAAAAGTTGACGGTGTACCTATTAAGTGGACTTTGTAAAATTATTTTATGTTCAAGGTTGGAATTGTTGGTGTTGGATATGTTGGGAATATACATCTAACAAAATTCAGCACCATTGAAGGGGTAGAAATTACAGCCATACAAGATAAAGATGCTAAAAGCATCGATCATGCAAAAGCAAACTTCGATGTTAAAAATACTTATAAATGTCATAAACACTTATTGAAGAACGAAGTTTTAGATCTCGTTGTTATTTGTGTTCCAAATCATCTCCATGCTGAGTTAACCATAGAAGCACTTAAATCAGGACATAATGTACTTTGTGAAAAGCCGATGGCGTTAAATCTCAAAGATGCTAAGTCTATGATCGAGGCGGCAGATCAGAATCAAAAATTGCTTCTAGTGGTAAATAATTTTCGGTGGGATTATTTCAATCCATCTATATTTAAGCTGAAGAATTTAATTGACTCAGAGTGGTTTGGAAGGATTTATCACATAAAGTTGCAATACTTGAGAAACAAAACTTTCTCTCCGGATCTCTATTCACGATGGAATCTTGATTTTGAGTCTTCAGGCGGAGGCGCTCTTATTGATTTGGGACCCCATATTATTGACTTAGGTATGTGGTTAGCAAGTGACTATAGCACCTTATCTGTCTCAGGAAGCGTTGACGCTGGCCTTCTCAAGCGAGAGAGAATAGATGATTTTGCGACCGGATTAATAAAGTTAAAGTCAAACTGTACTCTTCAGATCGATTTGTCTTGGAGCGGACACAGCAGGTCGTCCTGGAAAATTGATGTCCATGGAGATAAACGTAGCGCATCAATTGGATCAGTCAAGGATAGAAATCCGGGCCTTAAAGTATTCAAATGGGGTAAGGAGGAAATCGATCAAGAAGATATTGGGGCATTTACTTCGTCTGATCTTCCAGAAAAATCACTGCAAGAGCATATCGTAAAGACCATGATGCAGAGCGAGGAATCCTTGTGCACGGCCAAAAATGCGTATTCCGTTTTAAACACCATCACACAGTGGTACAAATCAAGTAAAGACTGAAGAGATAACTTTCAGTCAACAAGCTCTCGCGCATAGGAAGCGCAATCATTAGCTGGAGACCAGAACCACCCATTGCGATCCCATGATCGACCACATGTCATATAAACACAGCGGCCATAGCTTTTTTTCGCTAGCTCAATTTCATTTAATTCATGTAATGATCGAGCTTTTGCCCAAAGAGCAGCTGAGACGTCGTTCATCAAATAATTTTTATCGATTTTACGTTTCTCCCTCGAGCTAACTTTTCCAATTTTTGGGCAACTTTTGCCCTTATCATGAATAAATTTTTGTTTCTGTCCTGCTTCTGGCCCCCAAATATTGAAGCAACTATTAACTCGATTTATCGCGTCGATAAATTTCTTTTCCTCATATAACTTCATTGCACCCACAGCCCAAGCAGCTGAATCGCCCATTTCAGGATCATTAGAAACGCAAGGGTTCGAATTATCGAGAAGTCCATTATCTGCAAACGAATATATTGGTAATAAAATCAAGAGAAATAGTAGAGAGCTTGGAAATTTCAACGTCAGTTCGTCCCGAGTAATAAGGTATCCGCTGTTTAATAATAACACCAACTCACAGATACAATTGCTTTTTAGTTGTCTTTATCTTAGTTTATGTAATCGCTTTTAGTTTGAAGCAAATTAATAATTTGAGGTATCCCAGATACATGGAAAAAAATATTAATACCCACGTCGCGGGTCAGGTATGGAAATTAGAGGTAGCCGAAGGCGATCAGGTTTTAAAAGACCAGATAATTTGCATCATCGAATGTATGAAAATGGAAATACCTGTGTTGGCTCCAGTTGCAGGTGAGTTAAGCAAGTGGCTGGTAAGCTCAGAAGATATTGTTTCTGAAGGGCAAGTTATTGGGATCCTAACTGCAGAAGAGTAAAAGAATGGCTTGGCACGAAGAAATCGATGAGATCAAAAAACGAGACACTCTGTCTAAAAAACAGGGTGGAGAGGACTCTGTTAAAAAGCATCATGAAAAAGGCAGGCTTACGATAAGAGAGAGGATAGATTGTTTATTGGATTCTGAAACCTTCGACGAGTTGGGTGTTGGAGCTGGAGTTCCAGTATTTGATGATAATAATGAATTAATAGACTTTCAGCCTGCCAATTTTGTTCTTGGCTTTGGGGAGGTAGCCGCGAGGAAAGTCATCATTGGAGGGGAAGACTTTACGTTAAAGGGCGGATCACCAAATCCTGCGGGCTTGAGGAAGAGTGTGTATGCGGAGCAACTAGCTCTTCAGTATAAGATTCCACTCGTGAGATTGCATGAAGGCGGAGGCGGTGCTGTTGGAGGCACTTCTCAAAATAAGAATCATAGACCCCTTGGTGAGCCTGTCTTTAATGTGTCAAGATTTTACTCTCTAGCCCAAACGCTTGGTGTTGTTCCAGTTGTAACTGCTGCATTAGGCCCAGTAGCAGGCTTGCCTGCGTCTAGACTTGTAGCATCACATTTTTCGGTAATGACTAAAAATGCAGCTGTCTTAATAGCCGGGCCTCAAGTGGTGAAGCGTGCTCTTGGAAAGGATCTGTCAAAAGAGCAACTGGGAGGACCAGAAGTCCATTTAAAAAGTGGAGTGATAAACAATTTAGCAGAGGATGAGGAAGATGCATTTAATCAAATCAGAACATTTCTCTCTTTCATGCCTGACAACGCTTGGCAACGACCTAAAAGAATTGTATGCAGTGATCCTGCCAATAGACGCGATGAGGAGCTAGCCTCTATAGTCCCCAAAAATAGTAGACAGCCATTCCAAATGAGAAAAATAATTCAACTTGTTATTGATCTTGAGAAGGGAGAAACAACGTTTTTCGAAATAGGCCAAAAGTTTGGACCCAGTTTAATAACAGGATTAGGCAGAATGCACGGCCACTCTGTTGGCATCATCGCAAATGATTGTATGTATTATGCTGGAGCAATGACGTCATCAGCGGCTCAAAAACTTCGAAAATTTGTGGATTTTTGTAATAGCTTTCACTTACCTGTTTTGAGCTTTGTAGATGAACCAGGATTTATGATAGGCCCAGATAGTGAGTCTGCGGGTACGATTCGTTTTGGAACGGAAGCTATCTCGGCTGTAATGCAATCTCGAGTACCTTGGGCCAGCATTCAGGTGAATAAGGCGTTTGGTGTTGCCGCGCAAGCACATTTTGGACCACAAGCATATGTATTGAGTTGGCCCAGCGCAAAGACTGGCGCATTGCCGGTTGAAGGAGGAGTCGCCGTAGCATTTTCCAGAGAGATTGCCGCCTCTCCAAACCCAGAGCAAAGGCAGCGTGAGCTAGAAGATTTATTAGCAACCAGTCAATCACCTTTTCCAAAGAGTGAGGGTTTTTCCGTTCATGAGCTTATAGACCCTAGAGAGACCAGACCAAAACTGGCGGCTTGGTTGGATTTAGCTATTGGCTCACAAACCGAACCTGCAAAACCATTTTTTGCTACTATGCGGCCTTAAATTAAGAACTGCAAAAATGACTAGTTCAACTAATTTTTTCTTAGGAATATTTCTTCTTATATTGGTAGTTTTTTTTATTCCATCAAAGGGAATGACCGATATTATATTGATGTCTCAAGACAATATATCTTATGGATGTATTGATTGTGATCAAAGAGCAGAGCAATCCATTTGTAACGCGTACGGTAAATATAGATCTATTTACAGTGAACAATCTATATGGAATAAGAATGGAATTGGGAATATTTATAAAAAGGAAAGTCCATTTAATAAAGGCGGGCTTGGACTAGGTTTATTTAATTTGCAGGGAAATTTTGAAGGATATTTTGCGATTAGTGATAAAGACAGTAGTCGATACTCTGAAATGTTGAAATCAGCTTGGCACGATTCGAAGCAATCACATGTTAAATCAAAGGCTATTTTTTGTAGGTTAATTTTCGGATCCGATTTGTAATACTTAAAAATCATTTTGATTAATTTAATTACTTGGAGTTGTGCATGAGGTTTTTTTCAGATCCATTTAAAAGTTTGTTTGCATGCCTTATTGTGATCGTCTTGTGCATGGCTTCATCCTCTTGGATACAAACTTCCGGTGGAAAAGTTGCAGTTTCTAAAGTTATGTTACCGACTCAGAATGGACAAAATCTTGCTGCTACCCTGTTTAAACCTTTGAGCGCGACAGTTGAAAATCCAGCTCCTTTTATAGCTGTTGTGCCAGGCTTTCAAAGATCAAGAGAGGCTTTATCGAATATAGCAATTGAACTATCTAGGAGGGGTTTTGTTGTCGTGTCTATTGACCCTTATGGACAGGGTAGCTCAAGTTCTTCAATGAGCACACGTTCTGCGACGTATGAAGGCTATGGAATGTTTGCTCTCATTGATTATGTGTTTTTAACTGATAATTTAAATTATGTTGATAAAAATAGGATTGCGGCAACTGGCCATTCTGCAGGAGGTAACGCGGCTATCAGAGGTGCTGCTTATTTTGGAAGAGAAGCAAAAGAATTGGGAGTGCCAAGTAAGCTGCATTCTGTTTACGTGTCTGGATATGTTCTCACCCTTCGAAAGTCTGTTCTCAGAGATGTCAAATCTAATATTGGAGTCAGTTATGCGCTTTATGATGAGGGAGCGTTTAGGAATAAATTAAAAAGCGGTGATATGCGTTATGCTCCGGAGGCTCTCAGAGTGGTAAACTCTGGTGTGCTGAGCAGTAACTCAAAAGTTACTGAAGTTGAGCTCGGTAAATTCTACGGTGATGTGCTTTCAAGAAATGCAAGAGTCATCCATAACGAACCTTTGCTTCATCCATTTCAGCCATACAATGGACTCGCCACTGAGAATCAGATTAGTTATTTTGAGAAGGTTTTGTCCCATAATTCGACCATAACACCCGATAATCAAATATGGCAATGGAAGGAATTGTTTGGTCTGATTTCTCTAATTACCTCCTTAATAATGCTAATTCCACTTGGAAAAGTTATGTTGAGGGCATCTTTTTTTCACGAAATAGTGCAAACTGTGCCGCCTTCATCACCACCACTTTTAGGTAGATCAAAAATATTATTCTGGGCGCTTTTCGCACTCTCGGCAATGATAGCATGCACCTCTTTTATTCCGATGGTTGAGCTTTCAAAACAGTTGTTTGTTGATGCCTCAACTAGAAAGCAAACTTGGTTTTTCCCTCAGAGGATGAATAATCCGGTCATGCTTTGGGCTTTATTTAATGGCTGTATAGGCTTCCTGATTTTCTTTTTACATTACAAGTTCTTTGGAAAACACAATGGATCTAAACCTGATGCTTGGGGAGTAATTATTTCCAGAACTGTCGGGTTAAAAACAATTCTTTTGGGGCTGCTAATTTTTTCATTTTACTATTTACTCTTGTTTTTAATCGATTATTTCTTTTTAGTAGATTACCGATTCTGGTTCATGGGAGTTCGAGTTTTTCAACCAAGCATCATTGTATTACTCATAATGTATGCCCCAGTGTTTTTTATTTTTTTCTTGATGAGTTCTCTACGTACGAACACTGCAATGAGAATTCAGGGTCAATCAGAGTGGTTTTCTATGTTTTTATCAGGCATAGGTAATTCATTAGGGTTAATTTTAATCATAATTATTCAATACACCTACTTTGCTGCAACAGGAGAGGTATATTGGACAACTAATTGGTTATACATAAATTTGTTATTCGGTGTTGTGCCAATGATGTTTGCGCTACCCTATTTCAATCGATATTTTTTCAACATGACTGGGCGCATTTATTTGGGTCCCGTCGTGACATGCTTAGTCTTTATAATGATTTTATCCACCAATACGGTTAGTTACATACCTATTTAGCTGGGTTCTAGGAATGGCATATGTTTAGCTACAAGTTTTTGCGTTTGACAGTATTATTCGCTGCATTATTGCTTAATACCTTTGTATTTGGTTCCGATGAATTTTTCGATCAGTTTGATTCGGATGGGAAAGGAAATTTTGTTTTTGAAGATTGGAAAGGAAAACCGCTGAGAGTATTCGCGTCGATACCAAAAGAAATTAAGAGAGATACTCCTATCATTGTGATTCTTCATGGACAGAGTCGGAATGCCGAAGGTTATAGAAATAGTTGGCACTCAGCGGCCAGGAGGTATAATTTTATCGCCCTAGTTCCGGAGTATAGTTCACCTGACTTTCCTAAAACTCGTTACAACTTGGGCAATATGAAAACTCTTAAGGGTCGATCGATAAGTGAAGATAATTGGATTTTTTCTTCAATTGAACCCCTTTTTAATTTTTCTCGGAAGACTTTTGGTACCCAAGTAGATGCTTATAGTCTTTATGGGCACTCTGCCGGTGCGCAAGTGGCTCATCGGTTCGTATATTTGATACATCCCAACAGAGCAAAACGCATTGTTTTAGCAAACTCTGGATACTATAGTATGCCTAGCAATGAGACAGAGTATCCATATGGCATTAAGGGTATAAATGTATCCGAAGAGATGTTACAAAAAGCCTATGAAAAAAGAGTGATCATTCTTCTTGGTGATAAAGACAATGACCCTAATCATTCGAGTTTAAATAAGGATATTCAGGCGATGCGTCAGGGTACTCACCGATTTGCAAGAGGTCATACTTTCTATATGTACTCTATGTATAAAGGATCGATACTAATGAGGGTGCCATTTAATTGGTCAATGTCAGTTGCGCCTGGTGTCGGTCATTCAAATAGGTCAATGGTGCCTTTTGCAATTCCCTTTTTATTGGATGGTCCTCTGACAGTCCGTTGAAAATCTGTATTAGATTTAATGAATCCTAGCGCCTTGCGCTACCAACGTTTTTTGAACTTGGCTGATACTAACGTCCTTGACATCGACATTAGCTTTTATTGACTCTGCTGCAGCAACACCCGCACCTTGACCATTTACAGCACAACACATCATGTTTCTGGTGGCCGCATGAGACATTTTATCTCCGCCAACACAACGCCCGGTGACAAGCAAATGATTCACTCCTTTAGGAATCATTGAACGATAAGGCAATTGAAAGTAACGTCCAGTTGTAGGTAGGATCAACACACCATACCCATCGATAAATTCTGGAAATATTCCAACACTGTCGTCAAATTTGGCCTGCCCGTGAACGTCTTCTGAAGTCATATTGTATTGAGCATTGATTTTTCTTGTATCTCGTATTCCAATGGTCATGCCAAAATTTCTCAATTTTGCATTTTCACAACCGGGATTAAATTTTTTTAATGCTTTTATCGCTTGCATCGCTTGATATCGGCCTTCAATTTCTCCTCTAGTCAAATGATCTGGATTTGTTGCATCCAGCTCAGCTAGATGGATTAAGTTTAGATAGCTTAAGTCACC
>CABXWC010000043.1:0-8578 GCA_902515855.1 uncultured SAR92 cluster bacterium
GCTTGATATGAGACAAAGATATTCCAAATTTTTATTACTTCCCATTTTAACATTCAGCATGTTCGCGTACGGTGGCTCCTTTGATGGTCAGTGGCAAATCAATAAAGAAATTTCGATGGCCGACTGTATGGAGTGGTCTAAAACTACTGCTCAAAATGATAATCAAGAAAGTAATGCAATGATGGCTAAAATGAAGTTTTGCGAGCACATGGTAAAAAATTCGGTACCTCAAATAAATATTAAAAATAATAGAATGACTTACAAAATTTTTGGATTTGAAGCTAAATGTACTGTTTATCCCAAGGCTAATATTTTTCAATGTGATAATGCAAAAAGCACAGATAAAAAGCCGACCATTAACATCATAAACGATCAATTGGTTTGGGGGTTGCCTCCAAAGCCAGGCAAAATGAGCATGAAACTTACTTACGATAAAGACTGATCAATTGAGTTAAAAATATACATTTCTGATGGCTCAACAATGAGAGACTGGCCGGGTGAGACAACGAATTTCTCGGAAAGAATTGAGTGGTACTCACCATTTTTCCAGATGTTGCGGCCAAATTCTTGCAAAATAGGGTTAAGCAGGCGCATCACGGTGCCTAAGAGACCGATTAAGTTCATTGGATACGGTAATGAGAAGTTTCTGACTCTTATAAAAAAGGGAAAGGCACCTCAGTTAATAGTTGATTCTTGAAACTAAAATTTTGCAAGTAAACCTTTTTCAGACATCGCTGTTTTAAAATATTGTTTCCACAACATTATCCCTATCCCTATCCCTATCCCTATATATTCCCATGAGGGGGTCTGGTATTAGTTTGTCAACGGATGTTTATGAATGAGCGTTTTTCTTAGTAGTCAGATTGAAACCTAATCAATACTTAATATAACCATCAATATAAATGGAGTTAGCCATATGAGATATTTAAATTTCTTACCCACTATTGGTTTGGTTCTAGCACTAGGAAGCTGCTCCAATTCACCTACAGAAACTCCATCAACCAATTTAAAAAGTCTTATGGACGACCCACAAGGCACATTTATCTATATGATGAACTCGATGCTTCCATTGGAGAGTAAGGGATTTACGATGCTGAAAGTGTCCGCAGAAGGAGAGAATGGAGTAATATTCCCATTGGTTGGAGACTTTCCGATACCTGAAAATTTTGATGGCTTGGAAACTGATATGCTTAATAATATGTTTTCGAAGATGGCAAGGCAACAAGTCTGTTCAGAAGGTTTGAAAGCTCTATTCAAATCTGGTTTATATGTCAAATTTAACTTCATAAACAACATATCAAATTATCAGATTGATATGATCGTAGATGAGGAGACTTGTCAGTTTGACGCGCCTATACCTGAATCTAAGTTAGCTGAGGCTGATTCGGTAAATATCCAGACCAAACCAGATAACTCTATTAAAAGCACAATAAGTAAGTATGAATTCGTTCTTGGCCAGGTATCTTGGTCAGAAGCGCAAGGTCAGGCGACCGAAATGGGCGGATATCTTGCATGTCCAAATTCTGCTGAAGAGGCTTATCATATCCGTAATGTGGTGATGCCAATGAAAAATAGGAAGATTGCCTGGATTGGTCTTACGGATGAGGTTACTGAAGGCAAATGGTTATGCAATGGTTCGGAAGTTGATATTGAATCGATAGAAAGAGGCGCGGGTTGGAAAAATTGGTTGAATAGAGGAAGGCCAGGCGAACTAAGTAAGAGAGATTACGCCCACACTATGGGCAGACCGGGGCTTCTTTCAAGAGAAAATTCGGGAGTAATACCCAAAGGAGTTAAAGGAACGCAATTCGTAGAGGGTTTTGTAGTGGAATGGGACTAAATCTACTTTATAGCCTAAACACCCTAAACATGGTTTATGTATGAACAGATATTTACTAATTATATTTTCTTTCATGATTACCCCAGTTTTGACAAATGAATTGTCATTATTGGAGTTAGCTCAGCAGGGAGACTCAGAATCACAGTATCGATTGGCTTTTCAGTATCATTATGGAAAGGAAATCGACCATGCAGAGGCGATAAAATGGTATCGAGAGGCGGCTAATCGAGGGTCTTGGCTTGCATTACATGGCATTAGTCGTCTATACCTCGATAGTGACAGTCCTTATGCTTCGGATGTAAAAGCATATGTTTGGATAAATATCTTAAAGGATTTAATTCTTAGAAAAAGGCAACAAAAAATCAAACTTACATTCAAAGGAAACGTTATCAGTAATAAGAATGGGAAATTAGTATCAGAAGATGTGTACGATGGATTGGTTTGGGCAAATAAAAGTATTGAGATGCTCTCGAAGAGGATGCCTGAAACTGAGTTAGCGGAATCACAATTTCAGCTTGCATCTGCCATTTCTAGTGGGAAAGGCGGTGCAAAGCGAGATACTAAAGAGGCATCTCGTTGGTACAAAAGATCCGCTAAGCTAGGAAATGCAAAAGCACAAACTAACTTAGGTTTGATGCATTATTACGGTGAGGGTGGTAAACAAAATCGAGTCCAAGCCTACCTTTGGTGGTTTATGGCCGCAGGACAAGGTGAGAAACAAGCACTTGATAATTTACAGTTGCTTAGCAAATCTATTAGCCAAGAACAATTAAGCCAAGGACAAGCGCTTGCAACGCAGTGCTGGGAATCAAAATTTCAAGATTGTGATTGATATCTACTTTACAGACCTCACATCCTAAAAAGTCTCTCAATCCCTCTATATAGCCATGAGGGGGTCTGGCCATTTGCCCGGGGCGGTCTTTGAAGGCTTTAAAGTAAACAAAATAGTGGATACTTTCGTTCATTTGACAATGAACTAGATTCTTGGAAAACTTCTAACAAACCGATTGTTCTTGCGAGTCTTCAAATGATCAACCCCTTCCATTATTTATATACCCTCGTGGAGTACAACATCCTTTTCATTATTGTAATTTCAATACTTATTATCAGTCTTGGCCTATCTTGGCAGTTAAGCCAGATATCAATCTCTAAGTTAAAATACCAAAGACATGCATCGTTGAGATCAATTGCTATTTGGTGCTCCTTAATTATGCGACATTTGGGTATCCCCTTTGGGCTACTCTGTGCGGCGATAGGAGGCATTAAAGTATTCTTTCATATGGCGAAAACAAATTCATCAACAGGCTTTGATGCGTCAGTTAGTCTGGATGCAGTCATTACAGAAATAGAAGTGGTGACTCAGATCCTTTTGCTAGGGATACTTTATGGAGGATTTTTTACTGCATTCGGTTACTTTATTTCATCCAAATATCAGCATCTAATCGAGCATGAAAAAGACAATCTAGCAAGCATACCAAGTGTTTCGATAATTGTGTTACTGCTTATGGTATATCCGATTTTTGGAGTCGCCTTTGGTTACAAGGAGTTAGACGGAATCTTTTCTCTACCTTCTCTTTTTGGATTTGGATGCATTTTATTGAGTATTTTTATTGCTTTTATTTTCTCAAACAGTAGCAATATGTTTCGCATGCTTGCAAATGCGTCGTTACTTGGCGCTCTTTGGAGCATGATTTTAGGTATTATCTTGCAATTCCAAACAAGCTTTGCGGGTCTTTTGGTTGCTTTTAGTGGAATGACCTTTGGTTTATTTAGCTACATTTGTATATATCTATTCGCTTATCGCTCAAGAGATGCCGATAAAATCAATCCTGATTTAATAAGTAGGCATTGGCTTGAGATATTTGTTTTTCTTATATTTTTGTTTTGGGCTCCAGCAACTATCCGAGATAAGGCCATTTTCGAAGCACAAGAAGCTGAATTGGATAATTTCAAAGAACGCCTAGAGCAACTAGAGAATTCCCCGACGGCAACTAGAAAATATCCGGTAATAAAAGAAACACTGGAATGAGAGATTTTGTCCTGCGCTTATGAAGAAGATCAAATCAAATAAGCAATAACGATGCGTACACACAAACGTACACACAAAGCCAAACAAATAATAAATAATATACTTTCTCTCAAATGTGGTATCTTAGTAGGGTGCAGGCGATAAGGGTTTTAGAGTTATCGATAAAGTTCGAATTCTGCCGAGTGCGCCATATATTGGCTTGAATCGCAGAATTATGAGTACTTAAAACTAACATTCTACTCAAGATTCCTTTAATTGATGAAGCCAGTCAGAGATCGTTTTTTCAAATAGTAGTCTAGGCTATTGGGGATAGATTTGCTTATGCGACTTTGGAATTTTGTAAGGCCCTTTAAATTTCGCGGACACGACTACACAGTAAAGGTTAGTTTAACGTTCAGCAAAATAACTTCTTGCTTGTATTGGGAAGATAAACTTGTCGATGAGCAGTCGATGAACCATATGGATGGTTCTACCACCTTCGTGCATTCTCTCAAAACATTGGCAGGCTCAGAGGCTCATGTTGAGTCAGGATATATTAGTTGGTGGTCGAATATTGGCATTGCAGTCATTGAAGATGAACAAGTGATATATGAAAGTCATCCAGGCAAAGATATTCGATATGGGGAAAAGGTCTTTAAGCAAATGATTGGGAATAACCCAGATATTAGAAACACTCAAAAAGATAAGTGGGAGAAAAATAAATATTCTGTTTATGCAGATCTGGCATTGGGAGCTTTATTCTTTATTGCAGGGAAAATCACGGGAGACTTAACTCTTGCGGCAATGTTAGGAGTAGCTGGGGGCTTGAGTCTGATCCTATTACAACGCTTTATGAAGGTAGACCTTCTCGGTGGCTTCGCTGTTTTTGGCACAATCATGTTACTCATCTCGGGAATCTTTTCGCTATTTTTACAAGACGACTACTGGGTGCAAATGAAAGGAACAGTGCTTGGTTTGCTCACAGCTTCTGTGTTTTTCCTTGATGGAGTTTTGAGGCAGGGAGCTTACTTTGGCGCTCGCATCGAGCGTTATATGCCCGTAACGCTTCATCATAATCGACTTGCCATAGGAGTAAGTTTAACTGGTGTTTTCAACGCTTTAGGTAATTACTTGGTGGCTGAAAATTTCTCGGAAGACTTTTGGCTGACTTACACCACCTTTCTTGATACACCCCTTCTTGTGATATTGATGTTATTCGTCCTCCGATGGTCGCGCAAGACTTAAAATCGCTATCTAACCTCTCAAAAAGATCAAATAGTTTATAATTTGATCCAATAACATCCCGTAGACGTTAAAAAGATAAAGGAGATGTTTTATGAATTTACTTAAACTTGTTGTTTTAATCTGTGCAATAGCTGCGTTTTCTGCTTCCTCATACGCCAGCCACTGCGGTGGAGGACATACTCATGATCATAAGAAAATGGCAGAGAAGAAGGAAATACTAAAGAAATCAGATGCGGAAGAAAATGTAGACGTTAGCATTGCTTCAAATTCTGAGGACGAGGTCGCTGAAGATCAAGAGAGCGATTCGGAAACTGAGACTAGATAACAACGCTTGTTATGGGAGTTTATCATTGATTAACTCCCATGAATTTTTATTTTATTTGTAGGCGAAATCTCGCGAGACTACATTAGAGTTTAAAAATCTTATCTTGTAGACGTCAGCTTTCTTTATTAAATAGGCACTTTCCATCCAGTGCAGTTTAGCCGTCATCTCATCACCATGCTTAAATATGCCCCTATTGATATAACTTACGTGGGCAGAGTTGTTATCCAGTGAGATATCAAATTCGCTCAACGTCCATGATGTATCACTCAATGGAGCAACATTGGGGTCAACATGTGTTACGAAAGCGTGGAACCGCTCAATATCCATAACTTCGCCAGCTTCAAAGATTTTAAAGTCCTCTGTGACCACTTCTTCGAGCAGATTTCGTTCATAATTATCTACATCTAGAATTTCAAAAAAACGCTCCATAACCTGAATTACTTGTTGCTCAGCTATTTCGCTATTCTTTGTTGAAGATACTGTACATCCTAACATTAAGAATATTGTAAAGAATGAGAAAGATGTTACTAAGATCAAAGGCTTCATCAAGCAATAATACCCCCGTGCTTTGGGGAAGATCAAATCTTATGAGAAGTAACGATGCGTAAACACAAACTTACGCAATTAGACCTAAAGAGCGAATAACGCAATTTCTTCAAGGTATGCTATATTGTGAAGCGCGCAGAAGATGTGAGTTTAAAAGTAATGAGAATAGGTCGAAATCTGCCATGCACACCATACTTCGACCCGATAGAAAGTTAAAAATTTTAAGGTCAGCGTTTCATAATAATTTGATTTTTCATCTCATTACCAGAGCATGAGTATAGTAATTTGTTTTCACAATTAGCTAACCTAGCCCAAACTAAATCACATATTTGCTTTATCTATAAGACTTTTTTTGTGCTACTTTTCCCTTTGCTTATGAGCATGTTTTCAAAACCAATACTTGCTGAAACAATATATTACGTGAGCTCTTCTTTTGGTGACGATAAGAATGATGGAGTTTCAAAAGAAACTGCTTGGTCAAGTTTAGAAAAAGTAAATGCCAGCAGATTCGAGGCTGGTGATACAATATTGTTTAAATCAGGCGATGAATTTTTTGGATCTCTGATTATAAATAGTTCCGGCCAACCTGGAAGTCCAATTTCTTTCTCGTCATATGGAGATGAAGATCTCCCAATTATCGATGCCGCAACTAACAGTAAAGGTAAAAATATGGCAGCGATTCTTATTCAAGATCAAGACCATATTAAAATCAGCCACATAAAAATTAGAAACTTTCGCAAGCTTGGGCGAGACAGAGCGACGATATCAGAAAATATTGGTGAGAATTCTGTCACCTTTCGCGTGAAGGCACCCAAAGCGGTAAGCGTATCAATGCATTCTGACCGCTTTGGATGGGATAGAAATCATCCAAAAGGACGTGCAAAAAAGATGGGGGACGGAACTTGGATGGTTACCATCAAGCCCTTATGGAAAAAATCTGCGAGATACAAATGGATAATTGATGGCAAACTTGAAAATATCGAAAATGATGTAAAGAGAGGATCATGCAGATACCGTGTAGCAATAGGAACGGTTGTTGCAGGCAATAATTTTGCCAACAGAGCATGGAACCCTGGATCAGGGGATGTTAATGAAGATGTTGCCGGTAACTGTAAGTTCAGCTCAGGGAGAAATCCTCAGCTTGATCATACTGATTTTAAGGCTTTTGGAATTCTTGTAAAAAACACCGGGCAACGAATTTTAGATAGCTTTGAATTTCATAACCTAACTATTGAGCAAATCTATCCGCTGCATATGAGAAATAATCAAAATGAGCAAGCCTTTGTAGATAATATGGTCTCTGGTATTAGGTTTGAAACTCTTCCAGCGAAATCTAATAGGAACGCAGTAAATACCAGGAATATGCTCGTTCATAATAATCTCATTCGTGAAACAGGTCGCTTTGGCATTGCTGCGAGACATAAATCTTCAAAAATTAAATCAATCATAAATGACTCAATTGACTTCGATCAAAACTTTATCGTTATCAACAATAAATGTGAAAATCTTGGAGGTAGCTGCGTTCTAATGAGCGGAATTTGGAATGGATTGTTAGAGGGCAATACTTTTATAAAGTCAGGAGCAATGGTAGAGCCAAGTGTGTCTGTAAATCGGGGGAGTGGAGCCTGGTTTTTTAGGAGCAAAAATATTGTTGCACAACATAACACCTCGGCTTTCTCTAGAGGCCATAATGATTCTGCAGGAATTCATGTCGACTATAACAATGAAAATGTGCTAATTCAGTATAACTTTACCTTTGATAATGAAGGTTATGGTACCGAAATCCTGGGCGCAAATAACAATGTCATTTGGCGATATAACATAAGTGTTGGCGATGGCACACGATTAACTAATGTCGCCAGACCTGAAGGTGGTCGAAGCAATAATCCTGGACGCACAATTCATGTTAGCGATTTCGCAAAACCCTATAGAAAGCTTTCAGAGAACGTTTTTATCTATAACAATACATATATAATTACTTCAAGATCCTCGCCTGGAATTGAATTAAAAGCTAAAAATCTCAGCGTATGGAATAATTTATTTCTTGTTCAAGACAATGCATCTCTTGCAATAAAATTCAAGAGAAACATCAACTCATCTCGAAATATTAGCTTTGAGAGCAATGGGTTCTCAGGAAATGTTTCTGATACCCTTCTTGCTCTTGATAAAAAATCTGTCCCGATTAATCCTCAATATAAAGGTGTCTTATCAGATCCAGAGACTTTTGCTTTTCTCCTTAAAGAAGTTTCACTGGTAGACAAACAAAATAAAAGAATATCACCGGTGTTCGAGGCAGCGGGAAAAGGAATTTTCTCTCACGTCAGCGAAAAACCCATACATGATTATTTTGGAAATAGTCTTAATGAAGAGAAAATATTTTTAGGAGCAGGCTTTTCTTCGAGATAGTTATTAGATGTGTCGACTTGCCCTAATTTCTTTTCTGGATGTAACAGCAATTGCTCTAAAGAACAAACCATAAGCAATCAACTCAAGACACTCCTCAATAACGACATTAGCTCTAATGTCTATATCCTCAAAAAAGGATCCAAGCACCAAAAATATTCCTGAGAAAAGCAAACTAATGCCTATTTTACTTTTTAAAAACACACCACCA
>CABXWC010000044.1:0-7954 GCA_902515855.1 uncultured SAR92 cluster bacterium
TGTAGACTTGCCAGATCCATTTAATCCTAGTACGCCAATTTTCGCTCCGGGGAAGAACGAGAGCGATATATCTTTTAAAATTTCCTTTTTTGGAGGAACGATTTTACTGACACGGTTCATTGTGTAAACGTATTGACTAATAATATTCTCCTTATATTTCAATAAATTAAATAGGTATATTTTGTTTTGTACTAGTTTTGCACCAGTTTTTACATCTATTTTAAAACGTCCATTATATTACCGAATCTAACAGATATACATCGGCGGAAATGAGTATTTTAAAAATTTTCTAGCGGTTTATTTTAGCAGTGATAGTACTGATTGGGAGTACTGATTTGCTTGTGAAAGCATTGCAGTGGCAGCTTGTTGAATAATTTGCGTCTTAGCAAGTTCAGTTGTTTCTGAGGCATAGTCAGCATCAAGAATTCGGCTTCTTGAAGCCGAGATGTTCTGTGAGATATTGGTTAAATTATCTGCTGCATATTCAAGACGATTTAGAGTACTTCCAAAATTAGCCATTTGTGATGTTATTGATGAGATTGCTAAATCTAGAGCAAGTATTGCCGCATTTGCTTGTTCATCTGATTTGACTCCTGTTCTTGCAATATCAGTAGTAATTCCTCTCCCAACTCTCACATTTTCGACGCTGAAACTGTCACCGTTACTCGAGCCCGTGGTAACCATGGTGAACTGATTAGCATTTGCTGTCCCTGCTAGCGCGAAACCTGACTCGCCAAGTACAGTTGGATCTGTCAAGGTAGTTTGATTGTAGTCCCTGTTGTATCCTTGAGCGATTGTTCCAAAGGTGTAATTAGCGGTTTGCACTGTTGTGGTGTTGCTGCCAGAAAGTGTGGTGATATCTGTTGAATCTAATGTCCAGGTCACTGGTCTGTTTTCAACAAAGAAAGAAATAACATCACCAGCCTTTAAAGTGCCGGTTATTGAGACGGTTGCTATTGCATCAGTGCTCCCGCTCTCTCCATCAGCATAATTCGAGTCTATTGCAGCAGTCGCTTGTGAGGATAGACTTCCAAAATCGGCTTGAATAGTTTGACTTGAATTCGCTCCTACTTGGAAATCAACTACACCTGTCGTGCCAATTGTATCGTTCAGAAGAGTAGAGCTATTCCATTGAGTGTTGGCTCCAATATTATGAATTTGATCAGATAGAGCTTGATATTCAGTATTTAGTGCGATTCTATCATCTGAAACTGTGTGATCATCGCCGTTATAACCTTTGGTGACTGCATTTGCTATATAAGTTCCGGATGCTGATTGGACAGCCAATTCTCTCATGCGTTGAAGAATATTTAGAACCTGATTATATGCACCATCAGCGGTCTGCACCATGGAGATTGCATCATTCGCATTTCTAACGGCCATATTTAATCCATTGATCTGTGAAGTCATTCGGCTTGAGATCGCAAGACCCGCAGCATCATCACCAGCACTATTAATGCGCTGACCCGTTGAAAGACGCTCCATGGCTTGACTCATGGCACGCTCATTCTTGGTAAGAGCATTAGCAGTAATGTTAGCTGTTACATTTGTGTTTATAGCTGTCATTTTAAAGGTCTTATGAATCTACTCTTCACTTAAAAAAAGAAACATTAATCTCTTTAATCGTGATCGACAGAAATAGAGATAAATTTAGGATTTTTGTGACTGTTTAGAGAAAAATAGTGTTTATAGATTGAAATAGCCCATTTAAGCGCGTCGGGAATTTTCGCAAATTATACAAAGCTGACACTGCGCTTATGTTGATTAATCAACAAATATCAACTGTTTTATTATCAGAGATTTTCAGCTCTTAGCGTCAGAGTCTTGTACTAGTTTTTGTACCAGTCAAAGGGATAAGTCATTGATTTTTCGTCTTTTGTACCAGTTTTGTACCAGTTATAAAAGGACATAAAATCTATATAAATCAATAATTTAAGGTTACTCTATTCAGTGTGTAAACGTATTGACTAATAATTTTCTCCTTATGTTTCAGTAATTTACAGACTTATATTTTGCGTTCTACTAGTTTTGTACCAGTTTTTAAAAGAATTTGTAGGGATTTTACCTACCAACAATCGCTGCATTAATAATCTCAGCAACTTCGGTGCTGAATCCTTCCACACTCCCATGAGACATTATCACAACCGCCAGATCTCTCTTCGGCTCAGACCAACTCAAAGTACCAAAGGACCCACCCCAACCTGATGAACCCTCGCTTATTGGTAAAAATGCTAAATCAGGCTGAAGAATCACCCAAACGGTATATCCCATGCCCTCCGCGCTATCACGCACTCTGGTTTTTCCCTTAGCTGTGTAGAGATATCCCTCATGGTCTGTCGCCATTAAATCTACAGAACTCTCTTCTAAAATACGTCGTCCTTTAAAAATGCCTCTACTAGCTCGCATTTGCTCAAAGTTCAGGAAGTCACTCGCGGTGCTCACTAATCCCACAGATGCAGAATAATACTGCGATTGTTGCGCTTCCTCTAATAGATTTGCGTCTGGATTATCTGGATCAGGCAATGCTACGAGGCGAGATCGTTTTTTTGGAGGAATTGAGTTGAACCAATAGGTATCCTTCATATCCAGAGGATCGAAGATATTCTCATGCACAAATTCGTTATACGGTTGGCCTGAGGTTATTTCAATAATTCTCGCTACAACATCTAATCCAATACTATACCCCCAACGCGATCCTGGTTGAAAATCTAATGGGCCAGAAGCCATCATATTAATATAGGATTCGAGCGTGTGGCCACTTTTAATCCATCCAGCTTTGTCCCACTGAAGTTCACCCCACTCTGAGACTGCTTGTCCAAGGCCCATCGCTCCAATACCTGCCGTATGTGTCAATAGATCGTGAATAGTTATTGGACGTTCAGCTGGAACAGTACTATTTTCGGGAACATACATATATGGTGTCTCCTCTGAGAACCATCGCATTACCATCCCATAGACTCGCCAAAAATAGTTAGGTTGATTTTTTTGGGTGGCCCAAACATAACTTGGGCTGACATTAGTCCCCTTGAGTACTGCGACTTGGATATCTTTAAATCCCGGTATGTATTTGTAAACCTCATCCTGGAGATCAAAGAGACCTCTTTCCATTGCAATCATTGCTGCAACCCCTAACACTGGCTTTGAGGAAGATTGCATAGAAAACATCGCATCTGGTCTCATTGGAATCTTATTTTGTGGGTCCATCAAGCCTTGAGAGGAAACGAAGACGCGCTGACCTTTCTGGCTAATCGCAACCACAGCACCGGGGATATCTCCATTTTCTACACGTTTTAAAATTGTATGATCAAGTTTTTCCAGTTCAGCACTCGAAATGCCTATCGATTCAGCTTCGAACTGAGTCGCTTTATTTTCACTCATTGGAAAAGCAATGACTTGTATATTTATGGTTAGCAGAATCAAGAGTAAATAGAATCTTTGCATTATTAGCTATAACCGTTTTATTTATTTGTTGTGAGGAGGGTAACAAGAAATCTTTCGAGACGTAAAATTTATTTAATATTGACAATATTAACTTCACCTATTTTCAAACATAGTTGTATTATTGAATAATACCTGTTCAATGAATTAAATGAGCAATCACCTATGGTAAGAAAAGTATTTAGCAGCGTTCGTACCAGCTGTTAGCTGATAAAACACTATGAAAAATTATGATGTAATCGTGATTGGTGGCGGAGCTGCGGGCTTATTCTGCGCCCTGACTTCAGGACAACGAGGCCGTTCGGTACTAGTACTGGAGAGCAGTAATAAAGTAGGTAAAAAGATTCTTATGTCAGGTGGAGGTGGTTGTAATTTCACTAATTTGGATATAACGCCTGAAAATTATCTCTCCAATAATCCACATTTCTGTATTTCCGCGCTAAATCGCTACAACCAATGGCAGTTTATCGATCTGGTTGAGAGGCATAACATTCCCTACCATGAGAAAAGCCATGGCGAATTATTTTGTGATAACTCCTCTAAAGACATTCTTAAAATGTTATTGGATGAGTGTGTTGTAGCTAATGTAAGTATTCGAACCAAGTCAATTATCAGTCAAATTAAACCGACTGAAAAGGGCGGCTTTAACCTCTCTGTGGGAGGCCAGATGACTCATTGTCAATCATTGGTTGTTGCCTCAGGTGGGCTGTCGATTCCAACCCTTGGGGCTTCAGGTTTTGGCTATGACATTGCAAAACAGTTTGGTCTTGGGTTATTGCCGCGAACTGCAGGTCTGGTTCCTTTTACATTCAGTGATTGGGTCAAAGACATTTGCGAGACCAATTCTGGTTTATCCATTGATGTGGAGATGTCAGTCAATGGTGTTAGCTTTAGGGAAAATTTATTGTTTACCCATCGCGGCATCAGCGGTCCAGCTGCTCTGCAACTCTCTAGCTACTGGAAGTCAGGACAGATCATTAGTATCAATCTTTTGCCAGACCAAGATGCTCGAGCTCTCCTGCTGAGGTACAAGGAGTCCAATCCTAAAAGCCTCTTGCGCAATTTAATTGCGCCATTGCTATCTAAGGGGTTTACCCAGTCTTTTCAGTCGCGCTATTGGCCGCAACATGCCGAAACACCTATTGCAGAAATAGCCAACGAAACCTTGGAGAACTTGGCAAGCCAGCTATCTAATTGGAAATTAAAACCCTCAGGGACTGAGGGATATAGAACCGCAGAAGTGACTTTATGTGGAGTCAATACTGATAACATTTCGTCAAAAACTATGGAATGTAAATCTCAACCTGGTCTGTACTTCATCGGCGAAGTACTTGACGTTACCGGCCATTTAGGCGGGTACAACTTTCAATGGGCTTGGGCCTCAGGTTATACCGCAGGTTGTTACGTTTAGAACTATTTTCGGCTCGACTTAGCTTGTTATTTAGTCATCATTTAATGATCTCAAAAGTCATTCCTGCATATTTTTTCAATCTCTCAACTAGAGCTGTTCCCAATGCGGAAGATGGCGTAAGAAATCCCCCGTCGCTATTTTTTTGAGGCGCATCGAAGGCCAAGCTCAAAGCAGAGTGCGCAAGCATCTTTGCAGTACATCCATAGCCTGGATCAGTATCTCCTGTTACTTTTAAACAAAACTTCTCTGTGCTTTCAGAGATCCCGATAAGATTAATATCAAAGTATCCATCCCTCTGAGCTTGAACACTGGGACCTTGTCCTGGCTTAGGTAGGATGAATTTCTGTAATATCTTTCGAGTTGGTGTGATGAACACTGACAGGGCAAACATGCCAAGACCTATTAGAAGAGAAGTGGCGCGAATGTATCCTTTTACTCCTTTACCCATTAACATTTTTTCTTGATATAGAAATCCAGCACCATATTTTTTCTCATTAATGAAGTGTGAACGCATCACAACTCTTGTATTGATGGCTTCCATGATAAATGGAGCTGACCACATTTTAAAATCGTCATCAAACACAACAGAAGTGACCCTATTTTGTTTTATCTTATCACCGCTAAATTCAGGACATAATATATATGGATTCGCCATTTCTTTACGCAAGGCTGGATTACTTTTCGCTGCGATAACTGCTTGAATCATACTCGCTAAAGTTCCTCCTGAGGCACCCCCTTTCATTTTTTCGACACCTAATTTTATTTGTGGGAAATAACTATTAAATTTGTTCTTTGAGTATTCTTGAAGAACAAGAACTCCTAAGTCCGATGGAATTGAATCAAAACCACAACAATTGACGATTCTCGCCCCTGATCGAATTGCATCATTATTATATTTTTGGATCATATCCTTTATCCAATATGCTTCGCCGCAAAGATCACAGTAGTCAGTTCCGTTATGAGCGCAGGCTTTTACTAACTCCTCCCCATAAAGCGCATATGGACCGACAGTACTTGCAACTACTTTTGTAGATTTAGTTAGTTCATCGAGCTTGATTGGATCAAAAGCATCACAAACAATCATAGGCAGGTTTTGAAACGCTTCCCCAAGGCTACTCCTAAGTGTATCCAACTTTTCTTGTGATCTACCTGCAATCGCCCATGAAAGAGGGGAGAAATCTTTCATATTATCTGCAAAATATTTAGTCATTATCTGACCAACAAAACTTGTCGCGCCAAAAATAATAATATCGAACTTTTTGTTTTCCATAATTTTAAACCTATCGAAAAGGATATATCATACGATGGAGTGGTAATATCCGAAACAAATGAATTTTAAAAATACCGTGAAACCTATCCTATATTCGTTTAGAAGATGCCCTTATGCGATTAGAGCAAGGATGTCATTAGAACTTTGCAAAATAGATGTTTGTTTAAGAGAAGTTAATCTCTCCGATAAGCCAATAGAGATGTTGCATATCTCACCAAAAGGAACTGTTCCAATATTGGTTCTTCCCGATGAAACAGTCATAGATGAAAGTTTAGCTATCATGATTTGGAGTCTTGAAAGATTTTCTAAAATAAATAAAAAGACACATAGGTGGTTAGATAAGACTATTTATGAACCCTCAATAAAATTAGTTCAACAAAACGACAATAACTTTAAACCTCTATTAGATAGATATAAATATTGCACTGAGCTTGGAGCTGTTGTCCATCATCGAGAGAATGCTGAATGGTTTCTGGTACTTTTGAATGATTTACTGGAAAAGAGATCCTGCCTTTTGGGAGATGAATTAACTCTTGCTGATATTGCCATATTTCCCTTCATACGGCAGTTCGCACTTGTCGATTATGATTGGTTTTTAAGCTCCCGCTATAAAGCTTTAGTTCAATGGCTTCAATATCTTTTAACATTAGACTGTTTTAATAGAGTAATGTTGAAACAAGTGGTCTTTCGATCGGCAATTGGGTGAATAATTTACTAAAGAGTATATTTCTCTTGAATCCAACTCATCTATCTTTCAGTATCTCCTCGCAGATGTCTTTTAATTCAAACTAGATCTTCACGACCAACCGTTGTATTTATAGAAATTTATGTTTTCTTATTTTGAAAAGTTAGTTAATCCTTTCCCCCCTAAAGGTGCTCAGCAACCTCCTCAGGGTGTATTTCAATTTTGCAGATATTACACACGAGGCATGGAGGGATGGTTGTTATTGATGGCTTTTTTAACGGCAATAACAGCGATCTCTGAAGCTCTTCTTTATGGAATTCTCGGTAAGTTAGTCGATTGGTTGTCCGAACAAGATAGAGCTACTTTTTTAAGTGAATCTCTCAATGATCTAATTATGATGGGAATTTTTATGCTACTGATAATTCCCATATCTAATGCGTTAAGGTCGTTAATAGTTCATCAGACCTTGATGGGGAATTTTCCGATGACAGTCCGTTGGTTAGCGCACCGATACCTGCTTAATCAAAGCTATAGTTTTTTCCAAACAGAGTTTAGCGGTCGAATAGCAACCAAAGTAATGCAAACTGCTCTTGCTGTTAGAGATACGGTTATGAAATTGTTGGATGTAATTTTATTTGTGATTATTTATTTGGTGACAGCTTTCATATTAGTTGCAAGTGCAGATCTAAGATTGTGCATCCCACTCATTTTTTGGCTTGTTTTTTATATTCAAATACAAAGACATTTTGTACCAAAAATGAAAAAAGTATCAAGGGTCCAGGCAGATGCGAGGTCATTGATGACGGGCAGAATCGTAGATAGCTACACCAATATTGTTACCTTAAAACTTTTTTCGCATAACAGCAGGGAGTCTGAATACGTTCGAGATGGTATGAACGAGTTTTTGGAGACTGTTTATCCAATGATGAGATTGGTTACAAAATTGAATATTGCACTATGGACTCTTAACATGGTTCTAATTTTTTCTACCGCAGGTCTTGGCATATATCTATGGCTAGATGATTTGATCACACCTGGTGCCATCGCAATAGTAATGAGTTTGTCAATTAGGTTGTCAGGAATGTCTCATTGGATTCTCTGGGAAATAAGTGGTCTTTTTGAAAATATTGGAGTTGTTCAAGATGGAATA
>CABXWC010000045.1:0-7189 GCA_902515855.1 uncultured SAR92 cluster bacterium
TATTTTCAAAAAAATCTCCTGGACCTTTATAGAGATTATTCACCAGTGCTTCCGTTATAAAAATTTCTCTGCAAAGAGCTGGATTGGTTTTCTCATAAGCTACTAACTTATTTATCACGACAGGCAGGCCAAACAACAACTGTTGTTCTTTTACTAAAATCGAGCCAGATTTTTGGTGGTAGAAAGGCTCGCTATATTGCTTTTTCACCAAGTGCGAGGCATATTTTTCTATCCATCTGTTGTCGATCTTGGCGACATTTAAAGCGTATTGCTTGGTTGTCTCAAATAATGAGCCCGCCATGACCCACTTCGGCCGCTTTTTTGAAACATGTGAGCCTGGAAAGATAGAAAATTCCCGATTTCTTGTTCCGCTGTAATTCGACGACTCACCCAACATTCCAACTTGAGTCACAAGGCCTGATAAGATCGCTCTATGTATACTGTCCCTTTTTAAAGGATTTTCTGTAATTTTATATCCTAATTGAATCAACGTTTCTCTCAATTGCGCAGCCAAATCCATCCATTCAATAAAACGGATAGTCGATATGAAATTATCTCTACAAAACTTGTTGAACTTTGATTTAGACAATATTTTTCTTTGCTTAAGCAAAGCATCAGAAATATTTAATAGCGATATAAAATCGGAACTTTCGTCCCTTAAATTATTTATAAAATCAGCACTTCCAACCTTGTCTTTGGGCACATTAATCGGGTCTTGAACACTCAGACCCGCCACAATAATTATAACCTCATTCAAAACATCCAGATTTGCTGCCTCAAGCAACATCTTGGCTAATCTGGGCTCAATTTGGAACTTGACTATAAATCTTCCTATTTCAGTCAATCTCTTAGCACTAGATAAAGCTCTGAGTTCCTGCAGCAGTTGATACCCATCACTGATCTGCCGCGAATCTGGTTGATCGACAAAAGAGAACGTATCAATATTACCTATTCGCAAATCAAGCATCCTGAGAATCACAGACGCAAGGCTCGTTCTTAAAATCTCAGGATCTGTATAAGCCGACCGACCATCATAATCATTTTGAGTATACAATCGATAGCATATCCCTGGCATTGTTCGTCCAGAACGACCGGCTCGCTGATCAGCGCTCGCTCTGGATATGCTCTCAATCGGTAATCGTTGAATCTTACTTCGGAAGCTATATCTTGAGATCCTCACCTTACCAGTATCGATTACAAAACGAATGTTAGGAACCGTTATAGATGTTTCAGCAATGTTTGTGGAGAGAATTATTCGGCGCTTTTTACTATCATTAAAAATCCGATTTTGCTCATTAGCACTCAACCGAGAAAATAGTGGCAATATCTCCCATGAAAAAAGTTTGGCTTTTTTCAATAGATATTCGGTTTCCCTTATCTCGCGTTCACTACTTAGAAAAACTAAAACATCTCCATCATGAGAGGAATCATCTATCTCCAAGATTCTATTTACAATCAATCTCTCTTGATCGACATCTAGTTCATTATCACCAAGATATTTAATCTCAACCGGGAAACTTCGACCCGGAACTTTAATGATGGGAGATTTGGCTAAAAATTTTGAAAATTTTTGAGTATCAATGGTTGCTGAGGTCACTATCACCTTTAGGTCAGGTCTGCGATCTCTGATACTCCACAAATACCCGAGTAGGAAGTCAATATTGAGACTCCTCTCATGAGCCTCATCTAAAATAATAACCTTGTATTTAGTGAGAAATTTGTCGTTATTTATTTCTGAGAGAAGTAATCCATCAGTCATAACTTTTACAATAGTATTAGAGCTCACTTTTTTGCCAAATCTAATTTGCCAGCCTACAAAATCTCCAATCTCCGAAGACAACTCATCTGCCAATCGTTGTGATATTGACCTAGCAGCGATTCTTCTTGGCTGGGTAACGCCAATCATGCCATATGAGGCAAAACCCATTTCTATACAGATTTTTGGAATTTGCGTAGTTTTTCCAGATCCTGTTTCACCCTCAATTATGAGAAATTGACGATCAGTCAAAGTTTGTTTAATTTTTTCTAGCGATTTTACAATTGGTAAATCTGGATAAGTTACTGTGGGACAATGTTTATTTCGGTGATTTACTGCATGAAGAGACTTTTCGAATCTTTGATTCCACTTTGTCCATTTGATATTTTTTTCATTGTTTGAAGTATCGTTTAAAACTGCATTTAATGCTTTTGATAGATTATGAAGATCTCTAGACAAAACATATTTGGAAAGCTGCTTTGATAGTATTTTAAGCTTATCATCAGATGGCAAAGCAGCTGAAGATAGACCAATGTCATGTAATCTTGGCATTTAATACGAATTTTCTTTCCAAACACAAATGCCAGATGAATCTTCTATATCCTGAAGATTCTTTTCATGACTTATCAACTCCTCACTGGAAGCAAATACAACTTTAATTGGCTTTCTATCTTTATCAATTTTTTTTGTTTTTTCAGATATGTTATTTTGGTCATATTCACTTTGTGCTTCCTGGCCAATGTTCATATCAACCTGACCACCTGTCATAAGAAGATAAACATCTGCAAGTATTTCTGAATCTAGTAACGCACCGTGAAGACTTCTAGAGGAATTATCTACGGCATACCGCCTGCAAAGTGCATCAAGATTATTCTTTTGTCCTGGATGCTTTTTTCTCGCGAGGGTTAAGGTATCTATAACTTCATGCCTACCCTCAAGCGGGAGAAAATTTTTATCTAATAGCTTAAGTTCATTATTCAGAAATCCTAGATCAAACGGGGCATTATGAATAATTAGAGTGTCATCACCGATGAAAGCTAAAAAGTCATCAATTATTTTTGAAAAAGATGGCTTATCGATTAAAAAGTCAGTCGTTATTCCGTGCACATCTGATGCCCCTGGATCAATTTCTCGCCCGGGATTCACATATTGATGGAAATGGCGACCAGTTAATCTGCGATTAACAATCTCCACCGCTCCAATCTCAATGATCCGATGCTCATTTGCAACTTCAAGACCAGTGGTCTCAGTATCTAAAACAATCTGTCTCATTCACTACTCTTTATTTAAATGACTTGTAGCTCATCAATTCCTTTATTCGCTAGCTGATCGACCAGTTCATTTTCAAGATGCCCACTGTGTCCCTTAACCCAGTGCCACTCTATATTATGGACACTCTTCAAAGAATCGAGAGATTTCCAAAGATCTTCATTCTTAACTGGCTTTTTCCCGGATGTAAGCCAACCCCTCTTTTTCCAATTCGGCAGCCATTCATTTATACCTTTTAGAACATATGTTGAATCTGAAGTAACAGAGACATTACATGGCCTCTTTAAGGCAGATAACGCTTCGATTACAGCTCTCAACTCCATTCTATTATTTGTAGTCAAAGACTCGCCTCCATAGAGTTGCTTTTCCTTACTCCCGAATTTCAATAGAGCCCCCCAACCACCGGGACCAGGATTGCCCCTGCATGCACCATCAGTATAGATTTGTATTAATTCACTATCACTCATGCTCACCGATACCTCTTGTAATAGTCCGAGGTTGTTTCGAGCTCGAATTATCTAAGGAAAGCTTATTTTGTGCAGATAAACTCCATTCGACCTTAGGAACGCGAATACCTGCCCGATTTCGCTTAACACCGTGTATAAGATAAAAATGATTTATTAATGATTCACCATACGCTGCAAATTTGCTCATTCTTTTGAGTGTTGTGTGAGTGTCTTTATCAATACTATTTGAACACAGATTTTCGTTCGCCCAACGACTATCTTTGACAACTGACTTAACCTCGAAATTTAAAAGATGCAACCAATCAGTAATCCGCTTGATTCGCAAAGGATAATAAATAGAACCCTCCGACTTATTCATTTTTTTTGCTATAAGCTTTTTCAAGCCCAGAATACTAATGGGATTAACTATGAAAATAAACAAATGTCCTCCAGAATTAATAACCCTGGACACCTCAGAGATAATGGATTGAGGTTGTTCTGAAAACTCCAGAATATGCTGAAGTAATACGCAGTCAATAGCCTCGGAGGGTAGCGGTAAATCTGAAAATAGGGAGACGGTATTACATTTTTTTTGCGAGCCCAATGTATCAATGCAAAATTTATGTGAATGGTTAAAAGTTTCTATAAGTTTAGAATCTGTATTTGCCCCGAGACTCATAAATCTATAACCGGCGAAATTAGATACTTTATTCTTTAGAATCAGATGCTCACGATCCAAAATCTTTTGCGGTATAGGCGCGTGCTTCTCGACAAAATTTCTATTATCATTTGTACCGATCAATATTGCGGTCCCTTCGTTTTTATGATGAAAAAATGCAATTTCTGTTTGTCATATTATGGCTTTGATACAGAAGAAACACCACAAACAAAATAACCCGATTATGAAGTCAAAAACTCTTACTCTATGGTTTACCGAATGCTCTTTTATTAGGAGCGCAACCTTCATCTCTTTGTTTCCTCTCCTGATAACAAACATTGGTTGCTCAACTTTGATTCTTGAGCAATCACAGTCAGAAAATGATGTTATAAGCGTCGACAGTAAAATCACAGAACCCGAGATCACCATATCAAAGACAATGAATCCAGCAGTTGAAGAATATAATAATGACTCTATTATTTTAGAGACCAATGAACAGACCCTTAATTCAAGTATATATGACGTAATAGCCGCAGAGCTGCTGCTCGATCATCATATAGATGAAGCTAATGTAAAAAAACAAATTGATTGGCTTTTAAAGAATCCTGACTATTTAACGCGTGTTATCGAGAAATCAAGCCCCTATATACATTATGTCTATGCGAGGATAAAAGAATCAGGACTTCCAATCGAAATTACGCTTTTACCGATTATCGAGAGCGCTTATGATCCTCTTGCATACAGCCAAAGCCATGCGTCCGGGTTATGGCAATTTATTCCTTCTACTGCCGCTTATTTAGGTCTAGAGAGGAATATTTGGTTCGATGCTCGACGAGATATTGTTAAATCAACAGACGTTGCAATTAACTATTTAAGTTATCTAAATCAAAAGTTTGGGAATGATTGGTCTCTAACGCTAGCTTCATACAATGGTGGAGAAGGAACGGTAGCAAAATCGATCAAAAAAAATCATGAGCTTGGAAAAGACCCTAACTTTTGGCATCTAAGCTTACCCTTAGAAACAGAAAATTATGTTCCTAAATTTTTCGCCCTTGCACATGTTCTAAAAAACAGAAAAGAGTTTAATTTAGAAATACCCGAAATACCCAATCAGCCTGTTTTTGAAGTCATAGCGCTTGAAAACCAAATTGAAATTGAAACAATCGTGGAAGTCAGCGGGATTGACTATAAAACTTTCACAAAGTTTAATCCTGGTTATCGCCGATCGATAACCCCTCCAGATGATATATCAAACATCTTAATCCCAATAGAATCAGCATCTAAGTTAACTCAATTTATAAACACTGAGGATCCTGAAAACTGGCTTCCTTTTTCAGAATATGAAATAAAATTTGGAGATACCTTGTCGGAAATAGCTTTAGATCATGATTCTTCCGTTGATTTAATAAAAACAATTAACTATCTGAATACAGATTTATTGCGAGTAGGACAGATCTTAAAAGTTCCTCATAATCGGGGAACACCAGTAATTCACAAACGCTCTGTAACAACACAGATCATCTCTCATGAAGTTTTAAGCGGAGATACACTTTCTCAGATCGCCAAAAATTACAAGACAACAATTAAGGATATTATGCTACAAAATAAGCTTAGATCATCAAAGATATTTGCAGGTCAGAGCTTAGAGATCCAGATTCGCACAAACACAATCGCTCAGTCTCATATTAGAAAGGTCTTTTACAAAATACGGGAGGGTGATTCACTCTACTTGATCGCCAAAAGATTTTCTGTCTCTATAAATGACATACGTAAGTGGAATACCTTTACGCGATCAAAATACATTCATCCTGGAGAGACGTTAATATTGATGGTCGATAGCCTTCGGATCTAACTAGATAATGAATTCACCACTACTGCGCTATTGCTAATTTTGATCGAGATGCTTCCTCAAAACTTAGCAACTCCAAGTTCTGATTAATTGATAAATTCGCTGAGGCAATACCAGATTTTATCGAATCATCAATCAATTTATAGTCTCCTGCTACAACCGAAGTGAGAGACACCAGAACATAATCGCCACTTTGCGTAACAAAAAAGTCAATCTCAGGAGTTGAATCGGGATTCTGCATTCTAAAGACCTCGGAATTAATTTCCGGGTTTTGATCGGTGACTCTCCGACCCGCAGAAAGCACCACTTGCCAATCAAGATCTTCCTGCTTAGCTATTGCTTCTATCGTCTCTCCTGCCTTGACGAGTTCAAGCAACCGATTGGATCTCTCTATCATTAATTCCTCTAATCGGCTATCTGTTAGCTGCACGTTGATATCATCTTTGACATCAGCAAGCAACTTTTGCTGCGCATCCGCGAAGTCATTCAGTTTCAATACCACATAGCTGTCAGTTTCAAGTTCGATTACTTCGCTTGCATAACCATTGTTAAGCACATCATCAGAAAATGCTATATCAATAACTTGGCCGTTGGAGGCTATCCCATTTCCACCAGAGCGAGCAAAAAAATCCGTAGTCTTCATTTCAAGTTCCATATCCTCTGCTACTTCATTTAAAGACTGCGCATTAAAACTAAGCTCTTTCAATATTTCTAATTTTTCAATAAACACATCCGAAATCAACTCCCCGGAGAGCTCTTGTAAAATTCGATCCCGCTCATCTTCAAACACTAGGTCATTTCTTTGTATATCCGTGAGTTTAATGAAATGCGTCCCTGCTTCGGTCAGAATCGGATCTGATATCTGGTCTATCTCTAACACTTTCACCGCATCTTCAAAATTTTCAGGAAATGTATCTCCAGAGGTAAAACCAAGATCTCCACCAATGGACGCAGATCCAAAGTCTTCTGAGTACTCTGTGACTAAATCCTCGAAAGGTATCGATAGCTCAAGCTTTTCTTGTATCTCTTTGATTAGTGCTGGATTACTTTTAGTAATCAATATGTGAGAAACTCTCCTAGATTCTGCAAATTCAAGGCTGTCCCGCTCTGTTTCAAAGCGCTGGCGGATCATATCATCAGTAACGGCATCTCTATCAGCTAGCAATGCTGGCGACAATTCAATGTAATCAATCTTTACCATAGGCTCTGTT
>CABXWC010000046.1:0-6560 GCA_902515855.1 uncultured SAR92 cluster bacterium
CCAACGATAGCAAGGCTCTCCGACTCTAAAAGAACTAAATTAATATCAGATAAAATGTTAAGTTGCCCTTCTGGGGATGGAACCGCTTTACATAAGTTGGAAACAGAGATCATAGAAATTCCCGAATGTTGAACTAATTATGGCGATTGAAATCATGCAAATAAGTGCGTATTTTAGACGGTTTTATTTATTAGGAAAATCATTTGCTAAAATTTAGGGCATTATCTGCCTGCTTTTTATTACTAACCTCTCTCTCTCATGGATCAACTATATTGATTTTAGGGGATAGTTTTAGCGCAGGGTATGGCATGAGGATAGATCAAGGTTGGGTAAAACTTTTATCCGAAGACATAAGTCCAAAATATGAAATATTCAATGCAAGTATCAGCGGTGATACGACCCAAGGTGGAGTATCCAGATTACCAAAACTTCTAAGTTCAGTCTCTCCAGATTACGTGATTATAGAACTTGGAGGAAATGACGGACTAAGAGGTCAGCCTTTGAGCTCCATGAGAGAAAACATTGAGAGAATGATTAAACTTTGTATTGATGAAGAAATTATCCCGATTCTTTTTAAAATGCGTATTCCACCAAATTACGGAAAACGATACTCAAGCGCATTTGAAAAAGTATATTCTGATATTATTTCAAAATTAAATGTCCACTCTATTTCTTTTGAATTCGAGCTACTGTTGACAGAACCTGGAATGATTCAATCTGATGGGATGCATCCAACGTCAAAAGCCCAAGATTTCATCAAGAATGCAGTAAAGAAATCTTTAAAAGATTTAATCCATGATCTGTAGTTTGTTATTGAACTCATTTGTTAATTAATTATTTTTAAAAAGCTTAGCTTGCGATGTCAATCCACCTACTAGTATTAGTAGACACCCTAAGACTTCGAAAGCAGTTAAATATTGATTTAAAATAAACCAACCGCCAACCGAGGCAAATATAGCCTCCATACTCAATAATAGCGCTGAGTGTGCCGGAGGTGCTTTTCTTTGCGCTAGGACTTGAAGTGAAAAACCAATACAAGAAGATACTATTGCCACAAACAATAAAGAGTAAAGGGCTCCGTATAGCTCAGAAAAAGTCCATGTCTCAAATATGATCATCAGAATACCGCTCATAATTGTGACGGTGGTAAACTGGACAGCCATAACTCTAATAACAGAAATTCTTTTGGCAATTCGACTTATGATCAATACATGTACAGCCCATAGAATTGAACTTATAAACATCAATATATCACCTAATAAAAATTCTTCAGGACTAATGTTAGCTAATAGATAAAAACCAACTAACGCAATACTCACGCCAAACCAAGTAAATAAATCTGTCTTAATAGAGATAAATAATCCAAGTATAGGAACAAATATTATATAGAGACTGGTCACGAATCCGGCTCTAGCAACAGTCGTATATTGGAGACCTATTTGTTGCAATATCATTCCAATTACCATGATTAATCCAAGTAACATCGCGTAATGATCATTGGAACTATCTCTTAATTTTTTTGATTTAGTTGCAGATAACTTAAACAATAAAATGAAAACGCTACTTGAAATCAAAAAACGAAAGAAGACAAAAGTAATTGGTCCAACAAACTCTAATCCGATTCTCTGAAAGACGAATGCAAAGCCCCAGATAAAGGCAGTCATCAGCAACAAAAAGTCTGCTTTTATAATCTCTTGATTTTTCATTCTTGAATTTTTTTATATAAGGGTTTTTGAAATTTTATAAGAAGTTGCAACGACTCAAAATTCCTATAATTATTGATATCGAGTTCATAGACACAATAAATGTGCTCAAAATCTCTCTGTTTCCATTGATCAATATCTGCATTGAAGTGAATAGCTGTGAATTTTAAATCGGGCGCATTCATTGGAGCCAGCAGGAATTTGAGATGTTTATTCATTAATATTTTGTCTTCAATAATTTTAAAAGGTCCTTCAAAACTAGGGGGTGGAAAACCTTCTCCCCATGGTTCTGCATCTCTCAATGATCTTGCCATATCAAGATTTATATTTTTGCTGCTCAAAACTCCATCGGTAATATATTTTTGTTCGAGGATTTCAATATGAAATGAATTATTGAAGTATTTAATAATTAAATCGCGAAAAGCTTTGAACGAATTTCTTTTGATTGTGAGACCAGCCGCTTTGGCATGACCGCCAAATTTTAATATTAAATTGGGATTTAAGGACGACAACGCCTGTATAGCGTCTCTTGCATGAAATCCATCGATGGAGCGAGCGGAACCTTTTATTTCACCTGACTTCGATTGTGCGAAGGCGAAAACTGGTCTATCGAAGTTATCCTTTACCCTTGAAGCAATTAATCCAACAATACCCTCATGCCAATCCTCTTTAAACAAACAGATAACCGGGGGCAAATCAGATTCTTGATTTTCAATTAACTTGTCAACTTCCGAATTGGCTTCATTTTGCATCGTTTGTTGTATGTTTTTTCTCTTAATATTTAGTTTCTCCAACTGTTCAGCTATATCTCGCGATTTCTTTGGATCCTCAGAAATAAGACACTTTATTCCTATAGACATATCGTCTAATCTTCCTGCTGCATTCAGATATGGTGCGATCCGATAACCTATATCCTGAGCGGAAAAATACTTCCTATCTAATCTACAAATATCAACTAATGCCTTAAGTCCTTGTCTGCAGTGATTGTTTTGAATTCGCTTAATACCCTGATGCACCAGTGTCCTGTTAACTCTATCCAAAGGAACAAGATCAGAAACTGTTCCTACAGCAACAAGGTCAAGATAGTTAGCTAAATTAGGCTCTTTTATATTTTCATTTACAAACCAATTCCGATCTCTCAAATATTTCCTAAAAGCAACAAGAAAAAAAAATACTACGCCAACACCGGCGAGATTTTTTGCTGGAAAAGGGCAATCTTTTTGATTTGGATTTATCAGCGCAACAGCATTAGGTAAAATTTCTGGGGAGATGTGATGATCTGTAATAATACAGTCGATGCCGTGTTTGTTGGCCAAATTGACGCCTTCCACGCTTGATATACCATTATCAACAGTAACAATTAGATTTGGTTTAGATTCAACAGCGACGGCCACGATTTCTTTACTCAACCCATATCCAAACTCAAAGCGATTGGGTACAAGGTAATTTATTTTTTTAAACCCGAATTCCGATAATACAAGAGACATTAAAGCTGTACTTGATGCGCCGTCTGAATCAAAATCACCAACTATAAGAAGAGATTCATTATCCATCAGAGCTCGAAATAATCTATTGGTAGCCTTATCTATATCTTTGAGTGATCTAGGATCCGGTAGCCTGCTCAAATTTTTATTAAGGTCAACAGTTTTTCTGATTCCACGGGATATGAGAATACGTTCAAGGACATCATTATCTAACTTTAACGTACCAATTAGACTTGAATCGAGATCCCTTTGCCTTATTCTCATTTATTTTTCATATCTTAAAATTGCAATCGAAGCCTTAACCATTCAATGATAATATTATTGGTCTCCTCAGGCCGCTCTTGCTGAATCCAGTGTCCGCAGTCTAGCATTCGAATCTCGAGATTTTTAACAGATTTTGACATATCAACTTGTGGCACCATATCGTACTTACCATATATCATTAATGTCGGAGTCTCGATTACCTGATTTAGACCCTCAGACAGCCGCCAGTTCCTACTTATATTACGATACCAATTGCATGGAGCTTCGAATCCCCCGTTGGAAAAAGCCTCAACAAACACGTCTAGGTCTTTCTCACTCATCGCTAACTTTCCAAGATCATAATCTGAATCAGCTGACTTAATTATTTTATAATTTGAATTCTTACTTCTTTCAGATAACCAATGATCGGTTCTGAATAGATTTGTTAAAACTCTACGGGGATTTTTGTTAAATGATTTTGCTGCAACGTTTGGTCGATTATTAAAATGAACAATATAAAAATCTTTACCAAGCACATTTTCCCAAAACTTGATTGGATCAGTCTTTTCTCTCTGTCTAAAAGGGACGGATAAATTTATAAGTCCTAAAATCTTTTCTTTATGCAAGAGAGCATAGTGCCAAAGTAACCAAGCTCCCCAATCATGCCCCATGAAAAAAGCGCGACGAATACGGTAGTGATCTAAGAGGCCATTTAAATCATCTGCTAAGTTAATTACATCATAAGAGGATACTTCGCTGGGCTTGCTAGAATTCCCATAACCTCTAAGATTTGGAACGATGCAATGAAAACCTAGTTCAACAAGCGTTTGGATTTGAAAACGCCAGCTGAAGGCCAGCTCGGGCCATCCATGACATAAAATAATGGGTACTCCACCTTTGCCAGCCTCAAAAACCTCAAGTTCTATTCCATTTGTAGGCACAATTTTGGAGGTGCAAATCTCAAAAAAATTCATCGTAATTTTTATTTAAGCCTGATATTCCTGGCTACAGGTAGCCTGCCTGTTTACCGATGTACCAACTTACAAAGCCCAAAATAGCAACTACAACCCAAACCAATACAAGAAGTCTTAAAGGCCTAAAGGGCGATCTCTCCACGCTATTAAAGCCTGATGTAAGATAAGAATTTACCCGCTCTTGGTCTTCTTCAGTTAATTTCTTTTCTTCAAACATTAAAATATCCTCTGTCGCTTTACGGATGTAACTACAGCCAGGATGCTAATGAAAAATTTTCTGTAAAATAAAATTTTCCACCTCTAGCTGACTATTGTTCAAAATTGAGAAATATTCTGTATTTTTAAGAATAAATCGGAGATTTGTCGGTAATTCGGGTCTCTCCAAGAGAGTTTGATTTGATATCTCTGGAAATTTTGAAGGATGAGCAGTTGCCAAAGTTACAATTGGACAATCACATGACTTTCCGTATTCAAGTGACGCGGACATCCCAGTTGCGGTGTGCGGATCAAGCATATAATTAAAATCTTTAAAGTATGCCTTGATCATCTCTACGATTTCATCATCACTAGATCTATAGCTCCAGAAATTCTCTCGTATACTCGACAGTGCATGATTAGTAAGCACTATTGGTGCCGTTGACACTCGTGACATCATATCTCTTATAAGATTCGCATCCCTTGCATAAGCATCAAATAATAATCTCTCAAAATTACTTGATATCATGATATCCATGCTAGGCGCTAAGCTTACACCGACTTTTTTTGGCGAGTGATCATTATTATTAATACATCTGTGCAGGATATCATTGCTATTGGTAGCCACTAACAATTTTTTGACCGGTAACCCCATTTTTAGCGCCAAATATCCCGCAAAAACATCACCAAAATTTCCGGTTGGAACCGAATAAACAATACCGTCTTTTGGACAACCTACACGCAGATATGACCAAAAATAGTAAACAATTTGCGCCAATATTCTCGCGAAATTAATTGAATTCACAGCTATTAAACGATGCTCACCCTTCAAAAATGACTGATTAGAAAACGCCCTCTTAACAATTGATTGGCAATCATCAAAATTGCCATTTATTGCAATATTATGGACATTTTTCTTTTTGATTGTCGTCATCTGACGCCTTTGGACCTCTGAGACACGATTGTGAGGATGTAAAATAAAGATATCTATATTCCGACAATCTTGGCATCCCTCAATCGCTGCGGATCCGGTATCACCAGAGGTAGCTCCAAGTACTACAAGTTTTTCTTTTCTTGATTCAACCAAATGATCCAGGAGGTTACCCAGAAACTGTAAAGCAAAATCTTTGAATGCGAGCGTTGGACCATGAAAAAGTTCCAGAATCCAGCTATTATTTTGAAACTCTAGCATGGGAGCTATTTCTGAGTTTCTAAATGCCGCATAAGACTTTTTGACAATTTCTTTCAGAGATTTTCTTGAAATTTCGGTCTCAACAAATGGATACATAATGTTTACAGCAAGATCCTCATAACTCAATTCAGACCATGAAGAGATTATATCAACAGAAAAATCAGGGAGCTCTTCTGGAACGTACAAGCCCCCGTCTGGAGCCAGTCCAGTTAGTACTGCGTCTTCAAAAGTACAGGATTCTGAAATCCCACGTGTACTAATAAATCTCACAATAGGTAGCTCCAAATAATAAATTTTGAGTAATCACTGGTCTAAGTTTTCAACACGAATTAATACAATATCATCGACCACATTTTCGAGCTTGTTTATTTTTTTTAATACGTGATCAAGTGCACTGTATTTAATTTTGTTTGTTATTATAACGACATTTACATGATCAATTTTGCTAACATGATCTCTTTGGATTATTGACTCGATACTCACACTTGCCTCGGCCATTGTCGTTGTTAGTTCTGATAGGATACCTGCTTTATCTCGCGCAATAAAACGAATATAAAATCCGCAATCGATGTCCTCAATATTAATAATATCCTTTCGTGTGAGTCTATCAATTGGATATCCCAAACTGGAGAAGCAGGGAGACTCGGGCAATTTTGCAATATCGATAATATCTGCAATGACAGATGATGCGGTAGCTTTGCTCCCTGCCCCAGGACCATAGAAAAGGGTTGTATTAGCTGCATCCGAGTTAACCATTACGGCATTAGAC
>CABXWC010000047.1:0-6260 GCA_902515855.1 uncultured SAR92 cluster bacterium
TTTTATCCATATAAACATATCACCCTAAGCCTAGCAATGGTTAGGAAACTGAAAGTTAATAGTTCATCGTTAACCCAAACCTGACATTCCAAAAGTTATCATTACTAGAATTATAATTTGGTCGTCGTACATCGAGGGGAGTGAACGAGCTTGATGCATTAAAGCTCCAGTCTTCTTTAAAGTCGTAAATGAATCCAAAACTGATTGTTTGTATTGTGCCGCTTGAATAAACAGTAGCTCTTTCTCTACCAACCTCAAGCGGAGCATTAATTTCTACGGAATTATCTAAGTTACTTGACGCTAAAGATATCCAAGGAAGAATTGCTGATGAGTTATTTAAAGATAAGAAAATTTCAATTCCTTCATGATCCATTTTTAATTTGTCATCTGATAAGGCTATGCAGCCGGCGGTATTTTGCAAAGTATAAGGCTCGAAGTTAAGGTTATCCTCACTGCAAGTTACACTTGCTATCGCTCCACCTCGAACCAAGAATAGACGCATTCCTAAGCCAATTTTCTCATTATTTATTATTGGTTTTGATACTGCCGCACCCCAAAGCTTGTCTGGTTTACTATTATTAATTTGAATTGGCGGTGTCCAAGAAATCTCTGCATTTAAATCCCATGGCAGTCCAATACTGGCCCTAATCCTTCCAAATGCTGGAGACTTATTTAAATCCTCATCCTTGAAGCCTCCAAAGCCAATCTTTTGCTGCTCTTTGCTCAGTCGAGGGATAGAACTCAGCTCTGCAGAAATTGATATATCTTTTATATTTACCGAGCGTGGGGGCATCTGTCCCAGATTTTGGGAAGAGGTAGTCATGAATGCCATGCCCCATCCCTCTGGGCTACTGAAATCTACCTCTTGGTCAACGTATGAGTTTTGATTACCGAATGAAAGGCTGGTGAAAAGCAAAAGAGGAGCAACTGTTTTTAATCTTATTGTCATGAATGTTTTTTACCTTAAGTTTATTTTTTTATTGCTTCAATGCCTATTCTCAACGCCACGTCCATTTTAAATCCAAGCATTCTGGCATAACTTATCCCGAATTCATCTCTCATTAAATTACCATGAGCATCGGCTCCACAAACTCGCTTTAATTTAAATGTTGGAGGCCTTGGATATAATTTGCACTTGAACGCTTTAATCTCTAAATCTACTTTTTTTGTAATACCATGCAACGTTAATTCACCTTCTACTTTTGTAGGAGCGCCGTCTTGAAAGTTAACGAGTGTTCCTTCGTATACTGATTCAGGGAATTTTTCTATATCAAACATATCACCACTCTTTGCATGTTTATTCATCCCAACGTGGCCAAAGTCTAGTGAATTCATATCCATAATTACTTTGACAAATCCTGTTTTATTTTTTTTATCCAAAATTATCTCGCCAGTCGTTGAGTTAATTCTTCCACGCCAAAGGGATAATCCTCCCATGTGATCAGCCTCAAATGTTGGGAAGGTATGATCCGGATCGATCACGTAGGTAATTGGTTTACCAAAAGAGAAAGGAATAAAACAAACTAAAAGTCCAGCTAACACCGGTAATTGTTGTAATTTTACCTTCATTAAATTGTCCAGAGTTTTAGCAGGAAGGAGCAGTTTTTACGTTATTCCTTTAGAAATAGTTTGATCTCAAACAAAGCCAAATCTATCGCATAGTTTATGTCTTGAGAAAAACAGTTATTTATTCTTGCTCAATATTATCATCAAGTATTCTTTCTTCTTTTCAAGCCTTTTTACTTTTTGCCCTCTACAACAGCAACAGAACTTATTGAGAATTGTGACTTACATTTTATCAATTTCTTGGGTCTGCAATCCAACATCTGCAGCGATTGCATTGGGAATGAGCATGGTCAATGCATAATGGGCGATTTTCCATTCTCCATTAATGAGCTTTACGACACCTGTGCCTCTACAATGTCCTAACTTCTCATTAAGCAAAATTTCATCAAACCAGCGTATATTGCCTTCTCCATCCCAGTTGCGCTCTAATACTAAGTAAGTCCACCCGTGGCCATCTTCAAATGCAGGTTTGGCATAGACCTTAAATTCTTCTATTGTCCAGCGCTCAGTTTTATCCGTCCCTAAAAAAAAAGCATTTGAGCTGTACCTGCCAAAATAAGCTTTAAAATTTCCTTGGTGTGCGTCCCGATGAAGACCGTCTAACAGATCTTCAATCGCTGGCAGATAATCTTCGACTTGAAAAATATCCTTACTGGATGTCAACGCAGATAAATTGCCACTGAACATAAACAAAATAATTAGTATTTTAATTTTCATAAATTTTAAGCTACTCCATAGTCAATTCACTGTTACTTACAAAATTATTCAACCCCAACCGAGTACCCTTATCCCAATCTATAATTTTTAAACTTTTAATCAGGAATGATGTCATAAAAACCTCTTTTATTAAGTTCTCCCGGGATAGGAGACAATATCAAGATTAAAACCACATAAGCAATGAAGATGTATCGCGGAATTTTGCTTTTAAGAAATATATTTTTTGCAAAACTATACAATACAGGGGCAAGTAATAACATGCCAGTCAGATAAAGCATATAAGCCATATATCCAGAAATATGCCCCATGTTTAGTGCGAAGTAAATAATGTCAGCTAGACACCAAAGCACATAAAAACAGACATAAGCAAATGAGTATGTTTTAAAAGCTTTGTTTTGATCTGGTTTATTTTCAACAACCAGATCTTGAATCAAGTGATAAATAACTGGAATTGTCAGTAGAAATAAAACAGAACGGCGAAAGGAGTCATTAAGAGTTATGTCATTCAGCTCTATGCTGACTATTTGTATGATTATAATTAAAGAGTAAATTTTTGAAATTAAGCGCAGCATTTATAAGTTATTATTATTTTATGATTTTCAAAATTGTCATTAACTTACAAGAAACTTTTCCGATTTTGATACAGTCTTGAATCAGCAGTCCTGACATGGGCTTGGGGCTAATAGTTTAAAGCGCAGGCATTAAGGTCTCTAAATACGCCTCAATCTCCTCTGCAGTAGTTCTGGTAGCATCCTGTGCGACAACACCACCAATAAGAACATCGCCGCGAAGGCCAAACACATAACGTAGAATCAGTAGCCCGTCTGTCAGAGCATCTACCTGGTTATTACCATCGATATCTAACAGCTGTTCGTTGCTTTTGCTCGCATCCAGAGGATAAAAGTCCATTGAATCTAATACTCCATCATTATCATCATCAGTATCAGCGTTGTTGCCTATGCCATCTAAATCCGTATCCATAGTCTCTGAGGGGTCGAGCGGGAAAGCATCCAAGGTATCGACTACTCCGTCCCCATCATCATCTTGGTCCGTGTTATTACCTACGCCATCGCTATCAGTATCCACAGATTCAGCACTATCTAACGGAAATGCATCCTCATTATCCACGACACCATCACCATCATCATCAGTATCTGCGTTATTACCAATACCGTCTGAGTCAGTATCTACTGACTCAGATCCATCCAATGGAAATGCATCATCGTCATCAGAAACACCGTCATTATCATCATCTGTGTCTGCATTATTCCCTATTCCATCTCCATCCGAGTCGATACTCTCACTTGCATCATTTGGAAACGCATCTGAGTTATCACTTACCCCATCACCATCGGAATCTATCTCAACACTGTTTGCATCGAGTGGATCAGTTCCATCTTCTATTTCTTGTGCGTCAGATACTCCATCATTATCATCATCAGTATCAGTGTTGTTGCCGATACCGTCGGAGTCAGTGTCAACAGCTTCTGTTGGATCGAGTGGAAACGCATCCTCATCATCTGAATAGCCATCATTGTCATCATCAGTGTCTGCATTGTTTCCAATCCCATCTGAGTCAGTATCCACCCATTCGTTCTTATCGAGTGGAAATGCATCATTGTCATCTGAGTAGCCATCATTGTCATCATCAGTATCTGAATTATTACCAATGCCATCAGCATCTGTATCCACCCACTCGTTTTCATCTAGGGGAAATTCATCCTCTCCATCCGAGTAGCCATCATTATCATCATCCGTATCTGCATTATTCCCTATACCATCAGAATCTGTGTCTACCCATTCTGTTGAATCTAGCGGAAATCCATCAGAGATATCAGGAACATTATCCCCGTCATCATCTGTATCTGCATTGTTTCCAATACCGTCCGAATCTGTGTCTACCCATTCATTCTTATCAAGTGGGAAAGCGTCTTGATCATCTGAATAACCATCATTATCATCATCTTGGTCCGCGTTATTACCTACGCCATCGCTATCAGTATCTACAGATTCAGCACTATCTAACGGAAATGCATCCTCATTATCCACGACACCATCGTTATCATCATCCAAATCACATACGTTCCCTACTGTGTCTCCATCCGTATCCAGCTGATCAGCGTTAGGCTCACTCAAACAGTTATCGTTAGCATCGAGAATACCATCACCATCGCTGTCCAACGCAGTCACGGTAATGGATACCGTTGCGGTCGCACTATTGCCGCTCTGATCTTCACCCGTCACCGTGTAAGTCGTCGCCGACTTTGACTCGGTAGGTGTACCACTGATAACACCCGTAGCCGTATCCAGGGATAGCTCTGCTGGCAAGCTATTGTCAATGCTGTAGACCACGTCACCCGTAAAGTTGGTCGCGGTATACGCCGTTGTCGGTGTGATCGCACTACCCACGCTGCCATCGACCGTCTGCGACGCCGGCGACAGCGCGGCAGGTGCGGTACCATCGGCAATCGCATCCACTGCAGCTGATGCAGCACTAGACCCCATACTGTTGCTCGCAACCATCGAGCAACTGTAAGTGTTGCCATTGGTGAGCCCAGTCACTGTGAGCGGCGAGCTCGCGCCAGAGGCCGTGAACACGGGACGAGTTTCAAACCTGTAAGCTTCTGGCCGATAACTGGTCTGACTGCAAATCATGCGGTTCGTCTGCTCTACGGTGAATGTATTCAGCGCCGCATCTTGACTGTAGTTCATGTAGTTTTCGATCGCCGAAGGCACCCCACAAGTCGACGATGCCTCGGTGCCGGTGTCAGCAGCACTCTGCGGGGGCGTATCAATAATAAGATCCTGTGTGGTGTAGGTATTATCGCAGACCTCATCCTGAAAGGTATGTAACAGGCCAAGGTAATGCCCGACCTCGTGAGCCAAGGTGCGGCCATGGTTGTAGGCCCCGTAGCCATTGTTCCTGCCACCAATGGTTTCATGCTTCATCACCACCCCATCGGTACTGGTGCCTGCAGACCCAGCCGGTAAAGTCGCATAACCAAGAAGGGACTGGCCGTTAGCCGTAGGATTTTGGGTATAAATATTGAGGTATCGGTCGGGGCTTTGCGCCAGCGCTGATCTAAACTCTGTGTTTTCGTACGTTACGGCATACCACTCGTCGTTCTCCACGTAATCGACTGCTACCAGTTCAAACTGAATAGTCGTGTTGTATCCCGAATCGCCATTAAATGACGTACCGCTAAAGTCCTCGTTAAGGACCGCCATTTGGTCGTCAACACGTTCGCGGCTGACATACCCGGTACCATCAGTTTTATGAATGATATGGAAGTACACGGGAATGACAATGGTGCGACCCACGACGGGATCGTACTCTAACTCAATATTTGTCAGCTCATTTGTGCAATCAGCTACCCGTTGGTCAATCTCATATCTCTTTTGACTCCCTAAAAATAGTTCGTGGGCGTCGGTCCCACAGCGAAGAGATCCCTCTCTGAACTCTTCAGATTGATGAAACGCCATTGCAGTTGGGAACGTCTTGGTACCTGACAGCACCGGCTTGTCATCTATGTAATGCGGGCTGAATTGTGCAGGCATCATTCCAGAACGCCCACTCAGTCGGCTCCCCGTTTGGTCGATGCACGTCAAGGTATAGTCGTCCGCCGCACCGCCCTTGCCGGCACTAAAAGCGACCTCGAGGGAGCCGTCACCCGACGTGATACTAGTGATGGAAGGCGCCCCCGGGCGCTCCCCCGCAGTCGCCGTAACGACCACCGAGGCTGCGCTGGTACCAATGTCGTTGGTCGCAGTGACCGTGCAGCTGTACTGCGTGTAGTTAGTCAGCCCACTAACCGTGATAGGGGATTCCGTGCCGGTGCCCGTGAATGTCGTCGTACCGTCTGTACAGGAAGCCGTGTAACCCGTAATCGTTGACCCCCCATCGTCAGAAACCGTGACGTACAGATAAATCTCACCGTCGCCGGAATCAGTTCGCGTGATGGTAGGCGCGTCTGGTG
>CABXWC010000048.1:0-6120 GCA_902515855.1 uncultured SAR92 cluster bacterium
CCTGCTGTTTCAATTAAGCATTTTGAGGAGGCCTCATTCCAAAGACTATCCCATATTGGTCTTTTTGCATTAGCAACAGCATTAAAACTTTTATCCTCACTGTGACCGCATCCATCAAGAATAAATAAGACAATTGGTGGGATGTTTTTCTTCATTTTAATTATTCATTTAAAAGCTTATCGGTGTATTTACAGCTGAGCAAATTTGTTTCGAATTTCCTCGCAAGTTAACAACTTCGACCAACCACAAATTATAGTTTGTTATTCTTCAGCTCCCAACGGTTTTGTAAGAAGAATTAATTTTGGCATCAAAGTTAGTGAGCCAAGTAATGCTAGCATCATTGCCATTCCAGTAAGTATTCCAAAGTGTATTGAAGGCACAAAACTCGAAAAGGTAAGGATAGAAAAGCCTATGATTATTGTTATTGAAGAAATAAATAATGCTTGCCCTATCGTTGTATGAGCATGAGTTAAGGCTTCCGTATAGTTTTTGCAGCTTCTAAATTCAGCCTTAAACCTAGTGATATAGTGAATAGAGTGATCCACCCCTATCCCAATTGTTATCGCAGCGATGGTTATTGTCATTATGTTCAATGGGATACTAAATATACCCATACTACCAAGAATTGCTATGGCAGCTAGTATATTCGGCGTAATAGCGATTAATGAGAACTTTATGGATTTGAAAAGTAATAAAAACATTAAAAATATTCCTAAAAGCACAGTCCCAAGTGTCTGGATTTGAGATTTATACAAAGAGTTGAGCATATTTTCATATAATATAAATATGCCCGAGAGCCTTAATTGTTGATCACTCAGATTCAGTTCCTCGATACCATATGTTTTTATCTTTTGAATTAAGTTCTGCCTATCAAGATTGTCATAACTTTCGATAATCCTAGCTTGGATCCGAACCTCATCTGAGTTTTGATCCCAATATGGCTTGATTAATTGATTAGTTATTTCTTCGTTAAGAGTTTGACGCATTATGGATAGTTCTAAATCGTTTAAATTGCGGCCACTTAGATCTGTTGCGATATCATGAATTTGAACTAGTGATGCCACTTTGCCAATCTCTGGCATTTCTTCGAGATACCGATGAAGTCGCTCTAAATCAGTTAGACCGCCAGATGAAAACCAATAACTTGGCACAATCATATTGTTTTGGTCCGTTTCTATATCAAACTGTATTTGATCTCCGTCGGTAAATTCTTCAAAGTCTGAAAAATCATCAAAATCAAAGTCATTCTCAAAAAAATTATTATCAAGATCATTTTCTTCAATGGTCATGTCGATCTCTGGAGCTTTTATAATGACGTCAAGTGGTGTTGTGCCTCCCAGTGATTCATCCACAACTTTTATGCCTTGATGTATTTCTGTGCTTGAATGGAAGAAGTCTATGAATTTATTCTCCACTTTAAGCTGGGTCAGTCCTATTCCACTAATGATACTGACGAATATTGAGATTATGATAATCTGACTACCCTGTCTCTCTGCCATTGATGCAAAAAACTTTGTGATATTCAGCGATAGATCTTTACGGGTTTTAAATTTTTTATTACAAAATAGCGATAAGCTTGATGGTATTACGATAAAAACTGAGACAAATGCGCACCCAACACCTACAGTCATCATTAGGCCGAAATCTATAACTGGTCTGATATTACTGGTGATAAGAGAGAGGAACGCGGCCATCGTCGTTAACATAGTATACAAACATGGCTTAAACATAGTTTTCACCATTATTTTTACATTTTCTTTAGTTTCGTGTGCTTCTGATGTGCTCGAAAGCTCCCTAAATCGGACGATTAAGTGAATATTTATCGCGAGCGTTAAGATTATTAGTAAAAGAATAAAGTTTGAAGAAATAATGGTAAGTTTCCAGCCAAACCAGCTCAAACCTCCAAGGACAATAAGAACGCAACTGGCGCATGACACCAAAGGTAAAAATACAAACTCTGGCTCTTTAAAGATTAGCGATAAAATAATAACTATAAAAATTGTTATTGCTATTCCAAAAATAAGTAGATCTTTTTTGATAAAACTAATTAGATCAGCTGTAATCATATCAGGGCCACCGAGAAATATATTCCCTTGATCTTCAAATTCGCTCAGAACATCTCTAACCTCTTTTACTCTTTTATGGTCCAGTGAATACCGCATAGTTTGATAATCGTAAAACTCTTGGATGGCTGTGTTTAATTCGCTCTTGCTTTCAGCACTTAAAGTATCTGTTGCGGCCCTTTGTCTTAACGCGTCTCTTTTTTCAGCGAGTGCTACGTAATCCGAATCAATAGCAATTGTCAGCAATATTGCGGTCGTATTTTTATCTTGACTCAGAATATTATTTTTATAAACCGGGCTATTGAGAAACTCGTTTATTGCAAGTTCCTTATTGATATCTGCAGACATGAGAGTAAGTGGTTCGTTAGCCAAGCTGTCGATAGTTACTTTTGGGCTATATAGAAGTGGCACATTGACAATGGAACTCACGTTTTCAACACCATCTATTATCGATAGTTTATTTGAGATAAGACCGATAGTTTTTAAATTATCATCATCAAATAGGTCGCCAGTTTTTGGTGTGAAAGTAATTACTAGGAAATTATCTGTACCATATTTTTTTGATACTTGTCGATGAAAATCAAGATCTTCATCTCTCTCGAGAGTCAGTGAATCCGCAGAGGCGTCAAGTTTAAAATTGGCAAGACCCAGTGACATGCCAATTGTGATCATCAGGGTCAGAAGAAGAGCAAATTTTGGTTTTTCAACGATAAGTTGATCATATAATTTGGATAAAAATGTGGTCATAAGTTGGTCTTACTTTTGAATAGATCTAACATTGTTTTAACCATTATGCGTTGTTACTTAAATCAAATACAACAAAACTATGTTCGTTTTAAATTCAAAAATGGGGTTCGATTTACGAGTAGTCATCTAAATGTGAATAAAACTTCGTAAAAGATTTATTAGTTGCGATAGGATTTTATAAAGTCGTAACAGGGGTAATTATGCCAACACACAAAAGTCTTCTAGGAATATTGATTTCACTGGTTTTGGGAGCCTTGATTTTGGCTGCTGGAAGCACCAGCAGCATATCTCTTTGGAACGTTCCCATGTTCTTTTTATGTGGTTCTCTTGGTTTTCTGCTGCACTGGCTGGTCTTCATTCCATCATATCTAAACTCAACAGAGCATTACTTCGATTTAACTGGATCTATATCTTACGTGTTGATAGCACTCGCTGCCTGTTATGCAAGTCCTATTCTTCATGTGCGAGATTTGATTATTTGCGCCATGATTCTAATCTGGGCACTTCGGCTTGGTTCTTTTCTTTTTTTGAGAGTAAAGAAAGCTGGCCAAGACCGACGGTTCGAAGTTATGAAACATAACTTTCTTTGGTTCCTAATGACTTGGACACTAGGAGGCCTATGGGTATTGATAACGCTTGGGGCTGGTCTTGCAGCAATAACCTCAAGCGTTAAATTGGATATCGGTTTCTATGGATTTTTAGGGATAGTTCTTTGGGCAGTAGGTTTTTTGGTTGAAGTGATTTCCGATAACCAAAAGACAGAATTTCGAAAGATTGAGGAAAATAAGGACAAGTTTATGAATACTGGTCTTTGGTCTTGGTCGCAACATCCTAATTATTTTGGTGAAATTCTGCTATGGCTTGGCGTCGCTTGTATTTCTTTTCCTGTTCTGTCCGGAGCCCAACTAGCAACTTTGATTTCCCCTATTTTCGTTTATTTTTTGCTGACTAAAGTCAGCGGTATCCCTTTGCTTGACAGATTAGCTGATAAGAAATGGGGTGATAGTGCTGCTTACACTGAATACAAAAAAACCACATCTACGTTGTTCCTTTTGCCTCCTCGAAAATAATCTTATAATTGGTCCTTTGAGCAAACGATAATTTGTTATGAAGGGTGTAGTACTCGACTTTGATACGTTAGGTCCACAAGATTTGGACACCTCTGCTTTATTTAGTCTTCCCATTGAATGGGAAATCTATGGTAATAGCTCTGTAAGTGACGTTAGTGGTCTAATTAAAAATGCCCATGTTGTTTTAACAAATAAGGTTGTCTTGACACGAGAGAATATCAACCACGCAAAAGATTTAAAGTTTATTGGCTTATTTGCTACAGGTACAAATATTATAGATCTTGATGCCGCGGCTGAATGCGGTGTTTCTGTTTCTAACGCCGTGGGTTATGGAACTCGATCAGTCGTCCAACATACCTGGGCGCTCATTTTAGCGCTGACTACAAAACTCCTTGGATACTCGCAGGCCTCTATGAGTGGCCGATGGCAGAAAAGTGATTCATTTTGCGTCATTGATTATCCTGTTCAAGAGTTATCAGGAAAAACTATAGGGATAGTTGGTGCTGGAGAGTTGGGGCGAGGTGTAGCTTCTGTTGCTCCGGTATTTGGCATGAAAGTCAGATATGCAGCATTGAAGAACACAGAGCATTCTTTTCAAAACGATAGGATTGATTTTGATGATTTGTTAAAAGAAAGTGATGTTTTAAGTCTTCACTGTCCCCTGACAGAAGATAATATTAATCTGATTGATCAGAGAGAGCTGAAGCTTATGAAATCGAGCTCTATTTTAATTAACACTGCCCGAGGTAAATTGATTAATGAAAAAAGTCTCCATGAAGCACTTATTAATGGAGAGATTGCCGGAGCGGGACTAGATGTATTAAGTGAAGAGCCTCCAATCAGCGGTAATATTCTTTTGGATGGAAGAGTACCGAATTTAATTGTTACGCCTCACACAGCTTGGATTTCAAAGGAGGCGAGACAAAGACTAGTCGAGCAGGTAGCAGGCAATATTAAAGGATTTTTAGAGGGAGGAAAGTTTAATCGTGTTTGTTGAACCAACTAAATTAAATCAATGAATTACATTGGAATTTGTGTTCATATGTATCTAATACTAACTTTTGACTGACCTATGCATATCCATATTTTAGGAATATGTGGGACTTTCATGTGCAGCGTTGCTGCGCTAGCACAAGGGCTTGGGCATAGGGTAACTGGGAGTGATCAGAATATATACCCGCCGATGAGTGATCAACTTGTTAGCCTCGGTATAAAGTTGTCAGAGGGCTATGACCCAAATAATCTTCCATCTGATATCGATTTAGTGATAATCGGTAACGCAATGTCGAGAGGCAATAATTGCGTAGAATATATTCTTAACTCTAAAATCCCATACATCTCTGGTCCTCAGTGGATGTATGAAAATGTATTGAAGAGCAAATTTGTATTAGCGGTTTCTGGGACTCATGGAAAGACTACGACTGCCAGTATGCTTACGCATATATTGATAGAGGCCGGATATAAGCCTGGTTTTTTAATTGGCGGAATAACTCAGAATTTTGGCATTTCAGCTAGTTTAGGCGATAGTGATTACTTTGTGATCGAGGCAGATGAGTACGACACTGCTTTCTTCGACAAGAGATCTAAGTTCATTCATTATTCACCTGATACTTTGATTATCAATAACCTAGAGTTTGATCATGCCGATATTTTTGATAATTTAGAAGAGATAAAAAAACAGTTTCATCATCTTTTGAGAACGTTACCCAGTAATGGAAACATAGTTTTTAATGCTGAAGATAGCAATATATCGGATATGATGGACCTAGGATGTTGGAGCAAAAAAATAGGCTATTCAGCGAAAATGCAATCTGAGTGGCAGTATATTCTTGGTAATAAAGATGGATCAGAGTTTACGATTGTGGATAGATCTGCCTCAGTATCTAAATGTAATAATACAAAAGTAAAATGGAGTAACTTTGGCGAGCATAATGTTAAAAATGCTGTATCCGCAAGCATCGCATCAAGCCTACTTGGAGTGAACTCCCAACAAATTTCAAATGCGCTTAATACCTTCAAAGGTGTCAAACGCAGAATGGAGCTCATTGCAAAGAAAGGTGATATCAATATCTATGATGATTTTGCGCATCACCCTACAGAAATATTTTCGACTTTAGACTCCCTTAGAAAGAAAGTTGGGGGTGAACAGATTATTGCGGTGATTGAGCCAAGATCGAGAACGATGAAATCCGGATTTCATAATAAAAATCTAATTTCCTCCCTTTTAAGTGCAGACTTTG
>CABXWC010000049.1:0-5807 GCA_902515855.1 uncultured SAR92 cluster bacterium
AAGAAGCGGATTTAAATCACCACCGTCTTCAGGAGCTATTGGTAAAATTCGGTCAAATGGATTAGAAGTCAAGATTAAAAAGAGCAGAAAACTGATTGAAACGGCAGCTAGCACCGACAATACATGGCTTCTAAACTTAACCGTTATATTAGCTCCCAGAAAAGCCACTGCAGCGGTCCATCCTGACAAAACAAGTATCCAAAGTAAAAGAGAACCTTCATGTGCTCCCCAGACTGCACTGACTTTGTAAATTAATGGTAATAAAGAGTTGGAATTTTGTGCAACATACTTGACAGAAAAATCGTCATACACAAAGCATAGAGATAGACAAACAAACGAAAAACATGCAAAAAATAACTGATTGAGAGCTAATGGTGCGCTTAATCTTAGCCAAGACTCGTTTTGAAACTGTATACTCAAAATCGGAATAAGAAGCATTAAAGCACATGTGCAAAGTGCCAGAATTAGAGATAGCTGCCCAATTTCTGCAATCATATTTTATTGCACTTTATAATCAGAATAGCGAATAAAATCCATCGTCTCAGTGAGCTCTGGAGGCGTATAATTCTCATCATGCTTGGCCAAAACCTGGCTCGCTATTAGTTTGTTTGAAACACTCATTACACCAGTTGCAATTGCTGCCTCATTTTCCGCAAAGAGATCAGGTAGAATTCCTTCGTAAACTATATCCAATGATGTTTTGCCATCAGTCAATGTGAACTGAGTTTGCAGGTTTTCATTGGGCCTTGACACACTCCCCTGGACCACCATTCCACCCACTCTAATAGTGCTTCCTGATCGATACTCGCCAGCTAAAATTTGTGATGGGGTAAAAAAAAAGTTTGCGTTCTGCCCAAGTACATAAATAACAAGTCCGGCAGCACAAGCTGAGAGTAGAATAATTAATGCCACAATTTGCAGTCTCTGCCTCCTAATCGGGTGCATCACTAACATCCAAGCTATCAATTTTTAATTGCGCTACCAGTTTTCTTTTTTCAAGAACTGGGCGAATTATTAAATATGATAAGAGTACCAAAGACAGCGAGAGGGAACTCCAAACAAAAACGCCATGCCCGTCCATATCGAGAAACTGCATCAAACTATTAAATTGAAAAATCATCGTAAATCACCAATGCGCCATAAATATCATTGCTGTGAAATTAGTTTACGAACCCATTTTGTTTTCCGTTCACGAGAGAGAATTTCAACTCGTAATGATAGGGTCAGAGCAAGACCATAAACAAGGTAAAAAGCTATAATCATTATGAACAAAGGATAGAACATGTCTGGATGCATAGAGGGTGCCGATGTGAAATTAATTGTTGCAGGTTGATGCAGTGTGAACCACCAATCAACAGATTTGTAAATTATCGGAATGTTTACGGTTCCAATTATTGACAAAAATGCACTCGCCTTGTCGCCAGAATCTGAGTTTTGAAAAGATCTACCTAGCAAATAAACACCTATGTATAAAAAGAGCAAAATAAGCATAGACGTTGCTCTTGCATCCCACACCCAAAAACTACCCCAAGTGGGTTTACCCCATAAACCACCAGTTACTAACGCCAAGACAGTCAAAATGCCTCCAATTGGAGCAGCACATTTCATTACCCAAAAAGATAATTTTATTCGCCAGATTAATCCTATGGCTCCTGCAATTGCCATTAAAAAATAACCCGCTAATGCCAAAAATGATGACGGAACATGCAAATAAATAATTCGAAAACTATTGCCTTGCTTTGCATCTGCAGGGGCAAAGCCGATTCCCCAAATAAGACCGACGAACAACAAAGAGAAAGTAACGACGCAAAGACCTGGTAATATCCGTTCGGATATCTGATAAAACCACTTCGGAGAAGCGAATTTATGAAACCAATTCCAATTCATTAATATATCCCTTTTACTCAACCATTGAGGAGCGGAAAATTCCAGAAATTGATAATGGACTCAATATCGTAAGCATACAAAATATAGAAAGTAAGGCGGCGAGTGGGTAGCTCCAGTCCATCCCATCAATTCTGTAATAAATTATTGAACTTCCAAAGATTATTATCGGAACATATAAAGGCATGATTATCAGCGCTAACAAAAAACTTTTATCCTTTGTCGCAACTGTGAGTGCTGCTCCAACACCTCCAAGTAGCGTAAAGCATGCCGTACCAATTATTAAGCCAATCATTAATGAGAAAATCGATTCGGGTGAAATCGATAAAAGTAAACCCATCAATGGTGAGGCAATTGCAATTGGCAATGATTTTGTGAGCCAATGGGCAGTAATCTTCCCAAGCACCACCATAAATAACAGATTTGGCGTGATTATCATCTGCTCAAGCGATCCATCCCTATAGTCCTCATCAAATAGGGATTCCGATGAAAGCAAAACGGATAATAATGCCATTATCCAAATTACACCTGGGGCCATCTGCTGGAGTCTTGATTCATAAGAGCCAAGGCTCAAAGGCATCAAGGCTACGATCATCACAAAGAAAATAAGCGGGTTCAAAGACGCAGATTTTCTCCTAAACGCAATTAGAAGATCCCTCCTCATATATGAAAAGAAAAGATTTGATTGGTAGTTAGTGTTCAATGAATCGTGTTCCTAATTAAAATTTTCTTTACATCACCTACCATTACGTCCTGATGACTGGCAAATACCACTATGCCTTGATTATTTTTATGTTTTTTCATAGCCTTTTTCAAAATCGAGACACCTTGGCTATCCAACGCATTCATAGGTTCGTCCAAAAACCATATCTTCGAGTCATTAAGAAGAATTCGTGTTAGAGCAACTTTTCTTTTCTGGCCAGCCGATAATTCGCCACACAGAGAGTCTTTCTGATTCAAAAGTCCAAAAGTCTCCAAAGTATGGATATGTGAGTCCACTAATTTATTTTCGCCTGACATCCAACATAGATTTTCGAAAACCGTGAGAGAGTTTTTCACAGCTGAATTATGTCCCACATAAGTGATATTCGAAAAGTAGTCGTAGAGGCAAGCCTGCAAGTCAACGCCTTGATATTTAATACTTCCACTCGATGGCTGAAGAAGCCCAACTAGTATTCGTAGTAAAGTAGTTTTACCGCTCCCATTCGCTCCTTTTATATGGACCAAATCACCCTCATTGATTTCAAGGTCTATTGGATCAAAAACAGGCTTTTCATTTCGATTAAAACTCAGATTTTTCAGACTTAAAATGGTAACACTCAAAGAAAATTCCTGTAGGAAACTGGGACAATAATTATGCCAGAAAAGCAATCTTGGTTCTCAGATTATTTAAAAATATATGCATTTAGAATATTATGACAATCGAAATATAGCTGGGTGAGAAGAATGAATAAAATTACACGAGGATGCGCATATTTTTTATTGTATACAACTCCGATCCAGCTGATCTTCCTTCTTTGGGTACTTAATTTAATCATTTCATCTGACTTTACCATTATTTCATTATCAACAGACATGTTTGTAAATCAGAAATTGCCATGGTTTAAAGCCTGGATATACTCTTGGTTTTGGAATGCTTGGTTAGACTTCTGGTGGCAGTATCCAGCGTTTATAATGATATCAATAAAAACTATTTTAAATTACTTATTGGGAGTTTGGTTGTTCAGAATAGCAAACACACGAGAGATAAGATTGCGCTAATTCGCTCTGGGAAAATCATACAAAATGAAGATATATGAGGTTGGAGGAGCAGTTAGGGATAGTCTACTTTCATTTGAATATCATGAAACTGATTGGGTGGTTGTAGAGTCATCACCTCAACAGATGATAGAACTGGGGTTTACCCCTGTTGGAAAAAATTTTCCAGTTTTTCTTCATCCTACAACAAAAGAGGAATACGCATTAGCCAGAACTGAGAAAAAAGTAAGTACTGGACATCAAGGTTTTCAATTCTTCACCGATCCCAGTGTTACGCTTGAAGATGATCTTGGTAGAAGAGATTTGACCATTAATGCAATTGCTAGAGACTCAAAAGGAACTCTAATTGATCCATACAATGGATTAAAAGATATTGAAAACAGAATTTTGCGGCATGTTTCAGAGGCGTTTGTTGAAGATCCTCTCCGAGTATTCAGGGTCTCTAGATTTTATGCTCGATACCAACATCTTGGTTTTAAAATCGCATCTGAAACTAAAGCAGCAATGATAAAAATTGTTCACTCTGGAGAAATTTCAGCGCTCTCGAACGAGCGAATTTGGAGCGAAATTGAAAGTGCTATGAGAGAGAAATCACCACATCTTTTTGTTAGTAGTTTACTAAATTCAGGAGCATTTCAAACTATATTTCCCGAGCTTAATGATGAGCTTAATAACAATGATAAAAAAGAGGGACTTTTGGGAATAATGAAATCAGTATCCGATAACACAAATGATCCTTCGATTAGATTTGCAACTATATTTTGGATTTTATTAGCACAATCAGACTCTAGACCTAACTTGGTTGAGGAGATATGTAAAAGAGTAAAAGCACCAAAGAAATTTACTCAATTTGCATCATTAATGTACAGATGTATGGATATTTCATGGAAATCAGTTACGGCAAAACCTAAAAAACTACTTTTAGTGTTCAAAGAAATAAATGCTCTAAAGCAAACTGTTATTTTTTTAAATTTATTAAATTGCTTCGAAGTAATTTGGCTGCATGAAGGGAAATGCCCTGATAAAACAAGGAGAATCACGGCATTTTTGAAAGAATGTGTTGTGGAGCTTAGAAAAATAAATATAAATTATCTAGATATTTCGGGTCTAACTGGGGATAAGATTGGTAAAGAGCTACAACACGCACAACTTGAATCAATAAAAGCAGTTCAACTCAGATATACCAAATAAAAGAGGTAATTAAATTGAATGAGTCAAAAGAAGAAATGCCCGTTGTTTTAATAACCGGAGCTGCGAAAAGAATTGGGGCAGAGCTTGCACGCCTGTTCTCATCTAAAGGTTTTGCGTGCATTATCCACTATAACAATTCTAAAAAAGAAGCCGAAAGCCTCTCTAAGCTTTTAAACGAAAATAGCCCTGCACGCTGTTATACAGTTCAAGGGAATCTTAATTCCCCTGATACCGTGGCAAAAATATCGACATTTTGTTGTGAGCTCGGCCGCTTGGATGTCCTTATAAATAATGCGTCAAGTTTTTATCCAACACCACTAGAGCAATGTGATCAATCGCAGTGGGATGATCTGATAAATAGTAATTTAAAATCTCCATTTTTCATTGCTCAGGCGCTCGCACCATTGCTGAAGGAGAGTAAAGGATCGATCGTTAATATATCTGATATGCACGCAAGACAGGCATTGATTAATCATCCAATCTACACAATAGCAAAGGCGGGTAACATTGCGATGACAAAAACACTGGCGAAAGAATTAGCTCCAGAAATCAGAGTCAACAGCGTCGCGCCAGGAGCTATCCTTTGGCCTGAGCATGAGACTGACGATATTGATAAACAACAGTCAGTGTTGAGTAAAGTACCGCTTGGCAGACTTGGAACTGAAAGTGATATTGCCAAAACAACTTATTTTTTAGCAGTTGACGCAGAATATATGACTGGGCAGACGATCGCCGTTGATGGTGGAAGTTCGAATGCACTCTAGAGTTTAATCGAAAGAGAAGGATATTTCTGTCAGAAATTGTTTGGTTTTATCAAACTCATGCCAATGATCAATGTAGCTTCTTTTTGTTTCTGGGTGCAGTTCATTTCCTATTAGTTTGACCATTGGGAGAAGGACAAATGCATTTTCAAGTAATTCTTCTCGCGGGAGCTTTACACCATCATACTCTCCAACGAAATCATCAACAGTAAT
>CABXWC010000050.1:0-5610 GCA_902515855.1 uncultured SAR92 cluster bacterium
TTTATGTTACTTAAAGCGGCGGTTCCTTGGGGATAAACTTTACTTACGTTGTCAACTTTAATCATAGACAGAACTAACTGCTTTCAAAGTCCACTAACGCATCGACAAAACTCTCTGCATCAAAAGGTTTCAAATCATTGATACCCTCACCAATTCCAATGTATCGGATGGCAACGGGAAATTTCTTTGCAAGCGAGACCAGAATGCCACCTTTTGCAGTCCCATCTAATTTTGTTAGTACTAATCCTGTCACATTGACGGCTTTGTAAAATTCGGTCATTTGGCTTATCGCATTCTGTCCAGTTGCAGCATCCAGCACTAATAAAACCTCATGAGGCGCCTCATCAGACAATTTTGAAGCAACTCGCTTTATTTTTGACAGCTCCTCCATCAAATTACTTTTGTTATGAAGTCTCCCAGCTGTATCAGCAATCACTACATCAATGCCTTTCGTCTTTGCTGACTGGATTGCATCAAAAACTACTGATGCGCTATCCGCTCCGGTTTGCTGCGCAATTACAGGCACGTCTATTTTGCTGCCCCAAATTTGTAGTTGCTCAACAGCAGCCGCTCTGTACGTATCTCCTGCTGCAAGCAGCACATTATGCCCCTCAGATTTGAACTTATTTGCCAGCTTCCCTATCGTAGTTGTTTTCCCCACCCCGTTGACTCCAACGACAAATATTACAAAAGGTTTTTCAACTTCAGATATATTCTGCTCTGTCTGATTTTTGGACAAACGCTCTAACAAAAGATTTTTTAAAGCCATCTTTACAGCTTCACTATCTTTAAGCTCACTACGATTCATACTGAGTGTCAGAGACTGGATTATCTCATCTGTGGTCTCTGCACCAATGTCCGCCACAATCAGTGAGGACTCGAGATCCTCGAGAAACTCAGGATTGATCTCTCTTGGAACAGACAGCACATCAGATAAACTATTCCGAGTTTTTTTAAGTGCCTGGCGCAATCTTTCTGAAATTGAGGGAGCGCTATTCTCACTTTCGCTTTGATCAGCTTTAGGCTCTACTTTTTTTCTTTTAAAAAATTTCACGATATCAAGGTATTCTGCATCAAAAATGAAAATCTCATCGACATTTAATATTACATTTTATAAATTATTTTTCCTGTATCCTATCATCTACAAGAGTTTAAGTGTGTAAATCCAAATTAACGCGTTTGATATGACTATGTCGAATAAAGGCACGCTATCTAAAATAAAAATCATCGGGGGAAAGTGGAAGGGAACAAACCTAACCTTCTACGATAAGCCCGAACTTCGCCCGACTGGAAATAGAGTTAGAGAAACTCTCTTTAATTGGCTTCAACCCAATATTCAAGGATCAATTTGTCTAGACTTGTTTGCTGGATCAGGATGTCTTGGATTGGAGGCGCTATCAAGAGGCGCATCTAAATGTGTAATGATCGAAAAAAATAAAAGGGTTGTAAATCATCTTGCCGAAAATATCGAGAAATTGTGTTCATCAACAGAATTAATACATGATGATGCTTTAAACTATCTATCCTCCAAAGAACTCAGCAAAACATTCGATATTGTATTTCTTGATCCACCATTTGATTCGATCATTTATGAGTCAACCATGCGCGCTTTAGAATTAAATAATTGGTTAAGTCACGATGCACTAATTTACATAGAGGCTAGATCGGACTCGTCAATGTTTCAAATTCCAGATAATTGGTCGTTATTTCGAGAGCAAGTCGCGGGCAATGTTCGCTATATGTTATATTCTCGAGGCGAGAAGAAAAATATCCAAAATTGAATTGGCTAGGAGTGAGAAAATGACAACAATCGTGTATCCAGGCACTTTTGATCCCATAACCAAAGGTCACATTGATCTGGTGCAACGTGCATCCAGTTTGTTCGATAACGTTGTTATCGCAATAGCAAGTAGTGATCGCAAAAATCCTCTTTTCTCACTCGCCGATAGAATCAAACTCGCGGAAGAATGCCTGGCGCATCTTCCTAATATTGAGATTAAGGGATTTGACTACTTATTAGTAGATTTTGTCAAAGACAATAATGCTCAAGCTATTATGCGAGGTTTACGAGCTGTTTCGGACTTTGAATATGAATTTCAGCTGGCTAACATGAATCGTGCACTTAATCCCGAAGTAGAGAGTTTATTTCTAACTCCTGCAGAAAAGTTCTCTTATGTCTCATCATCCTTAGTTAGCGAAATCGCATCTTTAAATGGTGATGTTAGTAAGTTTGTAACGCCAAATGTTGAGAATGCTCTAAAAGAAAAATTCAGCAAGCACTAACCCTTACTGCTGACAACTCATGCAGAAGACGGAGCTTCTTTGACCTAACCTTATTTCTCGAAGTATCGAAGCACAGTTGAGACACTTTTCTCCTGCTCGTCCATATACATTCAATGATTGTTCAAAATATCCTGGCTCACCTCGGCCATTTGTAAAATCTCTAAGGGTTGTACCTCCTTGCTTTATTGCCGCGGTTAATATGGATTTAATGTTTTTAGCCAACAACTCATAACGCTTTAAGGAAATATTACCTGCACGCCTGTTTGGCCGTATGCCACTTGAGAAAAGTGCCTCATTAGCATAAATATTACCTACTCCTACTACAATTTTACTATCCATAATAAAAGCTTTGACTGAGAGTTTTCGACCTTTAGACAAACGCCACAGATAATTGCCATCAAATGACTTTGAGAGGGGCTCAGGTCCAAGGCTGTGCAATAATTTATGATCATCATTACTCCATAACCAGCATCCAAATCGTCTAGGGTCATGGTAAGTCAGCACATAATCATTGGATAAATACATTTGGATATGATCATGCTTTTTTAAAATATCCGCCTCTGAAATTAATCTCAAACTTCCACTCATTCCAAGATGGATAAGAAATGATCCATGATCTAAGTCAACAACAATGTATTTCGCTCGCCTCTTAACAGTCTTGATAATGAGGTCCTTTACGATTGACTCAATTTGATCCGTTACAGGCCAGCGCAGTTGTTTATTTCGAACAACTATTTTTTTAATTCTCTGATTGACTAATAGTGGCGCTATACCAATGACTGTCGTTTCAACTTCGGGTAACTCAGGCATAACACAAATAGAGATAAAGATTTACATAGATGGTACTGCACTAATAATGCTAAAAATAGATCTAATCTGTTTAGGTAGTAATTTATTCTAAAAACAGTAAAATGTTGAATCCTATCTTATAAACACATACAGAGAGATTCGATGGCACTAGGCAAGAGACGAAGAAGCGAGGAAGAAAACGAGATTGATATGACGCCAATGTTGGACGTTGTATTTATTATGCTCATCTTCTTTATCGTCACCGCATCTTTTGTTAATGAGGTAGGACTTGATGTAAATCGACCTCCAACGTCTGACGCCCCTCCTCCAGATTCTAGTGATACAAACATTGTGTTTAGAGTTTCTGAATCAAACGAGTTAATGCTCGAAGGAAGAAGGATTGATATTAGATCCGTTAGAGCTAATGTAGAGAGACTTCATGCTGAAAAACCAGAGGCAGCGGTTGTCATCGCAGCTCACCCAAAGGCCAAGACCGAAATATTCGTGAAGATATCAGATCAGGCTAGAGAAGCGGGCGTTTATAATATTTCGCTTGCCACTGTCGACGACTAGACTTATTCAAAAAGTTCCAGGTAACCAGGTTGCAATTGCTGGCCATATAGCGATCGCAATCAAGACGAGAATTTGAATCAAGATAAAGGGAATAACACCCCTATACATATCTGATGTTGCCACACTTGGTGGCGCAACCCCACGTAAATAAAATAGAGCAAAACCAAAGGGCGGCGTTAAAAAAGATGTTTGCAAATTAATGGCTATCATCACACCAAGCCAAACCGGATCTAAGCCCATCGCCAAAAGCACGGGCCCTACAATCGGTACGACAACAAAAGTGATCTCAATAAAATCTAAAATAAATCCAAGAATAAAAATCACAATCATGACTATTAATGTTGCGCTAAAGACACCACCTGGTAAGCTTTCGAAAAAATTTTCAACTAAAGCATCGCCACCAAAACCACGAAATACCAATGAAAAAATAGCAGCGCCAATCAATATAAAAAATACCATTGAGGTTACTTGCACTGTATTGCGTGCAACCTCATTTAAGGTCTCACCAGTCAGCTTACCCTTAGCTACTGCTAATAAGGTTGCACCAAATGCACCGACACCGGCAGCTTCCGTCGGTGTTGCCAATCCTCCTAGAATCGATCCCAAAACAGCGATGATTAACATTATGGGAGGAAAGAGATTTTTCAGAGCCTTTGATAGATCGACTGGGTTCCTGCTGTGACTTGAAGCTAACACTTTTACTGAATGTGACGTGGCTACAATATAAACGCAGTACAAACAGACCAAAAGCAAACCCGGAACAATAGCACCTAAAAATAGATCTCCAATAGAGACTGTTTTGGGTGTAAATATACCCATGCTAAGTTGAGCTTGTTGATAGGCATTGGATAAAGTATCACCAAGTAATACTAAAGCAATTGATGGAGGTATGATTTGCCCAAGGGTTCCAGTTGCAGCAATAAGTCCAGAGGCTTTTGCTGGATGATAGCCTCGCTCTAGCATTGTCGGTAATGACATCAATCCCATCGTGACTACCGTCGCACCTACAATACCAGTGCTTGCTGCCAAAAGAGCTCCCACTAATACAACGGATAAACCAAGACCACTCCGGATACCTCCAAACAAATCTGCCATGCTGGACAGAAGATCCTCTGAGAGTTTAGATTTCTCGAGCATGACACCCATAAAAATAAATAGCGGCACCGCAACTAAGGTAGTGTTTTCCATAATTCCAAAAAGCCGATTTGGAAAGGCTGCCAAATAAGCCATATCGAAAAGTCCAAATAAAGCACCGAGCAGTGCAAATAGAAAGGACACGCCTGCTAATGTGAGTGCAACTGGATAACCTGCAAGAAGACACAGACATACTGCCAGAAACATGATGAAGGGTAATAATTCAATCATATACACATCACTATTTAATGTCTGGATTCGAAATTGTAGTTTCGCGTTTTGACAACACTAATAGATTTTTTAGCATGATGGTCAGTCCTTGCAGAATAAGAAGGGTTGGCATAACAAGCATCAGGCTCTTGAGAATGTAAACAAACGGCAAGCCATTATTCTCTTTTGAGGTTTCAAGAATATTCCAGCTTGCGACAACATAGTCCCCACAAAACCACAAAATAAAAATACTGATGGGAAGCACAAAGAAAATTCCGCCGATTAAATTAACCAGGGCTTTCTTTTTTTGCGAAAAATCGCGATAAAAAATATCCACTCTCACATGACCATCTTGCTTGAGGGTATATGCAATACCTAATAAGAAAATACTTGCATGCAAGTACGTTATTAACTCCTGAAGTGCAATCGATCCAATTTGAAAAAAGTATCGCCCCACGACTACAACCAAGACAACACAAACCAAAACAATCATCAAAAAAGATAGTAGTTTACCGACTCTCTCAATTAACGTATCAATTGATGCGGCGATCATTTGGTATGCTTTTAGTGACATAAAGAACTAGTCTACAACATTAATTTGGATAGCAAGTCTTAATGACT
>CABXWC010000051.1:0-5147 GCA_902515855.1 uncultured SAR92 cluster bacterium
GAATCCAGGAGACGCGGTTGTTCATAGTTCATCCATAGTGCATTGGTCTGAGGGAAATCAAAGTTTAATGCCTCGAAGAGCAGTGTCGTACTTTTATTTTGGTGCAAAAATTTAATAAGGAAAGGTTATGAAAGATGAGAATGAATTGAGACAAGATTTGGTCGACGCTTATTTGACAGTCGATAAGCGTGGACTTATGAATCAGGCAAGTGGAAATGTGAGCTGTCGATTTCAAGATGGGATGCTGATCTCACCTTCCGGTGCTGATGCTGAGAATATATCAGCTGATCGAGTGGTCTACGTCGATGGTGATGGCAATTATTCTGGCGATATAAAACCATCTTCAGAATGGCGTATGCATCTTTCTATTTATAAAAAACAGGAGTCTGCCAATGCTGTTGTTCATACTCACTCAGATTATTGTGTAGCATTGGCTTGTCATAATCTTCCCTTGCCAGGATTTCATTACATGGTTGGTTTGTTTGGAAATACTCATGTTCCTTGCATTCCTTACGCAACTTTTGGAACCCAAGAGCTTGGAGATGGAGCTGCAAATGCACTCACTCATCAAGCAGTATGTTTGCTTGGCAATCACGGCATGATTGCTAGAGGTTCAAATTTTAAGGTTGCGATTGATCATGCTGAGAGACTTGAAATCATTTGTAAGCATTATGTTTTGTCACGAACACTGGGTGAACCAGATTACTTGACTGATGAGCAATGGGATGAGTTTTTTGGTAGAGCAAAAAAAGTTGCGTATAGCTCCTTTATATAGAGCGAATTTAGAATGAAATATCTCCAATCCACTTTTGCTTTACTGACAATATTGGCTGTTAGTATTGCTCATGGGAATACTGAAAAAAAATTGAATGTCTTATGGATAATCATTGATGATCAATCACCTTGGCACTCGATCTATGGTAATGATCTAGTTAAAACACCTCATATAGATAAGCTCGCAAGCAGAGGTGTTTTATTCACCCGAGCATATTCCGAATCACCTGTTTGCAGTCCAAGTAGATCAGCACTGATAACTGGTTCTCACGCAATTAGGTTGGGTACTCATGATCATCGCTCCAGTCGAACCAAAGAAAATCAAATATTTTTGCCTGAAAATTTTAAGACTGCTCCAGAGATCTTTAGAGAAAATGGTTATGAAACTTATAACAGTGGCAAGGATGATTATAATTTTTTCTACAAAAAATCTGATCTTTACTCAATCATGGATTCAAAAGTTGAAAATAAGTTAGCGAAATATGGCAAAAGTGGGCAAGGAAGTGGAGACTGGTCAGATATAAAATCCCAAAAGCCGTTTTTTGGCCAAATCAGAGTATCTGGTGGTAAAGATGTGGGAGATCAGTTGCCAGATTTATTAGCCAAATCAGGTTATCCAGTGGTTAAAGCATCACAGGTGACTGTTCCACCGCAATATCCTGATATTTATGAAATGCGTTATAACATCGCAATGCACATGAACAGTATAATGCAGACTGACATTGAGATTGGCAAGATTTTGTCGCGTCTTGAGCAAGATGGTTTGACAGACGAAACGGTCGTTTTTGTCTTTTCAGACCATGGCTCTGATCTTCCCCGAAGCAAAGAATTTTGTTACATCGAGGGACTCCACGTTCCCCTAATAATTTCAGCGCCGGAGTCCATAAAAGGAGTTAAATTAGGATCAGTAAGAAGCGATCTTGTGAGTTTAATTGATGTAACTGGAACAGCCCTGGCGCTCACTAACCAAAATATCCCCGAATCAATGGATACGAGAAACGTGTTTGAGAAAAATTACAAAAGAGAATATGTTTTTTCCGCTTCAGATCGAAGTGCTAATGTCATTGACCGGGTTAGATCAGTAATTGGGAAACGTTATCACTACATTAAAAATTTTAACTTGGACCGTCCGCTCTTCAACTATGGTCACAGAGAAATGATGGCAATTGATTATCCGGACTCTAAATACGGTTATTTTGCAAAGTTGAGGTCGATGTTTGAGGATGGTTTATTAAATGAGATACAGTCAACTCCTTTTGGAGATCGAACTGCAGAGGAGTTATACGATCTACAAAATGATCCAAATGAGACTGTAAATTTGGCCTCTGATAAAAATTATACTGAGAAGCTGATTGCGATGCGCGCTGCTTTAGCTGGCTGGATTGAGGAGACAGGCGACAAAGGTGCTATTAAAAGAAGTTCAAAGTCATTGGTCGAAGCCGTCGGAAGAATTCCAAAGCATTGGCTAAAAAGCCCCGAGTTTATTGACTTTATTGATGAAACCCAAACAGCACTCTAATTTATTGCACTGAAAACAACTCTTGCAATATCTTCTGGGAACTCTTTCGTTGGTTGCTGCACCATTATTACAACGTTCAATGCATTCTCTGGGTCTGTCCAAGACATAGTGCCTGCCGCGCCAGCCCAGCCGAAGGATCCTTTCCCTCGTTTTATTAAAGCTTTTTCTGGATCAAGGGTAACAGCAACTGTATATCCAAATCCTTCTGAACCCTTTGTCACCTTCTCAGTTTCTGAGAATAAATCACCCGACTGATTGGTTGACATCATGGTAACGGAAGCTTCTGTCAATATGCGTTTACCCAAAAATTCACCTTTATTAAGTAACATATTCTCAAAGTGTAGGTAGTCCCTTGCAGTGCTAATCAAACCAACAGAACCTGAGAAAAATTTTGTTTTACCAGCCGGTTTACTCCCATCTTTCCCACCACCGCTGATGCTGACGATACGATCAGATTTCTCGCTCGGCACATTCCAGTAGGTGTCATTCATATCGAGTGGATCAAAAATGTTAGTTTTAACAAATTCATTAAAAGGTTGCCCAGATGTGATTTCTATTATGTGAGCGACAACATCTAATCCCATGTACGGGCTGTAAGAATGTCGAGAACCAGGCTGAAAGTCCAAGGGTCCCTCGGAAATCATATTGGTAAGGGATCCCACGGTCATATTATTTAGGAACTCATTCTCTTTATCGTCAAGTTTTCCCGAGGAGAGTTTTGCATTCCATGGAGCATTCGCTTGTCCAAGACCATTAGTTCCAAGTCCCGCTGTATGCGTGAGCAGATGATGGATAGTCAATGATTCTTTGGCGTGCACTAACCTATGCTTTGGGATATAGCCGATATAATAGTCGTTATTAAACCAAGACCACGCTTTCCAGTATAAGTTTGCAAAAAAACTAAGTTCTTTGCCAAGCTGTGCATACACTCCCAAAGGAGATTTATCTCTACCTTTCGGATCTTTTAATACTGCAACTTCAATATCTTTAAAATTTGGTAGATAGTTACTTACCTTATCTGTTGGATTAAAAAGACCCCTTTCAATTGCAATCATCGCAGCCACTCCGAGGACAGGTTTTGTCGATGACCACATTTGAAACATTGAGTCTTTTTTCATTGGAATCTTATTAGGAACATCAGCTAATCCTTGAGCAGAAAAATAAACGATTCTATTCGAACGACTGATTGCTACAACGGCACCTTGAATTTTTTTATTAAGAATGAACTTTTCAATGACCTTATCCAATTCAACAGCCATAGTTTTCTTTAACCCTAAATCTTCCAGATCGGAGAGTTGAAGGTTTTCAATTACTATTGGGAATGATGACAATTTAAGGCTCCGGACAAATTTTAAAGTGATAAAATAGGATTTATTTTTGTATGATAAGACAACTTTATTTCACCTTACGCAAAAAGCAAAGGATTCTAATTTTTCTTGATGGCATCGAATATTGCGGTAGAAATCTCATTTGTAAAATCAGCTGTGGGTTGTTGGACCATTATTACAGCAGCAATTTTGTTCTCTGGATCTGACCATGAAGCAGTCCCTGCGATGCCTCCAGTTACAATACTCCCTAATCCTGTCTTCAAATATGTTTTTTCTGGATCGAGTGTCAAACTAACTGCGTAGCCAAAACCCATACCCTCGCCTTTCTCTGTTTTTGAAAAAAGATCTCCGGCCTGATCGGTGGACATTAGCTCTAAAGATTTTTGAGAGAGAATCCTATTTTCTTTATATTTTCCCTCATTTATCAGCATCTGATGCAAATGCAGGTAATCTTGAGCTGTGCTCACAAGGCCGACAGAACCACTGAAAAATTTTGTGTCATATGCTGGGTATTCGCTACCACCTTTACTTCCGCCTGAAATCTTCACTATCTTTGCAAGTTTGTCTTTAGGTACTCTCCAGTGCGTATCGTGCATATCTAGTGGTTTAAAGATATTATCTTGAACAAATTCGTTAAAAGGTTGATTTGATGTAATTTCTATTAGCCGCGCGACAACATCCAGCCCACCAGCGGCACTATACTGATATCTAGAGCCTGGTTGAAAATCTAAAGGTCCATCTGAGAGCATTTCTGTCAATGATCTGATGGTAATGTTTTCTACAAAGTCTCTCTCTTGTGTTCTGGCGGCCGTGCCTTTACCAGAGGATAGCTTTGAGTTCCATGGAGCGATTGCTTGCCCAAGTCCTCCGGTTGCTACTCCAGCAGTATGTGTCAATAGGTCGTGAATGGTCACAGGCTTTTTTAAAGGCACTAATCTGTGTTCTGGAATATATCCGAGATACACGCCTTCGTAGAGCCAAGAAATAAACCGTGAGTATAAAGATGAGAAAAATCCAGAATCATGCTCACTGCCTCCAAATACGTAGAGAGGAGATATATCTTGATCTTTTGGTTCAGCAAGCACCGCTACCTTCAAATCTTTAAACTTCGGGATGTACTGACTGACTTCATCTTTAGGTTTAAATAGGCCGCGATCCACTGCAATCATTGCAGCAACCCCTAATACAAGTTTCGCTGAAGACCACATTTGGAACATTGAATCTTTTTCCATTGGAATTTTGTTTGATATATCAGCTAGTCCATGAGCTGAAAAATATATCGGGTTATTAAAACGACTGACTGCTACAACAGCACCTTGAATTTTTTCACCTTCGATAAATTTCGTTATAACTTCATCGAGTTGACTACTTATCGAGTTCTTCATTCCCTGGCTTCCAGGTTCTGATAAGTCAAGTTTGTCAAGGTTTGCTGGAGAAGACAGGATGTTCAAGCTCCAACAAAACACAAGCATCAGCAGGAAAAAGTTTATTTTCATTTTATTGCTCAAGTTTTAATTAGCAAAATG
>CABXWC010000052.1:0-4684 GCA_902515855.1 uncultured SAR92 cluster bacterium
CTCGAAAAAAAGTTATTAAAGGTTGCTAATCAAAGAGCACAAGGTCGTAACCGGCGCAAAAGGTCAGGTACGCCGCTTGTTTCGTTGGTGGGTTATACCAACGCAGGAAAATCAAGTATTTTCAATCAAATAACTTCATCTGATGTCCTAGCAAAAGATATGCTTTTTTCTACTTTAGATCCAACACTAAGGGTGAAGTCCCTTCATGACTTTGGGGATGTGATATTTTCAGATACTGTCGGTTTCATCCGAGATTTGCCGCATGGCCTTGTCGAAGCATTTAATTCAACTCTTGAAGAGGTATCTTCTGCAGATTTGATATTGCATATTATAGACTTAAGCAAAGAGGATTATTATGAAGACATAATCCAAGTAAACTCTGTTTTAAAAGAAATAAATGCAAGCGATGTTCCAAGTATTTTTGTTTACAACAAAAGGGATTTGTTAGATGACCCGAAAGCTGGTACCCAGCGTAACAAAGATGGGGTGCCTGAGTGTATAACCATATCGGCAAAATGTCAGCGAGATATTGAAATGCTGAAAGACGTTGTTTCTGAGAGATTGTCACTCAAACACGTTACGACGAAGGTAAGACTGGGCATACGTGACTTATTCTTAAGGTCAGCTTTTTATAACATAAACTGCGTGTTGAGCGAGAAAAGTTTTGATGACGGTTCGCTCGAGCTGACCATAAAGCTGCCGAAATTTCGTTTAAATTCGATTATGAAGAAGAGAAAAACTAAATAGAAGTTATTGGCTTAGATATTAACAAAGATGCTATTATTGCGTCACAAAAATAATGACAATTAAAACCGGAGCGAAATATGTCATGGAATGAGCAAGGCGGGGATAAGGATCCTTGGGGAGGCAGAAAAGGCGACCAAGCTCCTCCTGATATTGATGAGGCTTTAAAGCGACTAAAAGAAAAAGTGACCGCATTCACCGGCAAAAGAGGTAGTGGAAAGGGCTCTGGTTTTGGTGGAGGAATGGGAAGTGCAAAAAACCTATTGCCGATCGTATTATCTGGATTGTTGATTTTATGGGCATTAGGAGGCGTTTATCAGGTAGATGAGAAAGAGCAAGCCGTCATTCTGCGTCTGGGAGAATATCACAATACGGTAGGATCAGGCTTACATTGGAATCCTCCACTAATAGATTTTGTAACAACAATTGGGGTTACAGAAGAGAGGCAGTATTCGACGAGAGGTCTCATGTTGACTCAAGATGAGAATATCGTAGAGGTGGCATTGTCTGTGCAGTACAACATTACAAACGCTGAAGATTTTGTTCTTCGATTAAAGACACCAGAAACAAGCTTAAAGCAGGCTACTGATAGCGCTCTAAGACACGTTGTTGGAAGCACCGGTCTCGATGGTGTTATTTCAACGCAAAGAGAGCAAATAGCAATTGCAACTGCTGAAAGACTGCAGAGTCTCCTTGATATATATTCCAGTGGGATAAACGTGGTAAAGATTAATATTGAAGATGCACGCCCGCCTAATGAAGTAAAGGCAGCTTACGATGATGTAATCGAGGCAAGAGAGGATCTGGAAAGACTTGTGAATGAGGCGCAAGCTTACTCAAATGGTATTATTCCAGAGGCGCGAGGAGAGGCACAAAGGCTTAGGGAAGAGGCGGAAGGATATTCATCACAAGTGGTTTCAAAGTCTGAGGGGGAAGCTGACAGATTTCTTGCTCTTCTTGCAGAATATACTAGAGCGCCGGAAGTGACACGAGAGAGACTTTATATCGATGCAATAGAGCAAGTAATGACCGATAGTACTAAGATTTTACTAGATACCGAGGGCGGTAATAACATGCTTTATCTTCCTTTGGACAAGCTTGGCCAGGGAGCATCAGCATCATCCGGTCAGCGTTCAGAAACTAATAATGAAATGATTGATAGGGTCGCAAACGAGGTGATTGAAAAGCTTCAAAGACGAGGAAATCAAGTGCAATCGGAGAGGCGAAGATGAGTACTTTAATGAAAGTTAGTTTAGCTATAGGTCTTTTTATATTTGTTGTGATCGGTAATTCGATTTATGTGATAAGTGAGGTTGAGAGAGGAGTTACGTTGCGATTTGGCCAAATGATAGAGGCAGATGTAAAGCCCGGTATCCATGTTAAGATTCCGTTTGTTGACGATGTGCGAAGATTCGATGCGAGAATTCTCACAGTTGATGCGACGCCGGCAAGTTTCTTTACTATCGAGAAAAAACGTCTAATAGTCGATTCCTATGCGAAGTGGAAGATTGCTGATGTTGAGACATACTACAAAGCGACAGGTGGAGTTGAACGTGTAGCAGAGAATCGCTTGGCGAGGCGTGTGAATGACGGATTAAGAAATCAGTTTGGTACTAGAACCTTGCAGGAGGTCGTTTCGGGTGAACGTGATATGTTGATGAAGAATATCACAGAAGATCTGAATAGCACGGTGTTATCGGAATTAGGAATCGAGGTTGTAGATGTTAGGGTTAAGAAGATTGATCTTCCTGACGAGGTTAGCAATCAAGTTTATAGGAGGATGACTGCGGAGCGAAATAAGGAAGCCCAAGAGTTGCGTTCGACTGGCAAAGAGAGGGCTGAGAAAATCAGAGCTTCTGCGGACAGAGAGAGAACAATTGAGCTTGCGAATGCGTACCGAGATGCTGAGAAAATTAGAGGCGAGGGCGACGCTCAGGCCGCCAGAGCGTATGCTGATGCATACGAAAAAGATCCGGAATTTTATTCTTTTATGAGGAGCTTGACTGCATACAAATCGGCGTTCTCTAATAAAGGTGACATTATGCTAGTAGAGCCTGATAGTGATTTCTTTAAGTATCTCAATCAGCAGGGTTCTAAATAAGCCGAGACCGTCAGATGCTCTTCAAAGGAGCCTTGTAAATTGTGTAGGGTTTATTTCAATTAGATCCGCGCGGTGGGCGTTTTTTAGCTCGGATAGGGAACTTTTTCGAGTCATCGACTAGTTTCGGATTGCAATGGATATAGCGGACTTTGTAATCCAAATAGTGGTTAAATTATGGGCAAAAATGTAGTCATTCTCGGCGCTCAGTGGGGTGATGAGGGCAAAGGGAAAATCGTTGACCTCTTAACTGACAAAGCATCTTTAGTCGTAAGGTTTCAAGGTGGTCATAATGCTGGACACACGCTGGTTATTGATGGTGTGAAAACAGCTCTTCATTTGGTACCGTCAGGAATTCTCAGACCTGACGTAAGATGCGTGATTGGAAATGGCGTAGTACTTGCACCTGATGCACTTCTTACTGAAATCAAAATGCTTGAAGATGCAGGTGTCGACGTTAGAGATAGATTAATGGTCTCAGATGCTTGCCCTCTGATACTTCCAACGCACATTTTATTAGATAAGGCCAGAGAGCACCTAAAAGGATCATCCAAAATAGGTACTACTGGCAGAGGTATTGGGCCTGCCTACGAGGACAAGGTTGGTCGCAGGTCTATTAGAGTAAGTGACTTAAAAGATTTGGGTAAGTTGAGACCAAAACTTGAGGAGGTGGTGGTTTATCATAATTTTCTGTTAGATCAGTATTATGGAGTAGACACGTTTGGGCTTTCTGACACATACGAATTACTCAAAGCATGGTCAGATCAAATATTGCCATTAACGGTAGATTCTATTGACATAATCCACGAAGCAAGAATAAATGATGAGAATATTCTTTTTGAGGGCGCGCAGGGAACTTTGCTTGATATAGATCATGGTACATACCCTTTTGTAACATCGTCGAATACAACTGCAGGTAGCTCGATAACAGGATCAGGCTTTGGTCCTCTTTTTATGAATGAAATTATTGGCATTGTAAAAGCATACACCACTAGGGTCGGTGCGGGTCCATTTCCAACGGAGCTTTTCTGTGATATCGGCGCATCAATATCTAAAAAAGGCCATGAGTTCGGCACGACTACAGGACGTGCAAGGCGCTGTGGTTGGTTTGATGCTGTTGCTTTAGACAAAGCTGTCAAAACGAATAGTTTTAGTGCTATCTGTCTTACGAAGCTAGATGTCCTAGATGAGCTTGATGAAATTAAGATATGTGTGGGTTATGAGAACTCAGAAAATGCGAGAATATCTTTCCCATCTGATGCGGATGGTTTAGATAATGTAACTCCAGTTTATGAGACAATGCCGGGATGGAGAGAATCGACTGAGGGGATACAAGATGTCAAGGATCTGCCAGACAATGCAAAGAGCTATATTGCGCGTCTAGAGAACTTACTATCAGTCCCGATAAAGATAATTTCTACTGGGCCTGATCGTAAAAATACGATAGTTCTAAAACATCCTTTCGAAGCGTAAATTAGCTGAGTATAAATATGGTCATTTTAAATTCAGGCTTTTTATCTTTGATGAAGATGGTGTACCAAAAACCTAAATACTGATAATCTAGTGGCTTGAATATATAATTCTGATATGAACAATGATGTGCCTTAAAACAAAAGTTATTTTCTCTTTTCTTCTCTCTTTTGCTCTAGTTAACATTGGTAATACATCGATCAATGACGTAAATTTCCCAAATACGGTCGATCTTGATGATTCTGAGTATTGGAGTGATGCAGGAAAAGCGAGAAATTTTTTTGATCATTTGCCTCTCAATATCGATGTGGATTCAGCGCATATCGTTAATTTTGATAAAGCACGTTTTTCAGATTCCTTAGCATCTGAGTT
>CABXWC010000053.1:0-4260 GCA_902515855.1 uncultured SAR92 cluster bacterium
TCGTGAGTTAATGAATCGAATGAAAAATTACCTTGTGATGTTTGTTTCGTATTATCTTTAACGACGTAAAGACCACTGCTGATATCACTTACAAGTATATTTCCACTTGGTAAATAGGGATAAACACCCCATGCCCCGTTGAATGAAACATTGTCAGCAACAGGAAACGTGTCAAAGAATCCAACATCACGAGGATCTTGCGGATCTGAAATATCAATGACAGTTACGCCACGCGTGTAATTAGACATGTAATATCGATTACCTCTGACAAAACCATTATGATCAATCGCTCGTGTTGGCCCAGTCCAGGTGGACAATAAAGATGGTGCTCTAAAATCGGATAATTCAAATAAACGAACTGTCGTATTTAATCCATAATCCATTTCATCCAACTCATCATGAACAAGCACAACTTGTTTATCCTCTGTATACCAGCCAGACTGAACATAGGAGACATATTGGTAGGCCGTCGTACTTAAACGTGTTGGGGAATTATTATTTGTCTTATCCCATATTTGAAAGTTGTTCTCATTGAAATCAAAAAATATCTCACAGAATGCTTGAGATAAGACGCATTGCGTGTCTTTTCTCTCGTCAGTAACAATCATTGAGCTAACATCATGACTGTAATTTCCTCTAGAGCTTGATTCATTCAAATACACGGGGTTTGGCTGCTGCGGATTATCCAACCCATAAGAATTAAAAGAGCCACCCTGCTGATTTGAGCCTGCAATATGCAGATAAGGTGTCATACCAGTTAAAGCAACGCCTGTTGCATAATCAACATTACTTAGATACACATTATGGGCAGATACATCATTTGAGCCTGATATCCCTGCCGAGATACTCTCAGGTAATCCTCGAAGATCAACAACCATGGTTCCAACCGATGCACTGTCTGCTGTTACGTATACATAACTCTTCCATGAGCTATCCTCATGATCAAAATATTGATAGACCTTCAAATCTCGCCATGCTGTCGATTGACTCGAGATAGATCCAACGACGCGAGGTAATGTTGGATCAGTAACTTCAACAACCCCAATACCGTTTCTAAGACCGATAATTGCATACTCTCGATTATCATTAAGATCATAAAAACCCCAAATATCATTTGCAGCGCTTGGGTTTATAGAGAAGTCAGATAAGGGCACATGAGCAAGTAAATCCATATTATCGCAAGGATGGTCCCCTGCCATTCCAAAATCACAGGCTGCTGCCTCTTTTTTCAGCGACAAGCGTTCGAAAAGCGCTACTTTCTCTCGAATTAAGGACGTTTTTTCTACATCTAATGCTTTTGAGTCAACAACTACAGTGAATCCCTTTTCAGCCAGTTTATCTGCAAATTCTAAAGGGACCCCAATCAATCGCGTAATGTTTAAGTCACTTTTTTTAATATAATTTGAGGACTTGCTGTAGGAGCCCTCTACAGGCACAAGATCACTTAATAAATAAAAGAGCGTATCGACGTCATCAATAACATAGTTACCTTCAGATAATAAAATTTTATCGCCTTTGTTCGATTTTAAACCCGCATAACTAACTGTTTTACAGGGCTTTTCTGGATTATCACATTTCCCAATATCAATACCGTCGAAAGCGACAAATCGAGCTTTGTCATGATCTGCATGACCCAAACAGTTACTTGAAAAAAATAGGATTGATAGGAATAAGGCTGACAGTGATTTAATAGAGCTCATGATTTTTTCCAAGTTATGATGTCTATACTAAAGCTATCGACACTTAGACTTAATATTATAACCGATTAATAGCTAGTGAATAATCTGACCAGGAAACGCGACTAAAGCAGTAAGATTGTACTCATTTGATAGGCATTCATTGAATGTTCTTTGATATTATCAGATTAGAGTAATAGACTGACCCATTCTATCTCGGATGGAGATTTAGTTATGCGGAAATCAATTTTATTCGGAATTTTTTCATCGTTACTAGTCGGATGCGGAGGCGGTGGAGGTACGTCTAATGAATCGCCGTCGCCAGAACCTCCTGCACCTGAGCCTCCTGAGGAAATTTTATATACTAAAGTTATTGATGGTTATGTGAGCGGTGCTAACATTTTTATCGATCATAATTGGAACTTGATTCAAGATGACGGTGAACCGAGTGCATATGAGGACTTGGAAAATCAGAGATACTATTTTTATGAAGAGGACTTCTCAACAATTGATAATTGGTCTGTTACGTGTGCTAATGAGAGACCAGCAATTGCCGAGGTTCCAGTAGGCGCTATTGATAGTGAGAGAGGCGAGATCACTTCAGAGTACACTCTCTATCATTTTCCATTTTTCTCGCAAGGTGCGGGTGGAATTCAAGATACTTATACTGCCAACATTACGCCATTGACTACCTTATTCTTTCCTTATATTTCCAACTTGATGGAAAATACAGAGATTGGCGTGCAGGCGGGGTGTGGATCAGTGGCCAATGATATTGCCGAAAGAGTAATAAATGAGGTCGATCAGGTACTTACTGCATTGACAGCAGAGTTTAATATCGATGTGTTCACATTTTATGATGATTTTATTGCCTCGGGCGACGAGGTTAAAAAAGCTTATGCTGAAAAAGTAGTAGATTTTTTGCAAATCGCCTTCACTGTCGGCCAGTTAATTGAGGAAGAATATCAAATTGAGACAAGAATCCAGCTTGATAGACTCATAGTCGAGAAAATTCTCTCTAATGAAGAATTTGAAACCGTAGAGTTTGCGGTATTTAGCCCAGCAACAATAATCTCTCTGGGAGATGAATATTTGCAACAAACGCTTTATGCATTCTACGATGTCATTGCAAATAGTGATGGTGAACTAATTGATTCTGATGGAAACGTGTATGAAATAACGCTTGCTAATTTGAAGGCAAATACAACATTTTTAATCAGGGATATGGTGTACTCTAACGGCCAAATTTTTCCTGGAAACAGAGTTTTAATGGAAACCGTAGAGAGACCTATTGTAGGGCTTGAGAGATTTATTCATTTTGGACTTTTTCAGTCTGGTCAGGAGTATACAGAGGCAAAAATCAATGAGGTTTTCCGCAGAATGGCTGTGTTTAGAACTGATGGAAACAGTGTTATTGAGCTTTTTGAGATAGAACTTAGAAATGAGACTAACCCTCATTTTATTTATGATTTCGAGACAATTTTTGCGACACGTGATGCCACTCAGTTAGAGAACATTTACAATGAAATTAGAGATTTGAAAAGAGAGATGATGGTAATCACTGAGAACAGAGCGTATTTATATCCAAGTGATGTACAAAGATTGGAAAGGTCAAATTGGAGTTATAGGGAATTTGCCACCGATGATGGTTTTAACATATCTTGCTTGAATCAGGAAACAGGGGTACAAACCTACGGCGAACAGGCTTATGAGGACTGCTTGGCTAATATTACTGGGAATTAAATTAAACGCACTAAAATATTGCCAAAGTGATAAGTGAAGCACAACACTCTCACAAATATATTTAGATCTGATTATCTAACGATAATTATTTCAGTTAGTAAGCTTATGAAAACAAATAAATTTAGCTTCTTAATCTTGTGACGCAAAAATTCACAAGATCAATTCAGTAAACTTAAGGCATGCTAATTTTGGAGCTTTTTCTATCATTTTTTGATCTATGCATAAAAAATTAAACAGAAAATTTTGTGTCGCACCCATGATGAATTGGACAGATCGGCATTGTCGTTCATTTATGAGGTTGATTAGTTCTGAGGCTGTCCTTTACACCGAGATGATTACAACAGGTGCTATTCTGCATGGTGATGCACATTATCATCTAGATCTCAACTCGGATGAGAGCCCCGTCGCGCTTCAGCTTGGTGGAAGCAATCCTCAAGAATTATCTAAATGTATAAAGTTAATCGAAAACTATTCATATGATGAGATTAATCTAAATTGTGGATGCCCAAGTGATCGAGTTCAGAATGGAATGTTTGGTGCTGTAATGATGAAAAATGCCAATCTGACTGCAGATTGTATCTCCGCATTATTAGACGCATCAAAATTACCAATATCGGTTAAACATCGAATCGGGGTTGATGATTTTGATTCCTATGATTTTTTATGTGATTTTGTTGAAACTGTTTCAAATACTGGCTGTAAAGTATTCATTATTCATGCTCGCAAAGCATGGCTTAAAGGCCTGAGTCCAAAACAAAATAGAGAAATACCAGAACTCAACTATGATCGAGTTTATCAGCTAAAAAGGGATTTTCCTGAACTGGAAATCATCATAAATGGA
>CABXWC010000054.1:0-4232 GCA_902515855.1 uncultured SAR92 cluster bacterium
CCATCGAATAATAAGTGATAGCCACAACTGATAATCCTTCGACTGTTTGCTGCAGTCGTAACTGGACTTTACTTCTTGAATCCATCGAAGCTAGGAGCTTTTGATTTTGTGCCTCTAGCGATATTTGTAGTCTTGAATGCAACAGCTCGCTTGTGCGACCCACTCTATCGGACAGATTCTTCTTCCGTTTAACCACCGACATACAGGTGTCGTAAGCTGGAATAAACCGCCTTAAATGAAATTCTTTCAATGTTCTTATTGTTGGAATCTTTTGCTCTTTAAGCATCTCTAATCTAGATTCAGTTATTTTAAAGTACGCGTCCATCGCCGAAAATCTAAAGTTGTTATCAGAGATTAATTTTTCGACTTTCGAGGCCTCAGAAATAAGCTCCGTCATTAAATTTTGCTCATCCTCGAGCGTTTCTAATTTTTTAAGCTTCTCACCTGTCTTATTAAGGCTTTTTTCTAATTCACCTAATTCTGGCAATAAAGATCTTGCAATAGGCCATGCTAGTAAAGTCATAGAGCGATAAGTAGCCAATTCCAATAGATTTCTCACAGCCCGTCCCGCTTGATTAGGATCAATACCCTCATCAATCAGGATAACTCGACTAAACCCATCTTGATCACTCTGTACTGATGTCCAAACTGTAGCATTACCATCATAAATGTGGCTTCCTATAAGGGCCTCATTATCAAAATACTGATTAAATTCATCGTCTTCTTTAGGAGCATTTTGGGGCAATCGCAAATCAATATGATTTGCACTAATCACCTCGCCCTTTAAATTGGAAATCCATTCTTGATCAAGCGACATAAAGCCATTGAAATGTTCAGAGCCTGATATCTCTTTTTTCGATATCAATGTATATGTTGAAAACTCGCTGTGCCGCTCCCACCTAAAATCAAAGTCTTTAGCACTCTCGTAATAACACGTCACATCTGCACTTGCACCTGGCATCTTGCTCGCCTTGGCTAAAATATTTAAGTATTCGATCTCTTTTTCTCGTGTCACAGGATTTAGTAAAACCATATGCGATACTTGCGCCGGAATTGTAATCAGTGGAAATGGCCGATTATGTAGCTCGCCAATAAGCGAATCCTTCAACTCATGAAATTTAATCAAAATATTACCCCTCTTCTTACTGTTTTTTGGGTTCTTCAGTAAATGTTATACCTGCATTTTTCTCTAAACTTTCAACTAGGGAGGTTCCCATTAGCGATGCAGCTGTCCAAATACCACCATTAGATTGAGACGGATTTTCTGATAGCCATATCCCGCTCTGAGCGATCATTTTTGATGTTGAACCATAACCGGGATCTTTATCTCCTTTTACAGACAATCTAATCGTTTGATTTTTAGCATTTTCTCCAATCATGACAATATCGTAGGACCCTGATTCTCGCTCAGCTTTGCTTGGACCCTCCCCAGGTTTCGTATTATTTCCAGCCATGGGATTTCCTTGAGACATTTTAACAGCAATAGCCTCTCCCTCCTCTCCAGGACCCGTTGCTATCATCTCATCATATTTAAAATCCTCTCCATACATATGATCCAAAAGATAATTGCTACGATGAATATTTTTAGTATTAATGCTAGCCATTACAAATGGTGCAACCCAGCTATTTATTGACTCATCAAACTCAGCTCGATTGCCAGGTGGCTGAGTTACTCCTGAGAAATCAGAAGTCAACGCAAAAGGATTCCGAAGAACACCAACTATGTCCTTGTCTTTTGCAGCAGCAGCCATAGTCGCTTGGAAACTCGCAAGAGTGCCTCCAGAAAAGGTCCCCTTCATTGATCTTACTCGCCCTTTGACTCTATGCATCGGACCGCCAAATCTAAGTATTGCCGTTCTCTGCAGAGCATAGACACCAAGATCGAAAGGGATTGAATCGAACCCGCATGAGAATACTATTCGTGCGCCAGTGCTCTCAGCCCTAGCTTGATGAGTTTCAATAACTTTGTGCATCCAAGCTGGTTCTCCACATAAATCAAGATAATCTGTCCCTGACTCAACACAGCACTCTATAAGCTCATTACCATATATCTGATAGGGCCCGACAGTTGTAAGGACAACGTTTGTTTTAGCTATCATATTCTTAATAGAGGATCTGTCACTCGCATCAACTTGAAGAATTGGAATTGACGGAGGAATCTGCATTTCTTCTTTCACAGACTCAAGTTTCATGACATCACGTCCCGCGAGAGCCCAGTTTAAATTGTGTGATACATCTGCTTTTTCCGATAGATATTCCGCTACAAGTCGACCTGTAAAGCCGGACGCTCCAAAAACTACCAAGTCAAATTTTTCAGTCATCACATTTATCCACATTTTTATGTTGGTTGGAGATAATCGCAGAGTCCTTAAAATCATGCAAATTAAAAAAGTGTCTTAAAAATGCATATAATTGGTAATATACTGCTGTGCTTGCGCTTAGAGACAAGAAAGATGGATCAACAATTGAACTCCGAACTCCCGGCGTCCGCCGCAGCAAAAATCTCCTATTGCCAGCCAGATGATCCCTGGATTCTAAGGAAAATCATTTTCTTTCTCGAGATTATTTTTGGTAGTAAAAAAGTATTTGCCATATACGAGAAGCTCAGAAGAGAGCCATTTGAAGTTGGCGTATTTTTTAGATCAGCCATGCGAGAGACAAAGATTCAGTGCCATTATGACCCCGACAAACTGAACAAGATTCCTCGCCAAGGACCACTCGTTATTGTTGCGAATCACCCTTTTGGAATCGTCGATGGTCTTATTATGTGTGATATTGCGGCCCGCATTAGAGGGAATTTCAGGATACTAATCAATTCAGTTTTATGTGTTGATGATGATTTAAATACTCACTTTCTTCCCGTTAACTTTGATCAAACAAAAGAAGCTGTAAAAACCAACATTTCGTCAAAGAAGAGAGCAACCGACGATTTAAAAAATGATATACCGCTTGTAATCTTTCCCTCGGGCCACGTTTCTACCGCAGACAGATTTGGATTTGGCAGTGTGGTGGATGCTCCATGGACAACGTTTGCGGCTAAGCTCATAAGAGAATCGAATGCGACGGTTGTACCAATTTTCTTCAGAGGACAAAATAGCCGACTGTTTCATGTAGCATCTCATATTTCAATGGCGCTAAGATCAGCCTTGCTGTTAAATGAGGCTCGCAGGAGGTTTGGTGAGGAAGTCAGGATTGAGATTGGTGATCCAATCTCATGGGAGAGGCTAGAAGTATTTGAAACAAGACAAGAACTTACTAACTTTCTTTATGATAGGGTGCAATCTCTACAATAACTAAAACACATACTTGATTAGCAAAGATATCCCCAGCACAATCCCCATTCCTAGCAAAATATACTTAAAAAAAGAATACTTTCCTGAAGACCAATTAATTCTGTCATCACGTTCAGTTTGCTTTGGGGATGCCTTAAACTTTCCAAGGTAGAAAAAGGCGGCCAATGATATGACCGCCATCGATCCAAAAATTAGGGTGTTCGCATCCATTATCGACTTCTTAATTTAGCTAATAATCTCAGCATCTCAAGGTATAACCAAATAAGCGTGACCATAAGCGAGAATGCACCAAACCACTCCATATACTTTGGTGCACCGACTTCAGAGCCCTGTTCTATGAAATCAAAATCAAGTACCAAATTGAGCGCAGCAATTCCAACAACAAAAAGACTAAATCCAATTCCAAAAAGCCCATTTGAGTGAATGAATCCGATACCTGAGGATCCAAACATATTCATGATAAAGCTTACAAAATATAACATTGCAATGCCCATTGTCGCTGATGCAACCATGAGACGAAAATTTTCAGTTGGCTTAACAATACCAGTCTTATACAAAAATAATAGTGAGGTCAGCGTCCCGAGAGTCAGACCCACCGCTTGAATCACAATTCCTGGATATTGAGCCTCAAAGATTGCAGATATACCTCCGAGGAAGAATCCCTCTGCTATCGCGTACATGGGCGCTGTAATTCCAGACCATTGCCGTTTGAACATGGTTACCAGGGCAAGAATAAACCCTATAATGGCGCCGCCCATGGCAAGAGGCATAACGCTTCCAGGGTTACCGCTTTGAAAAAAGATATTCCATGTGTACGACGCAGACAAAACGACTAATGCAAGAAGAATTCCAGTTTTATTCACTGTTCCTTGAAGTGTCATAACTTCTGATGCAGTAGATTGGATTCCACCCGAGGAACGCGTTCCGGCTTCACGGCGG
>CABXWC010000055.1:0-4204 GCA_902515855.1 uncultured SAR92 cluster bacterium
ACATTGGGGCTAATATACCCGCTCCTGTTATACAACCAAAAGCCGCTCCTGCAGGACCGAAGGTCTCTGCCCCCTCAAAATCTGCAGATCCTAAAGACTCAGCTGCTGCAATGAGTAAAGTGGCAGATCAGCGAAAGACTCAATCAATCAATGAAATTACTGAAATGGCCTCAGAAATACGCGAAGCAATTGCTGCAATAAACGAGGCTGTTAAGAAAGTTCCGACCAGTCTTGATTTTTCTGTTGATGAGGCCTCAAAGCGTTTTGTGGTTCAAGTGACCGACAAAAATACTGGCGAGTTGATAAGAAAATTACCTGGTGATGCCGTTTTAAGAATTGCGCGTCAACTTGAGTCCATGAAAGGGATCGTTTTCGATCAGAAATTTTAGACATTATCTGCCGCGATAGCCCTCTCTAACAGGCCTTCCTTAGCACCTGCCGGTTTTCCGTCAATTTGGCAAAATACAGGCGATTCTTTGCCACCATTTCCATACTACACATTATTTTTTATATGTAAGTCATTGTTTTTAATGATTTTATAAATTAATTAGTGGCCTTTGAAAAAGTTGGCACCTGTTTTGCAAATATCTCTATGCAAATTTACAAAACTATAGAGGTAAAACAAAATGACCGTAATTAATACGAATACATCTGCTGTCATCGCAGCGAATTCGTTAGCCAAGAACGAAAGAGCTATGAATGAGGCGATGGAGCGTTTATCTACTGGCAAAAGAATTAACAATGCTGGTGATGATGCTGCAGGTTTAGCAATTTCAAGTCGCATGACTTCGCAAATAGAGGGTTTAGAACAGGCAGCCCGGAATGCAAACGATGCCATATCAATGATTCAAACTGCTGATGGCGCTTTAGTTGAAATTACTTCCATTCTGCAAAGAATGAGAGAGATTACAGTGCAAGCAAGCTCAGCGACTAACAGCACAGCTGATATTTCAGCACTCAATACTGAATTTATTGGGCTTCGTGATGAAGTAGCTAGTATTGTTACTTACACCACATGGAATGGTAGAACGTTGCTTGATGGCTCAGTCGATGGTGCAGGCGATGATATTGTTAGTTTCCAAATCGGTTCAAACGCAGCACAAGCAATCGCTGTTGATTTTGGCACCTTCGCAATGACTGCGACAGATGGCGGGGATTTTGGCGCAAACTTTCAGACCGACTTAACCATTTCTACGAACGCAGACTCCAATACCGCTATGGGATACATTGATACTGCGCTTACTGCAGTAACTACTAGACAAGCAACGCTTGGCGCTGCGATTAGCCGTTTAGAACATGCGATTGATAACTTGAGCAATAATGCAGTGAACATGGAAGCATCAAGAAGTCGAATTCTTGACGCAAACTATGCAAAAGAAAGTACTGAACTTGCTAGAACACAGATTATTCAGCAAGCAGGTACCGCGATGCTCGCACAAGCAAATCAAAAATCACAATCAGTATTACAATTACTGAAGGGATAAGCTCCCTAAACTTGCTGATAGATAATTTATATCAGCCCTCTTTCGAAAACCTCCCCCGGTCAGGAGGTTTTTGCGTTTTTGTAGAATAGAGTTCTCTTTCCTTTGCTAATATTATTTAACCTCCAATCTCACTCATTTTTGATAACCACTAAAGTCTTTAAATTTATTTCTACTTCAGTTTAGGACAGGAAGGCTATTTGGTGTTTTTACATTTAAGGAATGATAAAGCAGCATAAAATTTATGAAGACTGAGTAATACGTTTAATTGACACAAACAAAGCCTTTAATTTTCAAGTTGCAGCTAACATAGGCAAGATGGTCTCAGTAACTTTTAATGATTTGGATAGTGATTCAGGAACAAACATTAAATATGTGTTTACATAACTGGCATTGAAGCTCAAGTAAAAAAAAGAGCACTAATATTTCAACACACTCTCAGTCCTGGACACATCTATACAAAACTTAGTCGAAACTTCATTAATGGCATTTATTTTGCTTATTACAGAAGTATGACAAAATTTCGACAATTTTTACAAATGTCTTGTAACTGGTTTTATATAGACCAAAGTTTCGGGAAGGCTAAATGAGTATCAATCAACAAAATACACTTTATAAAGACAACTCTTTTTCTGCAAGACGCAAAAAACATATTCTTGCAAAGAAAAAAAAACGCGCGAAAAAACAAGGAATCCTGATTGATTCACCTTCGCAGAAAGATTTGGTTGCCCTCTCTAATAATTATCAAAAAGGTCACTACAAAATCGCTATAAAATTGGGAGCCTTGCTAACACAAAATTATCCAGATCATCCATTCGCTTGGAAAATACTCGGTGCATCTCTTTACCGGGCAGGTAAGATCAAAGAATCAGTGCTTGTTAATCGCAAACTGGTGGAATTATCCCCAAAAGATTCGAACGCACATAATAATTTAGCAAACAGTTTACAAGGAATTGGCGAATTACATGCAGCTGAATTGAGTTACAAAAAGGCAATTTCATTAGATCAGGATAGTGCATTAGCTCATAGTAATTTGGCAAATACATTGTTTGCATTAAATAATTATGAGGAAGCTGAATTGCACTATAAAAAAGCGATTTCATTAAAATATGATGATTTTGAAGTACATCATAATTTTGGCAATATGCACGCTAATCTGGGCAGGTCCGGCGAAGCTAAAGTATGTTACGAAACTGCCATAAAAATAAACCCCAGTTACGCCAGAAGCCACCGTGTATATTCAATGATTAAACATTTCAAATCAAAAGACAAACAGTATTTAACAATGCAAAAACTTTACAGTGATAAACAAATTTCAGATTATCAACGCTGTGAAATTTGCTTTGCATTAGCTAAAGCGTCTGAAGATCTGAAGGAGTATAAGCAAGCATTCCAATTTTTGTCAGAAGGCAATGGGATTCGTAAGAAAATTTTAAATTACGATAATAGGCAAGATTTTGAGCTTTTTCGTGAAATTAAATCATCGTTCTCCAAAATAGTGATGAGCAGCTTGAAGATTGATCAACCAATGAATTCTTTAAAGCCAATATTTATTGTCGGTATGCCTAGATCTGGAACAACCTTAGTCGAGCAAATAATCGCTTGTCATTCATCGGTCACAGGAGCAGGTGAGTTAACCTTTGTAAGTGATTTTGGCGAATCAATTGCCAGAGGTATCGATGATTATGGTAAAGACGAGCTTATGAGTTTTCGACAAAAATATATGAAAGGTCTTGAGAAAGTTTCTGATAATAAATTGGTTGTGGTTGATAAAATGCCATTAAACTTTCGCTATCTTGGATTAATATCAATAGCATTTCCGGATGCTAAAATAGTTCATGTTAAAAGACACCCGGCAGCGACTTGTTGGGCGAATTATAAAAACTTTTTTATCTCAAATGGTCTTGGTTACTGTTGGGATTTAAGTGATATTAGTTCATATTATTCGCTTTATGAGGGCCTAATGGAATTTTGGGAAAAAGCTTTTGGTGAGAGAATTTATAATCTTGACTATGATTTGCTAACTGTAAATCAAGACGCTGAGACTCGGCGTTTAATAAACTACCTTGATTTAGAGTGGGAGGACGAATGTCTCAAACCACAAGATAACAAGCAAGTTGTGCGAACATCATCCCATTTTCAAGTAAGAGAGAAGGTTTACCAGGGCAGTTCACAAAAATGGAAAAGGTTTAAACCATTTTTAAATGGGATCTTTGATCATCTTTAAGCCAAACATTTAATAAATGATTAAAATGGTAATTAACAATTGGCTTGAACCGTCGAACTCCGAGTTATGTAGGCTTTCTTTAAAGTTTAGTAATCCTAAAAAAAGGATACTAAGTACTTACTGGTGATGTGAGTTGGGAATAGAATGTTACAGTTTGTCTAAAAGAGCCGAAATGCCGAAATACTATCATCAACCTAAAACGTTTAAGTGAAGAACTTAGGGCGTCCAAGTATAGAAAATAATATCACTAACTTTACTGTTGTACATTACGTCCAGTACCGAGTCTAATTTGAGATTTTCGCTGCATTCCCATCCCTTTATGAATCTGTTAGCGTTCAATGCCTCTACTGAGATTCTCTCCAGCCTTTAAGGTTTCATCCACTCCATTGCTTCAATTCCCGAAAGATGCTCAAAAGAATTTAGAAATTATTCGCCACTTTTTATTAAAGGTTGTTCATTATTTGCCGATATCACTACTACAGGGAAAAGTCGACAG
>CABXWC010000056.1:0-4102 GCA_902515855.1 uncultured SAR92 cluster bacterium
AGCTGTCTTGATCCGACGCTTTCTGGAAGAATGATTCAAATAGCGGGCGGCGAATTTCAATTTGGAGATAACCGTTTTTATCCCGATGAGTCTCCAAAAAAAGTGGCGACTGTGACTAATTTCCAGATTAGCAATACCGAAGTCACCAATGAAAAATTTTCAAAGTTTGTAGAAGCGACAGGTTATGTTACAGATGCTGAAAGAGGCCTCTCTAAAGAGGAATATCCAAATATACCCGATGAATTCAGAGTACCTGGTTCGATGGTGTTTATCGCACCAGAATCAAATCAGCCGGCATCTCCGGCGACTTGGTGGCAATTCGTTGCGGGCGCTAGTTGGCAGAGTCCTTACGGGCCTGGCAGCTCAATCAGTGGAAAAGATCATTATCCAGTCGTTCAGGTTACTTATGATGACGCATTAGCGTATGCAGAATGGCGTGGACATAGATTACCCACAGAAAGAGAATGGGAGTATGCATCACGAGGGGGAATGTATAGTGCGACTTATTCTTGGGGAGAAGAGGACCCTCAGTCGGGTTCTCCTAAAGCAAATACCTGGCAGGGAAGATTTCCATACGAGAATTTGAATGATGATAATTATTACGGGTCATCACCAGTAGGTTGTTTCCCCGAAAATGGTTATGGTTTATATGATATAACGGGAAATGTGTGGGAGTGGACAAATACGCCGTATGGACCTGACAGAAAGCGAGACTACGGATTGGACGGATATGATCCGCAACAACCAGGTGTCAAAGTTAAAACCCTGAAAGGCGGGTCTTACTTGTGTTCTGACAACTATTGTCAGAGATACAGACCGGCTGCAAGACAAGCACAAGATGTCACCTTGGCAACATCTCATATAGGGTTCAGAACTGCCTCAGATATGTGATTCTTATCTCATCTGAAGAATCATATCAGTTAAAATAGGCCACTGATTTCACCGATGTTATTTACATCTATGTTATTCGCGGCTGGTACTCTCGGTAGTCCAGGCATCGTCATGATGTCACCACATACGACTACGATAAAGCCTGCGCCTGCTGAAAGTCTCACCTCACGTACTGCCATCACGTGATTATTTGGTGCACCCTTTAAATTAGGATCAGTCGAAAAACTATATTGTGTTTTTGCAACACAGATTGGAAATTCCCCATACCCATCTTCCTCAAATTTACGAATTTGAGCTCGCACTTTTTTATCAGCTATTACGTCATCTGCTCTATACAATCTGGTGGCAACAGTTTTGATCTTATCCCAAACACCCATTTCATTTGGGTATAAAGGTGCAAAACTAGCTGCACCAGAAGATACGAGACTCACAACCTCTTCAGCCAATTCTATCGTTCCATTCCCTCCGTCAGACCAATGGGTGCACTCGATTGCTTTTACACCATTGGCCAAGGCAATCTTTTTGACTGACTGGATCTCTGCATCGGTATCAGTAACAAATCGATTAATGGCTACAACAACTGGAACGCCAAAAGATTTCACATTTTCTATGTGGCGTGCTAGATTATTTCCACCTTGGCTTACTGCATTGACGTTCTCCTTTGATAAGTCGTTTTTATCGACTCCTCCGTGCATTTTCAACGCTCTTATTGTCGCTACTATAACGGCAACATCAGGGGATATTCCTGCACTCCTGCACTTTATGTTGAAAAACTTCTCAGCGCCTAGATCAGCACCAAAGCCTGCCTCAGTCACTACATAGTCTGCCATTTTTAGTGCTGATTTTGTTGCGATTACCGAATTACATCCATGCGCGATGTTGGCAAAGGGTCCCCCATGGATAATTGCTGGATTATTTTCAAGCGTTTGAACAAGGTTAGGCGCCAGGGCGTCACGAAGCAAAGTCGCCATCGCGCCTATCCCTTTGATTTGGCTTGCGAATATAGGTTTATTTTCTCGCGTATAACCAATAACGATTTTTTCAAGTCTGGATTTTAAATCACCTAAGTTATTAGACAGACAAAAGATGGCCATTACTTCAGATGCAACGGTGATGTCATAGCCATCTTGCCTAGGAAATCCATTCCCAGGTCCACCGAGGCCACAAGTTATGGAGCGCAAAGCTCTATCATTCATATCAATGACGCGCTTCCATTGCATTCTGCGCACATCGATACCCAATTCATTGCCCCAATGGATGTGATTATCAATGAGGGCGGATAAAAGGTTATGAGCCGCGCCTATTGCATGGAAATCCCCAGTAAAATGAAGATTAATATCTTCCATAGGAACTACTTGTGCATAACCACCTCCAGCTGCACCACCCTTCATTCCAAAGCAAGGCCCAAGGCTTGGTTCTCGCAGGCACACGACAGACTTTTTACCTAGCTTGTTTAATCCATCATTCAATCCAACTGACGTAGTAGTTTTACCCTCTCCTGCAGGGGTCGGCGTAATAGCGGTAACTAAAATTAATTTACCATTTTGATTACCGGCAATAGATTCAAGATGATTATTGCTTATTTTAGCTTTATTCGATCCGTACCGAATCAGATTTTCTTCAGGAATGTTCAGTTTTTCGCCAATCTGAGAGATTGGTAACAGTTTAGCTTTCCTTGCAATTTCAATATCACTCATGAATTTTCCTTATCAAATCACTCTATATTTCGAGCCAGTCATGATGCGAGAAAGGACAGATCTTCGAAGTCTCAATAGCGACAATAATAATCTTATAAACGACATAATATAAAGAGTTTTTTTCTGCAGGTAATCAATTGAATATGAATTAGTTTTTTTGACGTTTTTGGATATAAATTTGTCGCTACAATGAGCTATTCATTACATAATTGCCAGTTAAACTATATTCTGAATAATAAGAATTAAAAATTAATGTTTTATGAAAGAGAAATTTAAAGCTGTTGTGATAGGTGGAGGTGTTGTGGGGGTAAGCACACTCTACCACCTTGCAAAAAAAGGTTGGACCGATGTAATTCTTTTAGAGAGAAAAGAATTGACGTCTGGATCTACATGGCATGCAGCAGGCCTTCTACCTCTTTTCAATATGAGCTACTCCGTTGGAAAATTACATCAGTATTCTGTGAAATTCTATCATGAATTAGAAGCAGAAACAGGTCAAAATGTCGGTTTCAGCGTTGTTTCAAATATAAGATTAGCCTGCACACAAGATCGTATGGATGAATACCTATATTATTCAAGCGTTGCACAAACAGTTGGAGTAGAAGTGAATTTTCTGTCGCCTAAACAAGTAAAAGAACTTTGGCCTATGTGCGATACAACGGGACTAATTGGCGCAATTCAGCATCCCGAGGATGGATATATACAGTCTGCTGATTTGACGCAAGCTTTAGCAAAAGGTGCAAGAGCTAGGGGTGCTGAGATAAGGCGTAATACGGAAGTCCTTGAACTTGAGCAGCAATCTGACGATACCTGGTTAGTTAAAACTGATAAAGGCTCAATCCATTGTGATCACGTTATTTCTTGCTCGGGAAATTTTGCCCGAAAAACTGGAGAGATGGTGGGCTTAGATATACCTGTAATGCCTGTTGAGCATCAATATATTGTGACAGATCCTCATCCGGATATTATTGAAAGAAAGAGACTTGGATTACCAGAGCAGGCGGTTCTCAGAGAATCAGACGCAGGTTATTATTTGCGAGAAGAGGCGGGAGGATTTATCCTCGGTCCGTACGAGGAGGGAGCTCCTTGCTGTTATGTCGATGGGCCAAGTAAAGACTCTGAATATGAGCTTTTCAATGGTGATTTAGATCGTTTAATGCCTCATATTGAGGCGTGTATGGCTAGGGTTCCAGCATTTGCAGAGGTTGGTGTCAAGACCGTTTACAATGGTGCCATTGCATATACCCCTGACGGGAATCCGATAGTAGGACCCGCATGGGGATTGAAAAATTTTTGGTTGAATGAGGGCCATAGTTTTGGGATAACCGCAGCTGGTGGAGCGGGCTGGCAGTTAGCCGAATGGATTGTAGAAGGCGAACCTACCGTCGATATGATGGGAGTAGATCCGCGAAGATTTGGGGAGTATGCCTCAAGAGGTTTTTTAAAAACCAAAAATGAGGAGGCATATAATCACGTATTCAAAAACCATTACCCGGATGAAGAGAGAAGTGCTG
>CABXWC010000057.1:0-3987 GCA_902515855.1 uncultured SAR92 cluster bacterium
CTACTCTCTATAACCGCTATTTTAAAGTCAGACTGCGCTAACGCATTGGCAACTGCCATACCAACCATGCCGCCACCTGATACTATAATGTTGAAAGATTTCGTGCTCATCTTATTTAGGCTTTTTGTCTCATAAAAATTTTAGGTTTCTGACTGTACTTACGTATCAACCATTTAAACGATCCTATTTAGGCCGATAATTTAAGAAAATATCAGCAAACTGGATAATTCTCTATCAAGGGTCTAATTTTTTATTTCATCTGAAAAGATGTTATTGTTTACACTCAGAAATTGCAAAAACAGGACGATTAGTATGAGAGCTATAAAGAAGAATATGATTAAAAAAATTGTTTTTTTCGTACTCACGTATCTGTTTTGTGTTTCTACTTTTGCGGATTGCGATTCTAATTGTGCGGTTTTAGATTTCAATAGTGATAATTTTCAAGATTCATCGAAAGATGGAAAATTAGTTTTGAGACATATGTTTGGGTTGCGTGATGAGCAATTAGTAAAAGATTTAAACCAATCAGTTTTCGGTTCAAGTTCGATCACGAAGAAAATCGATGCTTTGGATAAACAACTTGATATTGATGGCAATGGAGCGATTGATGCTCTCACCGATGGATTGCTCCTGTATCGTTATTTGGATGGCCAGAGAGGTCAGAGTTTAATAACTGGTGTTATTTCATCTGATGCGACTCGAAAAAGTTTTGACGAGATTGAAACTTACTTGAATAGCCTAGCAGGATAATGCCAGTAACCGGGCAGTAATAAAATTCGCTTTCTTGCATTATTGCTGCTGATGATCTTGATTGGAGGCTGCACTGATAAGGAGAAGCACCTGGACTCTACTCAAATTAAAGCTACATTTCATCATATTGAATCTTTTTATTCTGCGCATGTAGAAGACCGTCCCGTCGATATTTGGCTACCGGATGGATACGAGAAGAACAAAGATCAACAGTACGCAGTAATGTATCTTCATGATGGTCAAATGATGTTTGATCAACCTACCTCGCCTTTCAATAAAGGTATTCTGATGAAGCTTTACTCACTATTTGCAAAATTAAGGTATGGGACTGGATTCTTTTGGGACGTGGATAAAACAGTAGCGAGACTTATAGAGGAGGGAAGTATTGAGCCGATAATTTTAGTGTCAGTCTATAATTTACCTAAAGTAAAGAGGCGTACCGAGTATATGCCGCAGAAAATGATAACTGAGCAAATCGCAACTGAATTTCTGCATAAAGAATCTGATATTAGGAAAGAGGACATTACCTCGGATAAATACTTAAGATTTTTGGTTGATGAGCTTAAACCATACGTTGATCAAAATTACAGAACAAAATCTGATCAAAGTAATACTTTTATCATGGGATCTAGTATGGGAGGAATGATTTCAGCTTATGCAATCTCAGAATATCCTGAGGTTTTTGGAGGTGCCGCCTGTTTATCAACACATTGGACTTTAGGAGGCAACTCGGTAACATCCTGGTATGAAAATCATTGGCCACAGGCGGGTAATCATCGTATTTATTTTGATAGGGGAACAGAGAGCTATGATTCGACTTATGGTCCTGGCCAAGCCCATATGGATTCCATTATGAAAAAAAATGGATTTATCAGAGATCTCGATTGGAAGAGCCTTGTATTTGAAGGAGAAAGCCATACTATGGCGGCGTGGCAAAAAAGATTGCATATACCTTTAGAGTTTTTGCTCGGGAGTCAAATTGATTAAGAACTAGGAGATCCGTGATCCTTCTCTAACGATATTTGGTGCTCTTCAATCGCATTCCACAACGGGATTTCGGCCCAAGTATCATCTAAGTAAAATTTTTCTGGCTCTTCTTCTTTGGGGTCAACAATCAGATTAAATATAGATGGATAGGCAAGATTTTGAATAGTATAAGATCCATTCCTTGCTATTTCTTTTAGGAGCATTTTCCAATTTCGCCACTTGACTCCAAACAACTCGTTACCGACATAAATTAAGACTGTCTCACGAGATGATTTGGCAATTTTCCCAGTTAAGAAATTGGTTTGATCAACTCCATCGAGGATTCGATCTTTTGGCAAATCGGAATTAGTCCACTTCGCCAATGTTGGCAATATATCAACAATATGCACCATTTCATTTGAAACTTGACCACGAGGTACTTTTTGTGGATATCTTATCAGGAACGGCACTCTTAGCGATCCTTCGTAGGGAGAAAACATTGAACCTCTCCAGGGACCAGTAAAGCCAAAAGAGCGTTTTACTCCTTCTCTGCCATTATCCGATGTAAAGATCACAATAGTATTTTTTGACAACTTTAGTTTTTCAAGCTTTCCTAATATCTCACCAATATAACTATCTGTCTGAGCGAGCACATCAGCGAAGCTTCCATTACCTGTAGAACCTTTAAAATCTGGATGTGCATCTACCGGCTCATGAGTTTGTGTATAAGGAAGATAAGCGAAAAATGGTTTCCCAAGTTTTGCATTTCGATCAATGAAATCAAGAGCTTTCGTTGTTATTTCTCGATCAATTAGTGCTCTTTTTTTTCGGTTATACACTTCTAAGTATTCAGGTTCCTCGTCCCGTTTAGCGCTCATTATTCTTGTGAATTCGACACCTGAATCTCTCTGGAAGCTATCACTATCTGGCCAGAATGCTTGATCTGAAGAGTTTGGTATTCCATACCATTCGTCAAAACCTTGATTCACTGGATATCTTCCAACTGCATCACCTAAATGCCATTTTCCAAACATCCCAGTAACATAGCCCGATTCAGATAGGATTTCCGCTATTGTGATCTCCCAAGGCGTTAAACCATACCAAATGTCTCGATATCCACCCTCTGGTTTAATTCGCGTTCTGATTCCATATCTTCCAGTCATTAGACCAGATCGTGTTGGAGTACATTCTGCCTCTACATTGAAATTAGTTGATTGGAATCCATCCTCCGCCAAGCTATCAATGTTAGGTGTCGCAGCGCCTCTGAGGATTCCACCGCCATAAACACCAATCTCACCATAACCAAAATTATCCATTAGTATTAGAATGACATTGGGTTTTGAGATTATTTCAGATGCGGTTGTCACGCTAGGACTTAGCAAAAGTGTAAACAGTAAAAAATATCGTGTAATTATCAATTCTCTCCCAAAAACAGTGTAATTCTCTTGAGTTTATACAACGCTACTATATAAAAACAGGGAGCAAGCTCCCTGTTTTTGTTGCGAATTACTTTTGAAATTAAATATCTTAACTCGCAGGCATTACAATGGGATATCCATCCATTGCAAAGCTTTGACAAGTTGAGACTGCCTCTATTTCATCCTGAAGTCCATTATTTGTGGCGGCCCAGCCTGCATAGCCAGCCTCTTTCTCTTCCATACTTTGCCAATAATTTCCAATCGCATAATCATATGATTCGGCAGTTCCTCCAGTAGTTGCAGTATCAAATAATGGATCATGCTGAACATACCAGTAGCTACCTCTTTCACCAGCTTGCTCGGCTGCAGCATCTACCCATGCATTGAACTTTGATAACACTGCTTTTAGATTATTAGAATCCATTCCTTCATTATAATTACAAAATTGGTACTCAGCTTGAAACGGAGGTTCTGCAGTCCACTCTCCAGGTTGTGGTCCCGCTGTTCCGGTAAAGTGAAATACTTTTGTTTCATCGCATTTTAATACTGAATCATATTTCGCTTGAAAAGCTTCCGCGCTATTCTCTCCCCACTCTTTCCAGCCTAAATCTCGTGTTTCCTCATCAGCCCAAACATTTAACCAAATCGCATCATAAAGATCGATTTCGAAAGATGGAATATATCCCCAAGCACTGCTGACTTTATGTGCTGAGGCTGAAGTGATTTCATTAAATTCTGCAGTGAGTGCTGCCATTGCTTCTTCAGTGGTACCAGCACCAAAGTCGCACCACATATATTCAAGCAACACTGTCTCTTCGGCAGTTTCAGTGTCAGCAACTGACTCTACCTCTAC
>CABXWC010000058.1:0-3647 GCA_902515855.1 uncultured SAR92 cluster bacterium
AAAACGCTGAAGCGATGTTTTGAGAGAAAGGAGCAATGCGATTAGTAAAATAAAAAATTGAGAATTCTCGATAAGGCCGTTCTCTTGAGCGATTGAGTAGTCATTGAAAACAAAACAAGAAATCATTGACCAAAATAAAACAACTACAATTCCAAGCAAAGCGAATGAGTAGATTCTTTTATCTAGAGTATTTATGGTCCTCACCCCAAAAATTTAAAAAGCGGATACAAATTCTTAACAGTCGCATGTTCCTTATTATGCAAAATTTATTTTAGTCCGGGAAGGTTGTATGTTAAAAATATTTTTTATAGGACAGTCCGTGTGATATCTATAAAGGCCCACTTTTAATGGGTATGAATCTCCTCTACAATCTACAGCCAATCCGAGAGAAACACCGTATAACTATTAATAACTCAAGGTAATAATATGGCACTTCCATCAATTTTATCAAAAAATCTAAAACTCCCTGTAGTCGCAGCACCGTTGTTCATAATATCAAACCCGGATCTTGTGATTGCTCAGTGCAAAGCCGGTGTGGTTGGGTCTTTCCCTGCGCTAAATGCAAGACCCGCTGAAGAGCTAGACCGTTGGCTTGAAAAGATAACTACAGAGCTTGCTGAGTATGATAAAGAGAATCCAGAGAATCCATCTGCGCCATTTGCTGTCAATCAAATTGTTCACTCTTCAAATGATCGACTTCAGCACGATGTTGAAATGTGCGTCAAATGGAAAGTACCAATTGTCATTACATCACTAGGTGCAAAGGAATTTGTAAATGAAGCAATACACTCCTATGGTGGAATAGTTCTCCATGACATTATTAATAATCGGTTTGCAAAGAAAGCTATTGAAAAAGGCGCCGACGGACTAATTGCAGTCGCCGCAGGAGCAGGAGGTCATGCGGGATCGCTTTCGCCATTCGCATTGACTCAAGAAATACGAGAATGGTTCGACGGACCATTACTTTTATCAGGATCTATTGCAACAGGCGATGCAGTCTTATCTTCAATCGCGATGGGTGCTGACTTGGCCTATATAGGATCTGCTTTTATAGCGACCCATGAAGCGAATGCAACTCAAGCTTACAAGCAAGCAATCGTCGATTATAACGCCGATGATATTATGCTAAGTAATTTATTTACCGGCGTTCACGGCAACTACTTAAAGCCATCGATTGAGGCAGCAGGACTTGATCCCAAAAATCTTCCTGAAAGTGACCCTTCGAAAATGAGTTTTGGCTCGGGCGGAGAGTCCTCGGCAAAAGCATGGAAGGATATTTGGGGCTGTGGCCAAGGGATTGGCGCAATTAAAGTGATTGGTTCTGCGGCAGATTTAGTTGGCGGACTAACCAATCAGTACAATAATGCACTAAAGAGAGTGTTGAGTGCCTAGACTAAGCCTTTGATGCTGTGAAAATACTTAACAAATTTATACTTACACTTTTAGTGGTTTTGCCATTGATACCGGCAGCGGAGACAGACAAATTTAAGGTAATCACAACCTTCACAGTAATTGCCGACATTGCAAGAAATGTTGGAGGCGACGCAGCAATCGTTGAGTCGGTAACCAAACCAGATGCAGAAATTCATAACTATCAAGTAACACCAGGTGATATTCGAAGGACCTACGGGTCAGATTTAATTTTATATAATGGATTAAATTTGGAATTATGGTTCGAAAAATTCTTCAAAAATTTTAACTCTATACCTAGTGTTGTGGTCACAGATAATATAAAGCCCCTAGGTATTTCCGAGGGACCCTACTCTGGAAAGCCAAATCCTCATGCATGGATGTCAACCAAAAATGCATTAATTTATATCGAGAACATAAGAGAAGCATTTGTAAAGCACGATAAAGAAAACATCGAGACTTATAATAAAAATGCAGCCATTTACGCAAAAAAAATAATGGCTCTTGATGGGCCTTTCAGGGAGAAAATAGAATCACTAAGTATAGAAAATAGGTGGCTAGTAACTAGCGAGGGGGCGTTTAGCTACTTAGCAGAGGACTATGGGTTAAAAGAAGCTTTTTTATGGCCAATAAATGCTGATGGTCAAGGAACTCCGCAACAAGTAAGAAAAGTTATAGACCTGGTGAGAAAAAATAAAATACCAGCTATCTTTAGTGAGAGCACGGTGTCATCGAAACCAGCAAAACAAGTAGCACGCGAGACAGGTGCAAGATATGGTGGTGTTTTATATGTCGACTCACTAACATCGGAAGACGGTAAAGTCCCTTCTTATATAGATCTTTTAAAAGTAACTCTGGAAACAATAGTTGAGGCATTGAGCGAGACATGAGTGGTTTGGAAGTAAAGGAAATATCGGTAACCTATAAAAACGGCTACACCGCTTTAACAGATACGAGTTTTAGTTTACCAAAAAATACGATAACGGCCTTGGTCGGGGTAAATGGCAGTGGAAAATCCACACTATTTAAGGCCATCATGGGATTCTTGAGTGTCTCTGGAGGCTCTATTAAAATATTTGATTCTAGCGTCTCGCAAGCACTAAAAAAGAATCAAGTCGCATACGTACCCCAATCTGAGGATATAGACTGGAATTTCCCAGTGTTAGTCGAGGATGTTGTAATGATGGGGAGATTCGGTCATATGGGCCCGCTCAGAGTTGCAAAACACTGGGATCATGTCGTAGTCGACTCTGCTCTGCATCGTGTTGGTATGGAGTCTTATAAATCGCATCAAATAGGAGAACTTTCAGGAGGTCAAAAGAAACGTGTTTTCTTAGCGAGAGCCATTGCTCAACAGAGTAAAGTTATTCTTCTCGATGAGCCATTCACTGGTGTTGACGTAAGATCAGAAGAGCAAATCATGTCACTTTTGAAAGAGATGAAAAAGGAAGGGAAAATTATTTTAGTTTCGACACATAATTTAGGGAGTGTTCCAGGTTTTTGTGATCGAACCATATTAATTGATAAAAAAGTTCTAGCTTCGGGACCAACTGAAGAGGTGTTTACACAGGACAATCTTCAACTCGCATTTGGAGGTGTCCTTCGACAACTTGTTTTGTCTGGATCACAATTACATGATGATGATGACTCAAGGCAAGTAACTGTATTATCTGATGATGAGCGTCCCGTTGTCCTTTATGGTGAGGAAAATAAAGATATTGATGTACGTCCCGTTCTAATTTCTGATGAAAACTCTTCAAAATAATTAACAAAACTCTATGGATTTACTAATTCCCTTCGAATACGACTACATGATTACGGCGATGATCGTGAGCTCACTTGTTGGGGGAGTCTGCGGATTTCTGTCTGCGTTTTTAATGTTAAAGGGCTGGTCCCTTATAGGAGATGCACTCTCACATTCAATCGTACCCGGCGTTGCTGGTGCATATATGCTTGGACTTCCATTCTCTATTGGGGCATTTTTTTCAGGAGGGCTTGCATCAAGCGTGATGCTATTTCTAAACCAAAGATCCAAGCTCAAAGAGGACACAATTATAGGTTTAATCTTTAGCTCATTTTTTGGAATAGGCCTCTTTATGATATCTATATCTCCAACCTCGGTGGACGTGCAAACTATTGTTTTGGGAAATATCCTAGCAATAACTCCAAGAGATACAATACAGCTGTTGCTGATATCTATTATTTCAATAGTAATTCTACTAGCTAAATGGAAGGAC
>CABXWC010000059.1:0-3504 GCA_902515855.1 uncultured SAR92 cluster bacterium
TGAGGAAGTCCAGAGAAGAATTATGATCGGCAATTATTGCCTTTCGTCTGGATATTACGACGCATATTATAAAAAAGCACAAATGGTAAAAGAGCTTATAAGCCAGGATTTTAGAAATGCTTTTGAGAAAGTCGATGTTCTAGTTGGGCCAACATGTCCATCGCCAGCCTTTAAGCATGGCACAAAAAATAATAATCCTGTCGAAATGTATCTAGAAGATGTATACACAATCGCAGTTAACCTTGCCGGTTTGCCAGGAATGTCTATTCCTTGTGGACGAGTTGACAGAAAACCTGTTGGCATGCAAATCATAGGGAACTATTTAAACGAAGCCATCATGCTGCAAGTTGCTCATCAATTTCAGAAACACACCACCTGGCATAAACAATCTCCTGAGGATTTTGTATGAGTTGGGAGACAGTGATTGGTCTTGAGGTCCATGTTCAACTCTCTACCAAAACAAAAATATTCTCAAGCGCCAGCACTAAGTTCGGTTCTGAACCAAATTCTCAGGCTAGCACAATTGATCTAGCTCTTCCTGGAACTCTGCCAGTTCTAAATGAGGATGCCTTGCACTACGCAATTATGTTTGGCTTGGCTATTGATGCTGAAATTTGTAAGGAATCAGTTTTTGAGAGAAAGAATTATTTTTACCCTGACCTGCCTAAGGGCTATCAGACAACTCAGCTGGAAAAACCAATAGTTGGGCGAGGGAAAGTCGTGATCGAATTAGCCGACAGCAGCAAAAAAGATATTGGAATTCATCATGCTCATTTGGAGGAGGATGCTGGAAAATCGATCCATAGCGAACATTCTCGGGATGGCTATTCTCTTTTAGACTTAAATCGAGCAGGTACTCCACTAATTGAAATTGTTTCTGATCCTGACATGCGGAATCCCCAAGAGGCGGTAGCATTTGCAAAAAAACTTTACAGTATTGTTACTGCAATAGGTATTTGCGATGGTGAAATGAGTCAAGGTAGTATGAGATTTGACGTAAATGTTTCCGTTCGACCCACCGGATCAAATGAACTAGGAACTAGAACTGAGACAAAAAATTTAAATTCTTTTAAGTTTATGGAAGACGCCATCAACTATGAGGTAGACAGACAGATAAGAGTAATTGAAGATGGTGGAAAAATAAGACAGGAAACACGCTTATATAATGGGCTAACCAGAAAGAGCCAACCTATTAGGTCGAAAGAAGAGGCCCATGACTATAGATATTTTCCTTGTCCTGATTTACTGCCGGTCATTGTTTCGGATGAATTAATTGAGCATTTAAAGAGATCAGTTCCTGAACTGCCTGATAATAAAAAACAACGGTTTATGGATGTATATGAATTGTCTGAATATGATTCAAATGCACTAGTAGATAATGCTTCAATGTCAAACTTCTTTGAAGATTGCATCAAGTTATTAGACTCTCCTAAAATAATTGCAAATTGGATACTAGGGGAGATCACATCAAAGCTTAATCAAGAAAACATTACTTTTGAAAATATCCCGATATCATCGGCTGATCTTACATGTCTTCTTACAAGAGTCTCGGATAAAACTATTTCGAACAAAATTGCCAAGGAAGTATTTGACTCAATCTGGTTAGGTGAAGGAAATGCAGACTTCATAATAGAGAAAAAGGGACTTTCACAAATTTCAGACGATGGTTTTCTCGACAAACTAGTTGCCGAGGTTATCGATAGTAATCCAAATATGCTGGAGGACTATATAAAGACTGAGCAAAGTAAAAGAAAGAAAAAATTAGGAGGCTTCATGGGTCAAATAATGAAAAAATCAAAAGGCCAAGCAAATCCTCAACAAGCAAACGAAATATTGTTGCGGCAAATTCAAGAAATACTTGAGAAATAGTAATGCGAAAAAAAAGAGATCTGCCCAGCAAAGTGTGTAAAAGTTGTAACCGAAACTTTACTTGGCGTAAAAAATGGAGCAGATGTTGGGATGAGGTTCAGTTCTGCTCTGTTAGATGTAAAAAGTCTTCAAGTTTCTAACCTGAGTTGTTCAACTCTAGAAAAGCCAATGAGTCTTTATTGTGAGATGCATTGATGTATTAATCATAGGAGCCGGCCTCTCAGGTGTAGTGGCAGGCCGGCGTCTTCTGGATGCTCGCAAAACTATTCAATTGGTAGAGAAATCAGCCTCTATTGGGGGAAGACTCGCCAACAAAAGATTTGATGGGGCATTTTTTGATACTGGCGCACAGTTTTTTACTGCTAAAGATCCTATTTTTCAAAACTTTGTCAGTGATTGGGTCTCTTCTGGATTTGTGAAAGAGTGGTATTCTGATTATCCAGGCGCCTTATCAAAACATCCGAGATATCGGGGTTCACCTGCGATGAATATAATTGCAAAAGACATGGCAACAAGACTGCCGATAAAACTTAAAACAAAAGCTTTAAGGATTAGTCATGAAGGGGAAATATGGAAAACCAGGTTCTCGAATGACGAGGAAATAATATCGAAATCAATACTGATAACCACGCCAGTGCCTCAGGCTATTGAAATAATCGATCAAAGCAATGTCGTTCTCAATAAATTAGTCAAAAAGCGATTAGATAATATTAGTTATGAGTCATGTTATGCAATAATGGCAACACTGGATAAACCATCCAAGATTCCAGCGCCCGGCTCAATTTCTATCACTAGTGATGTCATAAGTTGGATAAGTGACAATCAAATAAAAGGTATTTCAGAGATCCCCGCGATAACAATACACTCCAATTTAGACTTCTCGGAGTTTAAAAACGCGGATATAAAGGAATTAGAGAAATCTATTATAGAGAGCGCTGAAAAATATAGTAAAGCTAAAGTGAAAAGTTATCAAACGCACTTTTGGCGCTACAGCAAGCCACTTAGACAAGATACCAAGAGGTTCGTTGAAGCAAATATAAACACGTCCTTGCCACCTCTTTTTTTGGCAGGAGATGCGATGGCTGGACCAAGAGTTGAAGGTGCTTTTATGAGCGGTTTTTGCGTGGCCGATGCGATAACAAATATACTGAGGTAAGAAGCTACTTCATCAGTTCCCGAGAGATTATTAACTTCATAATCTCGTTACTGCCTCCATAAATACGCTGTACTCGCGAATCAGCAAATGCTCTACAAACTGGGTACTCCCACATATAGCCCCAACCACCATGAAGCTGCAAACACTCATCAGCCACCTTGCATTGTAAATCGGTAGCAACTAGTTTTAATTTTGATGCCGTTACAGTATCAAGTTCATCATTAAGTAATAGCTCAGTGCATCTATCTAGAAAAACTTCTGCGCTGGAAATTTCAGCCGACAACTCAGCAAGTTTGAACTGTGTATTTTGGAAAGAAGCTATTGTTGCACCAAAGGCTTTCCGCTCCTTAGTGTAAGAAATAGTGCTCTCAAGTAATGCTTGAGCATTAGCTATTGCTCCAACAGCAATAGATAGCCTCTCTTGCGGAAGATCTTGCATCAAGTAGATAAAACCACGACCTTCTTCACCTAACAAATTT
>CABXWC010000060.1:0-3393 GCA_902515855.1 uncultured SAR92 cluster bacterium
CAAAATGCTTATTGGTATTCCAAAAGAGAGTTCGAAAGGTGAAAGACGAGTTGCGACTACACCAGATGCGGCACAACAGCTACAAAAGTTAGGTTATGAAGTTATTCTAGAGACTGGAGCGGGCGACTCATCAAAATTCCGAGACATTGATTATGAATCAGTAGGAGTGAAAATTTCAGATTCTAAAAAAGAAATTTTCGAAACTGCAGATATTATCCTTAAAGTAAGAGAGCCAAGCGACGAAGAATCGAAACTTCTGAGAGAAGGACAAATATTCATTTCGTTTCTAGCGCCAGCACAAAATCCAGAGCTACTTAAAGAATTAGCTGACAAAAAAGTAAATGCATTAGCTGTAGAGAGTATTCCTAGGATATCTAGAGCACAGAAAATGGATGCACTCAGCTCAATGGCAAACATAGCTGGCTATCGAGCAATCGTCGAGGCATCACAATATTTTGGCAGGTTTTTTACAGGGCAAATAACAGCTGCAGGAAAAATCCCACCAGCAAAAGTACTTGTTATTGGAGCAGGTGTTGCAGGGCTAGCTGCAATTGGTGCAGCAAAGAGTATGGGGGCTATTGTCAGAGCCTTTGACACAAGGCCTGAAGTAAAAGAGCAAGTAGAGAGCATGGATGGCGAATTTCTAATGCTTGACTTTGAAGAAGAAGGAAGTGGATCAGGCGGCTATGCCAAGGTTATGAGCAAAGAATTCATCGAAGCGGAAATGGCGCTCTTCGCCGAGCAAGCAAAGGATGTAGACATTATTGTTACCACTGCCTTAATTCCGGGTAAACCGGCACCAGAATTGATAACCGAAGACATGGTCAAATCCATGAGAGAGGGAAGCGTCATTGTGGATTTAGCGGCTGCAATGGGAGGAAACTGCCGTCTTTCAGAGGCTGACAAAGTTGTTGAAAAACACGGCGTGTCAATTATTGGTTATACGGATCTTCCAAGTCGACTTCCAACACAATCCAGTCAGCTATATGCGACAAATCTGCGTCACTTGATTACTGACATGACTCCCGAAAAAGATGGGGAGATTACAATTGATTTTGAAGACGAAGCCATTAGAGGTGCTACTGTTACTATGGCAGGGGAAATTACATTCCCTCCACCGGCCCCAAAGTTATCTGCAGCGCCAGCAAAAAAAGAACCTCCTGTTGAGAATATTCAACCCAAGAATGATGCTGAGAAAAAGGAGACAGGTTGGCTCCCATTCATTCTTGGAGGTGCAGCATTTTGCGGTTTAGGTCTAGTTGCCCCAGCGAGTTTTGTCGCTCACTTTACTGTATTTATTTTAGCCTGTTTTGTTGGCTACATGGTCATTTGGAATGTTACGCCAGCACTTCATACACCACTCATGAGTGTTACAAATGCTATTAGTAGCATAATCATTATAGGCGCACTGCTACAAATATCGGCACCAGATCCTTGGGTCATTTGGTTATCAGGATTTGCAGTTTTAATTACTAGTATTAATATTTTTGGTGGCTTTGCTGTTACACAGCGAATGCTCGACATGTTTAGAAAATAAGGATCTATCGATATGTCTCAAGGTTTAATAAACATGGCTTATATAGGAGCCACTATTCTTTTTATCTTAGCGCTAGGTGGTTTGAGCAAGCAGGAAACAGCAAGACGTGGCAATATCTTAGGAATGATCGGTATGGGTATTGCGCTGGTTGTCACGGTCGTAGGTTTAGTAACACGAAATTATGAGCTACTTTTTGGTGCGATGATCATAGGCGGCATTATAGGATTTGTTGCAGCAAAAAAAGTTGAAATGACTCAGATGCCAGAACTCGTAGCAATCCTGCACAGCTTGGTTGGATTGGCTGCAATGCTAGTTGGATATGCTAATTTTCTTAGCCATGCCGTTGAATATGTGGGTGTTGAAAAAACCATCCATGATATTGAAACTTATCTCGGCATTCTAATCGGATCGCTGACATTCTCAGGCTCCGTAGTTGCTTATTTAAAACTTAGTGGAAAATGGGGAGGCAAACCATTACTTCTTCCAGCCCGCCATTGGTTAAATCTCATCCTACTTATACTGGCCATTTACTTTGGATATGCATTCGTCATTGAAGCTGCAAGTGGCAATGGCATTCAACCACTTATATTTATGACAGTGATTGCCTTGTTATTCGGCATACATATGGTCGCAGCGATTGGTGGCGCAGACATGCCAGTTGTTGTGTCAATGCTAAATAGCTACTCTGGATGGGCAGCTGCAGCTCTCGGATTTATGCTCGCAAATGACTTGCTGATTGTTATCGGAGCATTGGTTGGTAGCTCAGGTGCAATTCTTTCCTACATAATGTGTAGGGCAATGAATAGAAACTTTATCTCAGTTATAGCGGGTGGTTTTGGAACCGGAACATCGTCGACAGGGCCTACAATTGAGGTAGAGGGAGAAGTTATTGCAACCTCTGCTGAGGAGCTCGCATCTCAACTCACATCCGCAAAAGAGGTAATGATTATTCCAGGTTATGGTATGGCAGTTGCACAAGCTCAACATATGGTTAGTGATATTGCTAAAATTCTAAGAAAGAAAAATGTAAATGTTCGTTTTGGAATACACCCCGTAGCTGGAAGAATGCCAGGGCATATGAATGTTCTCTTAGCTGAAGCTAAAGTGCCTTATGATATTGTTTTCGAAATGGATGAGATCAACGAAGACTTTCCAAAGGTCGATGTCTCAATCGTAATTGGAGCAAACGATATTGTTAATCCTGCCGCTCAAGAAGTTCCCGATAGCCCAATCGCTGGTATGCCAGTCTTAGAACCATGGAATGGAAAGAGAACCATTGTTCTAAAACGAGGAATGGCAACAGGGTATGCAGGTGTAGAGAATCCACTTTTCTACAAAGAGAATACCCGTATGCTTTTCGGTGATGCTAGGGATAGCCTCGAAGCAGTTTTTAGAGCGATTGATTCATAGCGCTAAAAAATTCGCGCGTTCGCAAAAGATTGGGCATTGCCACTCCTAAAAGCATATCTTTTTATAAAACCGCTGGTCGTTCTATAATGGTTTTTATTGATTTGTAATCGTAACTTCATCGAGCGAATATTTATTTTGACGGGAGAATAGTTTGGGCTGGAAAAGCGAAGTTGAAATTGCCATGAGCGCTCATATCGATGCACGAAAATCTGGCGATATAGAAACTGTAATCAGCTCCTATTCAAATGATTGGACAGATAGCAAGGGATTTACAAAGGACTCCCTGAGAGACGGTCATCTCGCCTTCACCATCGGCGCAACATCTGAGGAAGTTCAAATAAATTTGGATGAGGCGCAAATAACACAAAATGGTGATCTCAAAATCTATAGCCCCATTACCATACATACTTCAAAAGGTACGATCTCATATGCGTACACGTTAAAAA
>CABXWC010000061.1:0-3388 GCA_902515855.1 uncultured SAR92 cluster bacterium
AGAAGTATCCCTTGTGATCCCAAAAATTGCGCCACGCGCTTCGGGATCCCAATGTGGTGCACCAAGCCCAGTGAATGCCGGTATAAAAACGACATCATGATTATTCTTTGCCTGTTCTGCGAGAAAGTCACTATCTGATGCCGTTTTAATTAAATTTAAGTTATCTCTGAGCCACTGCACCACAGTTCCAGCATTAAAAATCGAACCCTCTAATGCATATTTTTTTTTGCCACATATCTGCGAGGCAATAGTAGTCAAAAGTTGGTTTTTTGAAAAAACTGGTTGCGTACCTGTATTTAATAAAACAAAGCATCCAGTTCCGAATGTTGACTTTATCATGCCTTTGGAGAAGCATGCTTGGCCTAAAGCAGCGGCTTGCTGATCGCCGGCAACACCATTAATTCTGACTTTTGCACCAAGGAATTTCGAAGTTCCGTATTCGAATGCCGAATCTACTACCCTCGGAAGAATAGATTTGGGTATATTGAACAAGTCGAGAAGATCAGAATCCCATTCCCCTTTCGTAATATCAAAAAGCATTGTTCTGGATGCATTTGTGGCATCAGTTAAATGTGATTTTTCGACAGATAAATTCCATAAAAGCCAAGTATCAATAGTGCCAAAAGCGAGTAATCCTTTTTCGGCACGTTTTCTAGCATTACTGACATTATCAAGAATCCATGCGATTTTCGTTGCTGAAAAATATGGATCTAAAGTTAGTCCGGTTTTCTCAGATATAATTGGCTCGAAATCCTCTCCTTTCAATTTATTGCATAACTCTGTTGTGCGTCTATCTTGCCAAACAATTGCATTATAAATTGGCTCTCCAGATTTCCGATCCCATATTACGACGGTCTCCCTCTGATTTGTAATGCCGATTGTTGCGACTTCAGAAGCTTTAATATTTGCAGAGGACAATACTGACTTTGAGGTTCTTATGACTGTATCTAATATTTCTTTGGCATCATGTTCTACCCAACCGGATTTTGGGAAAATTTGTTTAAATTCTTTTTGGGAAGCGTCAATTATTTTGAATTTTGAATTAAAAATTATACTTCGGGAGGAGGTTGTTCCTTGATCTATCGATAAAACATATGATTGATTTTGTGAATATTTTGTTACCATCTTTACTTATTTCTTTGGGAGTAGAATGACTCGAGTCTCGGATAATACATCATGAAGACAATTTTTATCTTTCGAAAAGAAATATGACCAATAACCTATACCAAAGCACAGAAAAGAGCCGAGAGAAAAAAATAATCGTTTGATACATTGATCTTTATCTGCCAGTTGACCATTTTTTTGAATTAATTTTATTCTCCATGCCTTCATTCCGAGAGTCTGTCCTTGCTTTCGCCAACAATATAGGAAATAGCTGCTTAACGCATAAATCATGGTTGCTGTTAAGATTATCTGTAAAGGTAAATTAAATGAACTCCAGTTCTCATCAAATCCATAAAAAAAAATTTTTGTGGGCATAACAATTAACATTGCAACCCCCATGAAAATGCCAAATAAAGGGAATAGGTCATAAATAATAGCCACGATTCGTCTGCCTAAACTTGCAGTTGATATTTCCTCGCGAGCTTTATAGTTGTTTTGTGATTTCAATATTTGATGCCATTGAGTTTGACTAGCTTATTATGTTTATTTAATTTCTAGTTGAGTATATTGTTTTAAATCTAATAAATGCAAATGCCAGATTAATAGGACAAAAAATATGGACTGGATATATGGTATACACACTGTAAATGAAATCATCAAATATTCGTCTGAGAATATCACCGACTTTTGTATCCTTGATGGAAGCAAGAATCCAAGGCTTATTGAACTTTGTAACCAAGCGAAGAAGCGTGGTATAAAAATTCGTTATTTAAATAATCGAGATCTTAGCGAATTAGTTGACGGCCTTCACCAAGGCGTAGCAATACTCTGTAAACCTAAGCCATACCTCAAAGAGAACGAGTTGCTTGACCTCGTAAAACATTATGGGGAAAAAGCTTTTATCTTGGTTTTAGATGGAGTTACTGATCCTCACAATCTAGGCGCGTGTTTGAGATCAAGTCTTGCTGCTGGTGTTAATGCTGTTGTTATTCCAAAAGCACGCTCCGCTGGACTTACTCCTGTAGTGAGAAAAATTGCCTGCGGTGCCGCAGAGGTAATTCCTATTGCCATGGTGCCAAACCTGCGAAGAATTCTTCTCAAAATGAAAGATGTTGGAATTTGGACTATTGGCGCCACAGCAGATGCAAAAACATCGCTTTATGATACTGACCTTAGTGGACCACTTGCCCTTATTTTGGGCGGGGAGGAGAAAGGATTACGTCAGTTGACTGAGAATCATTGTGATGTTTTATGTAAAATTCCAATGAATAATAATGTTGAAAGTTTGAATGTTTCGGTTGCATCTGGTATCTATTTATTTGAGGCACTCCGGCAAAGAACCATGACAATTTCACCTTAGCCACGTGCATGCATATTTTTATTGAATTTTTTTTTAAAAAATACATACTAGGTTCAGAATTACAGTTTTATAAAAAGAAAGAGTAAATCTTCATGAAAAATATGACTGTTCCCAATCTGATCACTTTATTAAGAATTTGCTTAGTGCCCTTTCTTATTTATCTCGTTTACAAAGTCAATAATTCGGTCTTTTTGCTAGTCTTAGGGATTTCATTGCTAAGTGACGTCTTAGATGGCTATGTGGCTCGATTGATGAATCAGACCTCAGATATTGGCGCAAAGCTTGATAGTGTTGCAGATACTTTAACTTATTGTGTGATGATCTTTGCTTTGTATCAACTCTGGAAAGATCATTTTATTGAGCAAGCAATGTTTATTTATCTAGCTATCTCTTGTTATTTTGTAACGACACTAATATCAGCATTTAAATTTGGAGAGCTTCCTAGCTATCACACATTAGGTGCCAAAGTAGCAGCTTTATTATTGGCTCCCTCCTACTATTTAATGGTTTTATTTGATGCTGAGTTTTTCTTTAGAAGTGTAATAATATTTTATATCCTCGTCGCATTTGAAGAACTGATAATTACCTTTATGCTTAAACGGCCAGAAAAAAATATCGGGTCTGTGTTCTCATTATTTAGAAGAATCTAGAACAGATTTAAATGGCTTTTGACCAAGTGTTGCATCGTAAAAGCTAAGTCTTTACAATTGCGATCCCGGATCGAACGGACCTAAGCTCCGTCCGTCCTCCTTGTTCCACCAGTATCTGCGATTTTCTGCGATTGTTGGGGAACTGACTACTCAAAAGGAGAAAATATGAGACATTACGAAGTGGTCTTTTTGGTGCATCCTGATCAAAGCGAGCAGGTACCCAATATGATTGAGCGATATTCACAAATAATTTCTAAATCGAAAGGTATTATTC
>CABXWC010000062.1:0-3082 GCA_902515855.1 uncultured SAR92 cluster bacterium
TTATTGAGCAAAAGTTGGATCATAAAGATATTCTAGTGATGGGTCATGTGGTCTGCGGTTATCCTAGCTTTGACGATAATATTTCTGCTTTAGAGATTATGGAGGATTGCGGGGTTGATTTAGTTGAATTGCAATTTCCATTTTCTGAACCAAGCGCAGATGGTCCGTTGTTTGTCAAAGCCAATGAAATGTCTATTAAATCCGGCACTACAGTGGATAAGTGCTTTGATTTCATGTCAAAAGTAACAAGTCAATTTTCATTTAAAGTCTTAATGATGGGCTATTTCAATACTGTTTTCCAAATGGGTGAGCGAGAGTTTCTCCAGCGATTAAAGTTCTCTGGTGGAGACGGATATATTATACCCGACCTTCCAATTGAAGAGGCTGTTAACTTACATTCGATGTCAAAGGAATTTGATTTGGACCCCATTATTTTAATGACTCAGACGACTAGTGAAGAGAGATTAAAAAAACTTGGAAGGTCTTGCAGTGGAATGGTTTACGCGGTCGCAAGAAAAGGTGTAACTGGCTCTAAAACAATAATGGACGATAGTATCGAATCACTTATCAATAGATGCAGGAAATATACTGATGTCCCGTTGGGAGTTGGTTTTGGTATCAGTAACAGGGCAGACTTAGATTTCCTTAGAGGTAAAGCAGATGTTGCAATTATTGGAACTGCTGCATTAAAAGCGTGGGAAGATTCGAAACAGGCAGGGTACCGACAATTCTTTGAGTCGTTGCAATTAAGCTAGTTTTTTATCTGATCTAATCTCCAATCATTTATTACCTCTTCAATTATGGTATCTAAGTCAGGGGCGGGGCTAGCAGTGATTGAGCTGATGTTCAGTAGGTAAGCGCCATCCCTCCCCATTATCGGCCCTATCCAACCCGGTATTTTTTGTAGCTTCCCTTTATCCAAAAGAGCTTTTAATTTAGACGCAAAACCATATCCAAACTTCCTGACTAAACTCGAATTTGATGGTAGATAAGGGTCTAGATTTCCTGAGAAATGCTGTGGCGATATCTCTTCTTCAGAATTAATTATTTTTAATTTTTGTTCTGCCTGCAAGTAGGAGTTAGTTTTAGATGAGTTGCGTGGAAATATGAGATACAAAAAATCGATTATTATATCTCCCTCATATTTATGTTTATTGTTTTGATAAAAAAGAGCTAGCTCTTTGCGACTAGGAGTTTTCTTGTTACTGACCGCTGATAGTATTCCAGTTAGCTTTGAATGCTCTTCCAAAACCTCCTCATTGATCGGTTCGTTTAAATTTAAATTCAGTTTTTCACTCAGATCCAAAATTGTTTGCTTATTCACTTCGTCCATCTCAGGAGTCAATTTATAGTCATATTCATCAGATTGTTCCCGAGTGTCTTGTAAAAATATAAAAGGGATTGAAATAACTGATACTGAGAATAGTGTTAGAAAAAAATATGTTCTTTTTAATTTTTCCACAAATTAAGCGCCCAGATTCTGAATTTTCGATTATTGTCGAAAAATTTTTATCCACTGTCCTACCGTTGGCTCACCGGTCGGGTAGTGGCCATTTATTATTCTTAGGGTATCAATATCTCTTTTATTCAAACCCTCTGTACTTGCAATTTCCTCATAAGTTTTCGCAGATTCTACTTTCAAATATTTCATCACTTTTGGTTTTTGGCCAGCTATTTCGGCAGAGGATATTGGTCTAAATGTATTGATAGATTCTTTTAATAGTTCGTCAGTTTTAATGAAGTTGTTGGAATCTTCAACCTCTCCACTAAAGAGAAATGCATTTAACTTGTAATAAACTACCGCTATTCTAATTCTTTCGCCTTTCTCGTTTTTTAATATCCCTGTGAAGCCTTTAAGACCAGATGGCGTAATCACTTCTCCATCTTCAAGCATTGGTACATTAAGATAGTTATATAAATACTCCTCAGGACTTTGAATCGTTCGACGAAAAGTAGTCATTATTAGTTTGGCAGATTCATCCTCTGATGACCCGGTGACAGTTGATTTGCTCTTGTCTTCAAGGTATGTCCAATCCGCTGGGAAATCAATTCGAACTCTAATATCCATATTAGAGTATCTTTCAGGAGGCGATACTTTAGCTAAAAAGTTTTCGCCCCAAACTAAACCATCAGTGAGCTTTCTGTAGTTTTCGGCGCCATCTCCTCGAGACCTGTCAGATTTAAGTTGATTAGCTTTAATAACCACTGTTCGCAATCGAGAATCATTTCTGGGATGGGATGAAAAGACACCATGATATGTTGGTCTTGTGACTCCGCGAGAGGTTGCTTGTTTTTTTTGGAGGGATTCGTAATCTTTCATGATTGAGAGCATGGATATCATTTCGGCTGGTTCATATCCAAGTTTTGCCATGTACTCTGCGCCGGCTTCATCTGCCTCAAGCTCATTTTTTCTTCCTCGCCCTTTTATTAACGAGTTTGCATAAGCCATACTTGCTTCATAAACCTCTGAGCTTCCTGACAGTACACCTGCAATTGTGGATAGGATTTTTGCCCCTGTCGCCTTTTCTTCTTGTCCAAGCACATGCTCTCGAGTTATGTGTCCAACTTCGTGAGCAATTACGGAAACCAGTTGAGCCTCATTACTTACGTAATTCAGAAGCCCTCTGTTGACATAGATATAATTATCCCTGGTGGCAAACGCATTTAAGTCTGGTGAATCGAGAAGGGTAAAAATAAACTTTTGATCAGGCATTTCAGATACTGCAACGATCTCTTCGCCGAGTCTTCGAATATATTCTTGTAAGATTTTATCATCATATATTTGGGTGCTCTCTAACGTCTTATTATATATCTCCTCTCCCGTGACCTTGGATTGCACATTGAACGAGATCAAGGCTAGAGTTATGTATAAAAGTAAATGTGTGTAGCGATTCGTGTGCATTTTCTTCGGACTAGTCCACGGTAAAAAAATCTCGAAGTTGATTCCCAAGTGAGCTACACGCGTCACTCTTTACTGGGGTTAATAAGGGAATAGGAGCAACGGCACCTATTAAATAGGATGTCCCCTCAGAATCAACTCTTAATCGTCCCTTTTCAGTCAAATCAACAAGATCCCAAATAG
>CABXWC010000063.1:0-2996 GCA_902515855.1 uncultured SAR92 cluster bacterium
TATGCTAATATTTTTTTGTCTACAAATTGCGGATCAAGAGCTACGTAACAGTCGCGATATAACGATACCAAATCATAACTAATCGGGCCTACCAAAGCATCTTGAAAATCAAGCACTCCTATTTGCCCATTCGGAACTATCATCAGATTTCTGGAGTGGTAATCTTTATGAACAAAAACTTGTGGCTGTTCAAGAAAGTTATCTATTAACTTCTTGTAGGTGTTGTTCAAAAGTTCTTGCGCTTGAGCAGAGTAAGGAACCTCAAGAGTCTTACATAAAAACCATTTTTCGAACAAATGCACCTCATCTAATATCATTTTCTTATTAAATACAGGTAATTGGGCATCGACGATACTGAGTTGTTGAAACTGAAGCAAGAGATTATCGGCATGTCTATACAACGCTTCATAATCACTGGAGGTTCCTGCAATCTGAAAAGTTGTGTCACCGAAATCCTGAATAATTAAAAATCCTTCATTGAAATTCACTGCTAGAATTTTTGGAACCAAAATACCAGATGATTTTAAAAAAGCTGCTATCTTGACAAAGCTCAAATTTTTTTCTTTTTTTGGAGGAGCATATACAGCAATAAGCGTTGGATTTGTATTTAGTCGAAAGTATCTCCGGAAACCTGCATCGCTAGATATCTTTTGAAATTTTATATCATTAGCTTCAATAAGTTTTGATGATACACACTGCACCAACCAATCCATAAATCTTATGCTTATATTTTTATCTCCCAAATCGATCATTCCAAGATTTACTCTGCGTGTTTATTAATGATTAGGCATACAGTTTAAGCATTTAATCGCTACCAAGGTAAAAAATTTAGTAAAATGTCAGAGCCCAAATAGATGAACCAAAATGATAATGCTTACTCGCTTGCAAAAAATCACTATTTTTATCGTTAAAACTATATCGTTGAGTTCAACAATTGTTGCAAACGCTGAAAATTTGGACACGCTCACCTCAGAAGATAATCAAAAATTTATAGATTGGGTTGAGCCAGGACCTTTTACCACTCTTTACGAAGACAATAAAGATAATCTGTCATGTGGTAGATTTATCGAACCGAATCTATCAATTTTTGATTCCAAAATAGATATTTTGTCTTCCCCCCTTAACATCACAGCTGATTCCTCAGGCAACTCCTCTGAGAATGAAGTACTTCTGAAGGGTAATGTCCAAATTACTCAAGGACAGAGATTGTTGCGAGCCGATAAAGCTCTATTAAATAATAAGTCCAAAAAAGTGGAATTAGAGGGGAATATCACTTTTAGAGAGCCTGGGATTGTCTTAGCAGGCGAGCGAGCTGATATTAGCTTAGCTAGCAGTGAGATGACTATGACGAATGCCCAGTATGTCATTCATGATTCATCTCTAAGCGGCACAGCAATGAGACTGACAAGGAATAGTAGTGGCAACTTGGCTATTGAGAATGCTACTTATACTAATTGCCGACCTCACTCATCTGGTTGGCAATTAGTTACCTCCGAGATAAACATTAGCGACGATGAAAATACCGCATCTGTAAAAAACGCGAAATTGAAAATAAATGACATCACTATTTTTTACTTTCCTTATCTAAAACTTCCAACATCTAACAAACGAGCTACTGGCATATTGATGCCGAGTATTAATATGTCGCAAACTAATGGGCTAGATATTGCTCAACCTTTTTACTTAAATTTAGCCCCGAACTATGACATTATTTTTACACCAAGGTTTGTGGAGCATCGAGGATCTGGATTTGGAGCAAAAATCCGTCATATCAATAAGTGGTCACGTAATGAATTAGTTGGCTCTATTATCTTTAATGACAAAAGAACTAGCGAATCGCATCTAGCCGATACAGATTATGTTTTGGCCAATGATAATAGGTACGAAGTTGCTTTCTCACATTTAGGAGCATTTTCAGAAAACTTTCTAAGCTATATTGACTATACCGGAGTGAGTGATGCTCGATACATCAGAGATCTTGGTAACTTCACCCTAGATGAAATAAGTCTGTCTAACCTAACACAAACGTCTCGGCTCCAATACAAAAAAAATAATTGGCTTTACACAATCAGTACGCTTGATTTCCAATCTCTAATTGACAGTCATGAAAATCATTATTCTGTTTTGCCCGCTATAGCTGCAGCTGGTAAATATAAGCTTGATAATTCTTTGAATATTTTAATGTCACACAAATTGTCTAGTTTTCATCATAGTGACTCTAAATCTATTGAAGGTGAACGCCTTGATCTCGATTATTCTGTAAGCTGGACTAAATCAAACCATTCGGGCTACTTGAGACCAGAATTTATGATCTCTCATCGCTCATATGAACTTAGAAATATTTCTGAAATAAATTATAAGCAAAAAATTACGACACCTGTTTTTAGCTTAAAGGGTGGATTTTCTTTAGAAAAACTTGTATCAAAAAATACCCTTCAAACACTTGAAACAGATTTCTTCTATCTTAATAGCCCCAAAAAAGATCAACATAATTTGCATAATTTTGACACTAAAGAGCGTTCTCTCTCCTATGATCTATTGTTTGAAAAAAATCACTTTATTGGGGGTGACAGAATCTCTAATGATGAGAGAATGAGTATTGGCATTACCTCAAGACTGATTGACTTAGATTCGCACGATGAGAAAGTTATACTCCGAGTCGCGAAATCATATTTTCCGAGTGGAATGCAGTACAGCCTTGCTCGACAACTGGCGCAGCTTAGCACTGATACGAACAAAAAAACAATGACTGCTATCGATCTAAAGGCTAAATTTAACGAGAACTTGCACGTTGATATATTATCAATTAAATCGTCATTGGCGAGTAAAAGATCCAAAAAAAGTGTGACCTTTAGATATAATAAAGATGGAAATAAAATCTTTAATCTGGGTTACAGAAAATCAAATGATTTTCAGGCCAATGGGTTTAGTCAATCCTTAAGTGATGAGATAGAGCAACTTGACTTCTCACTGCTATTACCAGTGTCTGAAAAAAT
>CABXWC010000064.1:0-2794 GCA_902515855.1 uncultured SAR92 cluster bacterium
TTTCGCCGTTGGTGTTCCCAATTCTTTAAAACGATCTGCATCCTCTTCGTACTGCGCAGCAATTAAATCGATAGATTTAAACATTGGCAAAACAACCCATGAAAAGAAATTGTAAGAATCAAAGGATCTTTGAGACATTCTTGCATTTGCCAACACAATCTTAATATTATTTTTTTTACAGTAATTGACGATATTTGGCCATAATTCAGTTTCCATAAGAATTAGAGCTCTTGGATTTACTTGCTTTATAAATCGAGTGACGGAACAAATAAAATCGTATGGAATATAACAATGCTCAACATCACGACCGAAACATTTCGTAACCTGATCAGATCCAGTTGGAGTTGTAGTTGTTATAATAACTTGATACTTTTTCGACTGATTTAAAAAGTACTCTACAAGTGGGACCGATGCCATCACCTCTCCTACTGACACCGCATGTATCCATATAACTTCTTTTCTGCTATCGAAGTTTATATATCCGAAACGTTCACCCCATCTTGAGAAATACGCACTTGATTTAAATCCTCTAAGCACCAAGTTTAAAATTATAAACGGACTCAAAAGATATAAAATAAAGGAGTATAGGATACGCGACATAAGTTATTAAAGAGTTACAGGCACTCTAGCTCCAGTAATTTTCGATCCAAGTTGCTGGCTTAAACCTCCGATACCACTTTCCACTATTCCCTCTGATAGCATCATCGGGATCAGGCTTCCCATGGAAAACAATTATACGACTATTGTCGGGGATAGCTGTTTCTCTTGGAACGAAAAAAGATAATGGTTTGATGCAGTGCCGCTTGAAACTTTTACACCACTCTCTTGGCCAATACTGCAAACATTTCTTATTCAACATAATTGACGATAAATACTCTTGCTCATTCCGAAAAGACTTTTTGATCGACACAGATGACTCTTCAAACTCAGCTAAGACTTCTGGATGAGCACCAAAGCAAAATCTATAAACTGAAGAATTCCCAGTGCCGTCATGCTTTATCCAATCTTTAATTATTAAAAAATCTCCTGGATAATCAAAAAGATCATCTAGCTTGCCAACGATGATAAGATCTAAATCCAAACAGAGCACATCACCCTCGAGGTCGTAGAGAGTACTTGAAAAGACACTAAGTTTGTTCCACCCGCGCTCCGGACCCGAGAGAGAGGCTCGAATTTCAGGAATTGGGAAAGACTCTATATTAGTAATTAGCCCGTTGTCATCGTCGGTAAGACAAATGAAGCGAAAGGGCTTAGAAAGATTTTTTTCGACCATGTGATAAAGGGTATTTACGTATTTAGCTTGGTATTTATCACCCCACTTCATACAAAGGATATTAACCTTACCCTGTCTATCGTCACCCACTAAACATGTTCCTGAACGTAATTAGATTTTTTCAACTGGCTCTAGCCAATGATCATAATCTGGATTATTTCCTTTCACGACATCAAAGTATTTAGTCTGAAGTGCTTCAGTTATACTGCCTCGCTTACCAGAACCAATGGTTCGACCATCATATTCCTTTATAGGAACAACCTCGGCTGCCGTGCCCGTAAAAAAGGCCTCGTCACATATATAGACGTCGTCTCTGGTAATTCTTTTTTCACAAACCCGCATCCCTTGATCTGCAGCAAATGAAAAAATAGTATCTCGCGTTATACCATTTAAACAAGAAGTTAACTCTGGAGTATATATAACTCCATTTTTCACCATAAAAAAGTTTTCTCCACTACCTTCAGCAACATAACCCTCAGTGTCCAACATCATTGCCTCATCGCATCCAGAATCAAGAGCCTCCCTCAATGCCATCATTGAATTAATATAGTTGCCACTCGCCTTTGCTTTGCACATAGTAATATTTACATGATGTCGAGTGTATGAGGATGTGCGAACTTTTATACCAACTTCAAGAGATTCGGGAGACATATATGAAGGCCAGTCCCACGCAGCAATCCCAACATGGACCTTAAGGTCTTTTGCTCTCAATCCCATTCCCTGTGATCCGAGAAATACTAGTGGTCTAATGTAAGCCTCTTGAAGATTATTTACCTTGACTACTTCAAGTTGAGCTTGGTTAATTTCGTCTTGAGAATAAGGCACCTCTAATTGAAGAATCTTAGCTGAGTCAAATAGACGACGAGTATGATCCTTTAATCTGAATATACAGGTGCCGTTTTTTTTAGTTTGATAGGCGCGGACTCCCTCAAAAACTGATAATCCATAGTGTAAAGAATGAGTTAAAAAGTGGGTTTTAGCATCCCTCCAGTCGGTGAGGACACCGTCCATCCAGATAAAACCATCTCTATCCGCGAATGACATTTTTTTTCCTTAATAGATCTTTAGGTCCTTGATAATAAGATATATTAGCCAGGAAATCATGGTAAAAATCAAAGTACTCGTTAATATGATGTTTACAACACAACAAATTCAAGTTATATCTTTTTAAGAACTAATATAATTCAACAGTTACAGTGACGACATCTAATTTCCCAGACAACTCAACCCAAGGTATACTCGTCACCAACTAAAACATAATTTGAATTTCATAATAAACAAGTAGGTCGATTATGGAACAAATCTCAACGAACGTTAAGCTTGAAAATGCCTAAATATAGATCTCATACAACAATGAAGGGCAAAAATATGGCCGGTGCAAGAGCTCTTTGGCGCGCTACCGGTTTAAAAGATGAAGATTTTGATAAACCACTAATTGCAATCTCTAATTCTTATACCCAATTTGTCCCTGGGCACGTTCATCTGAAAGATATGGGAGACCTTGTAGCTGGAGAAATAGCG
>CABXWC010000065.1:0-2568 GCA_902515855.1 uncultured SAR92 cluster bacterium
AACGGCTGATGTTACAACTCGTTGACATGTAACTCGATAAGTTGCGATCATGTAAGATCACATAATAAATTTAAATAAACAAGACAAAGATTTGTCATAAAAGTTTTGCGGTAGCACACAAGCTTAAGCAAAAAATTCAATTAATATTATGAAATTAAAAACTAAATTCTCTGCAGAATGGAAATCATGGATCCAATTGAATCTAGAAAGGGGCGTTGAGAAGCCTTACGTTTTTAATATTTTAGTTGAAAATGGCTTCTCGTATCAATCAGTTGTAAGAGAAATGAAATTTGAACCAGAGTTAAAACAAATACTCACTAATGAATGGAAAGATTGGTTGAATGAAAATATCTCCAGAAATCAAAATAAAGATGGATTATTTAAAGTGCTTTTATTGCACGGATTCTCATTTGACGCAATAAAAGCACAAATGAAATATGAACCCTCAGTCCCGCTCGATAAACTAATCAGTCCATTAAAAATTACTAGTAACTTTGAAACAAACAATGTTGAATCTGCTCAAGTTAAGTTAAACAGAAAGAAGCCACTTCTCACGTCAAATGCAGTACAACTTGGAACTGACAAACTAGAGATTTTTTGTATCGATAACTTTCTCGATAATCGCGAGTGCCAACATCTAATAAAAACTATTCGCTCAAAACTTCGTCCATCTGAATTGTCAAGTCCAGACGCTGACAAGTTTTTTCGAACGAGCAAAACTTGTGATCTTGCTACACTAAACGATAACATTATTGAAAGTGTAAATGACAAAATCTGTAATTTACTCCAAATCGAAAAAGACCTCTCTGAGCCGATCCAAGGTCAGTTTTATGAGGTTGGACAAGAATTCAAACCGCACACAGATTTCTTTGAGGATCACGAACTTCAAAACAGTGGTGGGGCTCTTGGCCAAAGGTCATATACCGTAATGATTTACCTAAATTCGACAGAACAAGGGGGAGAGACAACTTTTCCATTAATTGACAAAGAATTTTCTCCTAGCGAGGGAAAAGCGTTAATCTGGTGTAATCTTAATCCTGATATGTCCCCAAATAACTTCAGCATGCATCATGCAAAACAAGTTCAAAAGGGATACAAAGCGATAATAACCAAATGGTTTAGAACTGGAATTCCTTCAACCTGAATGAATTACTATTTTTAATAAGCTGCAACTAAATTAGAATATTGAAGAGTGGCCTTTACTTGCTGGTTCATCATATTCAGTAACACTTCTGCTCTCTCATCACCGTTTGGCTGAAAAAAAATAACACTCATCCCATTAAATGGCCCATTTGTAACTTTTAATTTATCGCCTCTTTTGGGGAGATTTGAAATTAGAAGATTTTCTGACGGTTTGGTTTTTTCTTTCAACTCTTGAATCAATGCAAAAGGCACCCGTGCCGGAGTTCCTCCAAAAGAGACAAAACTCTGTACTCCTCTTGTGTTTTTGACAGAATGGATGGAGGACGCAGGATTTCTGAAATTCACGAACAAGTAGCCAGGAAATAATATTTCAAAAACCTGGGACTTTTTGCCACGAAGAATTTTCTCAACGAAAACCTCAGGACAGTAACATTCAGCGTGTTGTCTTTGGAGATTCTCCATTGCTCTTTTTTCTTGTCGTGTCTTTGTTTTGAGCAAAAACCATTTTTTTTCGGCGCTTACCAATTCACTCATGTTCTATTAATCACTCTCAATTAGGGAGGTAATTTCTTCCAAGCATTTATTTAAACGCTGAACATCTGATCTCGTTTCTAAATTTAACCTTACAAGCGGCTCGGTATTACTCATGCGGAGATTAAAACGCCATTCTTCAAATTCCATTGAAATTCCATCTGTAGTATCGCTCAAGAGCGCGGAGGACTCAAAGTGTTTATAGATCTTTTCAATACAATCTATTGGATCCTTTACCTTAAAATTTATCTCACCAGGTGATGGATATTTAATCATCATTCCACTTACCAAATTTGACAGAGATAATCCATTTTTACTCACAAGCTCTACAATTAATAACCAAGGTATCATCCCACTATCACAATAAAAAAAGTCTCGGAAATAATGATGAGCACTCATTTCGCCACCATAAATTGCATCTTCAAGACGCATCTTTTCTTTGATAAATGCATGTCCAGTTTTTGATTGTAACGGCTCGCCACCAAATGTTTGTGCAATATCAATGGTATTCCAAGTCAGTCTTGGATCATGGACAATTTTAGATCCTGGTGATTTTTGCAGGAACGCTTTTGCAAGGAGTCCGACTATGTAATATCCCTCAATAAATCTACCCATTTCGTCAACTAGAAAACACCGATCAAAGTCACCATCCCAAGCTATCCCCATATCTGCATTATGGTCGAGAACCGCTTGAATTGTTGATTCTCTATTTTCTTCTAATATTGGATTTGGTATACCGTTCGGGAATGTTCCGTTTGGTTCATTATTAAGTTTAATCAACTCGATAGGAATATTAGAATCATCGAAATATTTCTCAAGGGCATCGACGATGGGTCCCGCTGATCCATTTCCGGCGTTCATTACCAATTTCATGGGCTTGATTAAATTACAGTC
>CABXWC010000066.1:0-2541 GCA_902515855.1 uncultured SAR92 cluster bacterium
CAATGCAGATCCCAGGAGGAGCGATGAGAGATCTTTGGGTGAGCAAAACGGAGAAAACATAATGCGTAGGATAATTTCAATTTTGCTTGAGAACGAATTTGGGGCATTGTCGAGGGTTGTTGGTCTCTTTGCACAACGAGGATATAACATTGATTCTTTGACAGTTGCACCAACAGATGATGAGACGCTTTCTCGGATCACTCTCACAACGAATGGTGATGATAAGATGGTTGAACAGATTATCAAACAGCTTTATAAGCTTATTGACACCTTAAAGGTAATGGAGTTGACTGAGGGCGCTCACATTGAAAGAGGGTTAATGTTAATAAAGATTAGATCTCAGGATCTTGCGGAGAGAGGTGAAATAAAAAGTTGTGTCGAGATATTTAGAGGTTCAATCGTTGATATAACATCTAAAACTTACACAATACAATTAGTGGGTGATGCCGAAAAATTAGACGCTTTCCTGGAGGCTACGATGCACTTAGATGTTGTCGAAGTTGTCAGAAGTGGTATATCAGGTATCTCGAGAGGAGATAAATATTTAAAGGTCTAAGTCACTTTTTTCTTCTTTGATTTGGATTTTTTTGGCATGTTAACTTAGCTGGCTTACTTGCGGGAAGGTTTTATGGATGATAATGGCTTTACACGCGCTATTACTCTTGATGGGGGCGTCAATTTTAGAGATTTAGGTGGATATAGGAGTATTGATGGTAAGACCATTAGGTGGAGAAAGCTTTTAAGAAGTGGGCATCTTGCAAACATAACTAAAAATGATATATCCCGCCTTAGTTCGTTTGGTCTGATGGAAATCCATGATTTTCGTAGAGCGAATGAGCAATTGCAGTCCCCAACGGTGGCTGTTCCTTTCAAATTAGTTGACGATTATCAAATGTCGATTGGAGATATTTCAAAGTTTTGGGAATTTCTTGCAGAAGGTAAGCTTTCGTCTGGCTCAGCTCATGAGTTAGTTGTTAATTCATATAAATCATGTATCAAAGATGTTATCCCATCATTCCGAAGATTAATGAGAGCTCTTGTTGACAATGGAGGGCAAACTACATTGTTCCATTGTTCCGCGGGCAAAGACAGAACAGGAATGGCAGCTGCTCTGATTTTGTCTTGTTTGAGCATACCAAGAGAAATAATTGTGGATGACTACCTGCTAACTAAAAAATATTATAATCCAGATAGGCTTATTACCATAATTGAGGGACATCTTAAGGAAGCTAAAATTTCATCTTGGGATAGGGATTGGCTTACTCCATATGTTTCTGTTCATGAGCAAAATATCAATGCGTTTCTGGATGCTATTGACATGAGCTTTGGATCGATGAAAGTTTTTCTCAGTGATGGGTTGGCTCTTTCGGATCAAGACATACTTCAGTTAAAAGATAACTTTTTGGAGTGATGAGTCCTAATGGCGTATACTTTCAACTTCGAGTTGTATGCTGACAGGGCGTAAAGTGAAGAAAAATATTAATCAAAAAATTATAGAGATTACCAAAAGCACTGATGTCAAGCCCCCGGATTCTTCAAGTGTACGACGAAAGGGCATCTACTTTTTACCAAATTTACTAACCACAGGTGCGCTGTTTGCGGGTTTCTACTCATTTTGAGCACACCATCTTGGTGAATACCAGATTCATGCGCAAATGCATTCGCGCCGACAATTGCTTTATTTGGTTGAACAGGAAAACCCGTAATACTCGAGACAAGTTTCGATATGGGCACGATATATGAAGGGTCAATTGAGGTCGTAACAGGATACAACTCATTTCTCGTTTTCAACGCCATGACAAGTTCTTCAAGCGATGCGTTCCCCGCTCTCTCACCAAGACCGTTTATTGTGCATTCAACTTGCCTTGCACCGAAATTAACAGCACTCAAACTGTTTGCGACTGCTAAACCTAAATCATTATGACAATGCACACTAAAAATTGCTTTGTCTGAGTTAGGGACACAACTTATTAAGCGCTCTATGATATTACCGTACTCATCTGGGGAGGAGTAGCCGACTGTGTCTGGAAAGTTAATTGTTTTTGCTCCTGCCGCAATTACACCCTCAGTAACGCGACACATAAATTCAAAATCGCTTCTACTTGCGTCCTCTAATGAGAATTCAACATCGTCAATTAGATTTCTTGCTATTTTAACGGCCCCAATAGCCTGAGCAATCACTTCATCAGGCTGCATTTGAAGCTTGTGCTTCATGTGAATAGGCGATGTTGCGATGAAAGTATGTATTCTTCCAGAATTTGCACTTTTTAAGGCCTCACTAGCCCTTTGAATATCGCCTGTTATTGCCCTCGAGAGACTGCATATAACGCTATCTTTGATAGTTTCTGCGATTAACTTAATCGCCTCAAAATCACCAGGACTTGAGATTGCAAAACCTGCCTCAATTACGTCTACCCCCATTCTTTCAAGCAATCTCGCTATTCTGAGTTTCTCATCCTTAGTCATTGAGGCACCAGGACTCTGCTCGCCATCTCGCAAGGTAGTATCAAAAATGATTAATTTTTCTTTGGCTGAATTCAT
>CABXWC010000067.1:0-2512 GCA_902515855.1 uncultured SAR92 cluster bacterium
TTTATTAAGCCAAAAATCTAGTCATGAACGCTGGGCCGTTCTTGTTAATGAATTTGGTGAAATTGGCATTGATGGTAGCTTATTGCAAAATCACCAATCAACCGATTCAAATATATTTATTCGAGAAGTTCCGGGTGGATGCATGTGTTGCACTGCGGGAATTTCAATGCAGTTGGCTCTCGCTCAATTACTAGAAAAGGCTAAGCCAGATAGACTTTTAATTGAGCCGACAGGTCTTGGGCATCCGAGAGAGGTATTAGATATTCTCTCAGCGAGTTATTACAAAGAGATACTATCAATTCAGAAAACTATCACTTTGGTAGATGCAAGAAAATTAAAAGAAAAGCGCTTTACGGAAAACGTCATTTTTACCCAACAAATAACTGTTGCCGATATTATCATTGGTAACAAGATAGATTTATACGAGGATTCAGACAGAGAGAGTCTTCAAAACTATATTGCGCAGTCTGGTCAATCTCATACAAAGATTGTGTTTTCTCAAAATGGTGAAATACCTCTATCGATACTGTTAGGCCCAACCTCATATCGAACCCAAAATCCTGATGAGGTTCCAGTAAAGAATAATCAAAAAATCGCAATTTCGGATGAATCTATTCCAGAAGGTGGATATGTGAAAGCTATGAATAAAGCCGAGGGTTTTATGAGTGTTGGCTGGCGATTCTCTTCGGAAAAAGTATTTAATCATCAAAAGTTGTTTGCTTTACTGACTGGACTAATTATTGATCGAATGAAGGCAGTATTTATTACTGATAACGGTGTTTTTGGATACAACCTAACCCTTGATGGACTCAAAGAAATTGAGCTTGATGATTGTCTAGAGAGTCGAATTGAATTGATTTCGGGATCGATTGATGAGTCGTTTGAAAAGGACTTATTTAATTGTCTTCAATAGAGCCTCAATTTAACTGCTTTTTGAGGTAAGCATTGCAAAAGAATCTCGTAAGATATTTTTTTGAACCTTGCCCATAGTGTTTCTAGGTAATTCATCAATCGCAACAATCTGTTTTGGCACCTTGAAGTTAGAAATTTTTTCCTTCAATAGTTTTAAGATTTCCTTAACTTCTGGAGTGCATTGATTTTTTTCATATACGATGAGGGCGGCAACTGCCTCTCCAAAGTCTTTATTTGGAATGCCAATTACTGCTGATTCCAAAATGCCGTCTATCTCATCAATTACTAATTCAACTTCTTTCGGATAAACATTAAGGCCTCCTGTTATTATCATATCTTTGGACCGACCCACTATAGAGATATAACCATCTGCATCTTTTATGCCCTTATCGCCAGTATTGAAATAACCATCATGCGTAAACTCCTCAGAGGTTTTCTCTGGCATCCTCCAGTAACCTTTAAACACATTTGGCCCTCGCACTTGAATATTTCCTATATCCCCTTCATCCACTAGTTTGCCATTATTATCAGTTATTCTGATTTCTACTTGAGGAAGAGGGATGCCTACGGTTCCTGCTTTGCGTTTTCCTATCAGTGGGTTAGATGTACTCATATTGGTCTCTGTCATACCATAGCGTTCCAGGATGCAATGTCCTGTGGCTTGCTCGAATTCTACAAACGTATCAGTTAACAATGGTGCAGATCCAGAAATAAAGAGCCTCATATTTTTGGTTACTGATTTACTCATCTGATTTGTAGCAAGAAGTCTTGTGTAATAGGTAGGGACTCCCATCATCACAGTACATTTTGGGAGTGCACTCAGTACTTCATTTTGATTGAATGTGTTTAACCAAAAAGTTGAAGCGCCTGATAAGAACACACAACCAAGTGCAACAAAAAGGCCATGGACATGAAAAATGGGTAACGCATGGAGCAAGATATCTTCATCAGTAAATCCCCAAACATTTTTTAAACAGTAAGCATTACTTGAGAGATTCAGATGTGTCAGCATAATTCCCTTTGGAGTCCCAGTGGTGCCAGAGGAATATAAAAGCGCTGCAAGATCATTATCTTTTTGATGGACAGTGTCGAAGGTTGACGCATACTTTTTAGATTCTTTAAGAAGGCTGCCAGTTGAATCTGAATTTAATGTTACGACCTTTGAGATCTTATTTTTGAGAGCTAAATTTGTAATTATTTCCAGGTTGCTTTCATCGCAAACCACTAGTGATGGTTCCGCATTTTGGAAAAAGAAATCTAATTCATGTTCCTTGTAACCAACATTTAAAGGGTGATAAACAAATCCTGCTCTTATGCATGCGAGATAAAGGTAAAGCGCCTCTGGCGACTTTTGAACTTGAACGGATACCCTATCCCCAATCTTAACCCCAAGATCTCTTAAATAGTTTGCAATCTTTGCTGACTCTTTTTCCAGATCTTTATAATAAATCGTCTTATTATCTATTAATCGCAAGGCTGGCTTGTTTTTAAATTTGATAAATTGTTTTTGGTAGTGAGAATATAGATTATGATTTTGCGGAGTCATCAATTATTTTACCGATGCTGTTTAATATGAATTAGTATAATTCAAGTCTTAAAA
>CABXWC010000068.1:0-2269 GCA_902515855.1 uncultured SAR92 cluster bacterium
TTTTGATAAATACTTGATCAGAAATCCAAAGATTATAGAAAAAATAAAGGAATCTAGCGGACTCTAGTGATAAATAAAAAGCGGCAGTCAGAAGCTTAACTAATGCTCATAGATAGTATTATGAGTGTTATTAACTCTAACAAAAGTGGTGCATTTAGATAGAGTCCGCAAGCTATTCGCCCCAACATATGTGCATGCAGAGCGAATCCCGCTTAATATATCCTTTACAGTATCATCCGCTTTACCACGATGAGGAATTTTTACCGTTTTACCCTCGGCTCCCCTATAGCTATTGTGATTATTATGTTTATTCATAGCAGATTCTGATGCCATTCCATAAAATTCCATCACTCCGTTCTCAACAACACCCTCGCACTCATCATGACCTGCCAACATACCACCAATCATCACAAAATCTGCGCCGCCAGCAAATGCCTTGACAATGTCCCCGGAGCTATTGCAACCGCCATCAGCAATAATATGAGCATTTAATCCATGAGCTGCATCAGCACATTCTATTACGGCACTTAGCTGTGGATACCCGATTCCAGTTTTAATCCTTGTAGTACAAACTGATCCCGGACCTATACCAACTTTAACGATGTCTGCGCCAGCAAGAATAAGCTCTTGTGTCATATCAGCAGTCACAACGTTCCCTGCTGCGATAGTTGCGTTAGGGCATTTCTCACGCAATTTTTTCACTGCATCTACAAAACGAATGGTATAACCATTGGCCACATCAAGACCTATAAAAGCTGAAGACACTGTGGATAGGTGAGAAATTTCATCTATACCTCCAAACCAGCAAACATGATTTTTGCCATCTTTAAATTTTTCAACACCATCTCTTAAAAAATGCCTCGCTGGACAAGTTATCATTTTATGATCTGATAAGACTTTGTGCATTGAAGGTGTGCCCACTGTATCCATATTAGCTGACATTACCGGAATACCAGTCCACTCCTTTGTGCTCCATAAAAATTTATGCGTTCTAGATAGACATACTTCTCCTCTAGAGCTCATGGTTGATCTTTTTGGTCTTATTAAGACATCTGAATAATCTAATTTTATCTCTTCGTTTATAAGCAATTTGTGTTCCTGCCCTTAAATTGAATTATTTATGCATCTTTCATTTTTTATCCCAAGCGGCGGTGCCCTGCCCATAATACACCTATATTTACACTCTAATTAAAAATTTAAAGCCATTTCAGAATTAATTTCAGACGGGTGAAATCGCTACTTTTTGTGATCAAAGAAAAACAATTACACTATTCCGTTATGAGAGGATTCCTTCCCCACTTATTCTCATCCTCTTTTGCTGGGAGCACACAAATTACTGGAACAACAACAATACCATCAAGAATTAGATACGATAATTGCCCCCAGCCTGTAAATCCTCTGTCTTGAAGTCTCCTAAATGTCACTGAAATGCTTGGAATCAATATAATCAGAGTAAAAATTATACTTAGTATGCCTATTTCGCTGCTATCAATATCCATCATGCCTGTCGCGATCTCAATAATACTTATAAACACCTAGAGCAGAAACACGGCCAGAGTGAAATACCAAAATTCGCTTCTACATGATCTACCACTAAAATTTTTCCAATTTGTGAAAACAGAAATAACTGCCTCTTTCATATTCATAAATAACTCCTGACAAAATAGATTAAAGAATACTACGCTCGATTCACAGCCTCAAGAAATCTATAAACTGGCTCCGTTTGTTTTCTTACTCCTTTTTCAGTCTCCTGCTTTTTTATTTTTGTAATATCCCTGAAAAGCAATATATGTTTGTATCAAGTTAGCAATAACGAAAGCAAATAAATCTACAAAGATAAAAACTGCTGCTCCAGAAAATCTTGCTATGCCGGTAAGGATATAACCATTTAATCTTGTCTCGTGCTTAACAGAACTGACCAAATATAAACTCATGATACTCAAAACTAAAATTACCCATTGTCCATACTGCAAAAAACTTTCAATCATTGGATATCCCTCAATTAAATTTTAATAGTATTTTCTTTTTAATCCATCTCAATGGCTACTGATTTAGGGAACATTAATGATTCGTATAAATGAAATTTGATGTTCTTCGAATTATAGAATCAAGATGTGAATAAGCTATAAGTTAATAAAAACTAGTTGTTATTTTCCTCCAGAAAGAACACAACTGAATAATCCTTTTTCTCTAAACATGTTTCTAGATTTTTATATTCGCCTAACTCTGAGACCGTATCTGCAGAGGCATACATTGTCCAAGCTCCAGC
>CABXWC010000069.1:0-2238 GCA_902515855.1 uncultured SAR92 cluster bacterium
ACTGGATGGTGTTCTAACTACTGTTCTAAAGCCATCTATCCAGATTACCCCTTTACTTATTTCTAGAATCAAGGTCATGTCTAAATTAGATATCGCAGAGAAGCGGTTGCCGCAAGATGGTCGGATGGCCGTTAAGCTTGGAGGAAGAAGCATTGACCTGAGAATATCCACTATGCCTTCGAGCCATGGGGAAAGAGTCGTGATGAGATTGCTTGACAAAGACGCAGGTAGACTTCAGGTCGATGACCTTGGGATGCCTAATGAAATTGCAAAGCAACTGGATGAATTAATACGTCGTCCTCATGGCATTATATTGGTTACTGGTCCGACTGGGTCTGGGAAAACAACTACTCTCTATGCTGCGCTTCAGCAAATGGATAAGAAGGGCAGAAACATTATGACTGTTGAGGATCCAGTCGAGTATGACCTTCCTGGAATAAGTCAGACACAAATAAATTTGCGCGCGGGCATGACCTTTGCTCGTGGACTCAAAGCGATATTGCGTCAAGATCCGGATGTTATTTTGATTGGTGAGATAAGAGATGGTGAAACTGCAGAGATTGCAACACAGTCCAGTTTAACCGGACACCTAGTTCTTTCAACGTTGCATACGAACACTGCTGCGGGTGCAATCACAAGATTACAAGACTTAGGAGTTGATGCATTCTTATTAGCGTCAACTGTGAGAGGAATACTTTCACAACGATTGGTCAGAAAATTGTGCGTTTCTTGTAGAGAGAAGGTCAAGCCTAACGACTTTGATAAAGAGACACTTTGCCTTAAAAAGGGTCAAACTATTTATGAAGCAAAAGGTTGCGCGGACTGCAACTGGACGGGTTACTCAGGAAGACAAGCTCTGTTCGAATTGGTTCCGGTAGCTTCAAGCCTTCAGCGTTTAATTCATGAGCAGGCAGGTGAAATAGAGTTGGAGAGTTCTATTCGATCAGAAGTTCCAAGTATAAGAGAGGCAGGTTTTGATCTTGTCCGAGAGGGTATCACCACAACAGCTGAAGTGCTCAGAGTTACAAGTATTTAGTTATGCCCACTTTTGATTATTCAGCTTATAATTCAAGTGGAAAGTTGCTTCGAGGAGTAATTTCGGCTGAATCAGAGAGACTAGCAAGAAAATCTCTGAAAGAAAAAAAATTGCTAGCCTCTTCGATAAAAGAGATCGAATTAGCCTCAGCAAAGCAGAAATCGATCTTCAGCAGACAAGCGAATTTTGATAATTTTGATTTGTCTCTTTTGTTGCATCAACAAGCTATTCTTATTCAATCCGGGTTGCCGCTAGAAGAGTCTTTGCGGATGACAATCGAGCAAGCTGAGACACCGAAACAGAGGAGAATGGTAGAGAGCTGGAGAAGTGAAATTACCGAGGGACGAAGCTTCTCAGAGGCTTTAAGGCGATCTCCATATAAAATTCCTGAAGGTGTAATAGCTGGCGTGGGGGTGGGTGAGGAAACCGGGCACCTTGATAAGATTTTAATGAGGTTATCAGATGAGTTAAGTACGAGTGCTGAGAATAGAAAAACTGTATCGAGAGCACTCATATACCCTGTAACTCTTGTCACAGTCTCAATCGCGATGGTATCGGTTATGATGGTTTTGGTAGTTCCCAAAATAACATCGGTGTTTGCGAGCTCCAATAGAGAACTCCCGTGGATTACTGAGCTTATTATCGGAATAAGCAACTTTGTTCAAAATTTTGGGAGCTATCTTTTAATTTTTGCTGGAGTATTATTTTTAACGGCTAGAATTGGACTCAAAAACTCTGGATTAAGATTAAAATTCCATGCTTTTCTGCTCAGGCTTCCTGGATTTGGCAGATGGATCCGAATGGCAGATATATCAGATTGGGCAAGGAATTTGGGTGTATTGTTGAATAGTGGTGTGCCCGTGTTAGCAGCATTAAGAATTTCATCAGCGGTTGTCGGCAATCTGTCCCTCAAGTCGGATTTTGATCGAGTCACTGAGTCAATGCGGCAGGGAGTTAGTCTTCATAAAGCGTTAGAAAAAAATCTTACTGAAAGTGGTTTTTTGGTGCATATGGTTGGAAGTGGGGAAGCTTCTAGCGAGCTGGATAAAATGTTAGTGCGCGTTGCTGAATATTATGCTGCCAGGCTCAATAATGCAGTTGAAGTATTTTTGAAATTACTAAATCCTATGCTAATTTTATTAATGGGTGCAATGATTTTGGGGATCGTTGCAGGAATAATGTTACCAATCATGGATATGAAT
>CABXWC010000070.1:0-2139 GCA_902515855.1 uncultured SAR92 cluster bacterium
TTGGAGAGCTAATAAACCAGCAACTACAAAATCTTGATATGAGTTACTGCTCATTAAAGGTCCAAGTAACGCAGCGCAGTGGTGAAGTCGTTCATCCGAAAGGACAAGACACTGTGAATTTGCTTATCAAAACGAGTCCACAAAATCCTTATAAGCCTTTAAATAAGATCGTCTCAGGCGGCGAGCTTTCCAGAATTAGCCTGGCAATCCAGGTAGTGGCTTCTGGAAAAGTTGCAATACCAACTACCCTTTTTGATGAGGTTGATGTAGGCGTTAGTGGCAAAACTTCGGATATAGTTGGGACGTTACTTAAAAAGCTCGGAGAAAAAAGCCAGGTTTTAACTATCACGCATCAAGCACAAGTTGCAGCGCACGCTCATCATCACATGAAAGTGACAAAGGATAGATCATCGAGTGGTTACAAATCTGACATAAAAACCTTATCCGACAGCGAGAAAGTCAATGAGATTGCAAGGATATTGGGAGGGGCAGTAGTAACCGAGAAAACCCGGTTACATGCCGCAGAACTTATTGCACTTGCACAATTACCTGATAACGAAAGTTCACACCACAGCAATATCAACCTGTAGCTTTAGTCTTTCTTATCTGGAGATTTGTCGTCTCCACTGTCCTCTTTCTTCTCAGATTGCGCTTCTTTTATAGATAGCTTTACTCGACCCCTATTGTCAATCTCTATAACTTTAACTTTAACATCTTGACCTTCGGTTAAATAATCCGTAACTTTTTCTACTCTTTCTTGTGCAATTTGAGAAATATGTACGAGGCCATCTGTACCTGGCATAAAGTTAACAAAAGCACCAAAATCCACAATTCTTACTACTTTACCATCATAAATCATACCAGGCTCCGGATCAGCAACGATTGCTTTTATAGCCTCCACAGCGTTGGTTAAGCTTTCTTGATCTTCCGAGTATATTTGAACAACACCGTCATCAGATATATCAATCGTAGAGTTATGCTCATCACAGAGACCCCTTATGGTGGCGCCACCTTTCCCAATAACATCTCTAATCTTGTCAGAATCAATCTGCATTTTTTGTAGTCTAGGAGCGCTTTCTGCAATTTCTTCGCGTCCCGAGGACAATACTTTATTCATATCAGACAAGATGCTTAATCTCGCAGCTAAAGCTTGGTCGAGTGCAATTTCCATAATTTCTTCAGTAATTCCCTCTATTTTAATATCCATCTGAAGAGCAGTAACACCATCAGCTGTTCCAGCTACTTTAAAATCCATATCACCTAAATGATCCTCATCACCCAATATATCTGTCAGAACAGCAAACTTTTCAGCTTCCTTGACTAAACCCATTGCGATTCCGGCGACCGGAGCCTTTAGAGGAACTCCCGCATCCATAAGCGCAAGACTAGCTCCACATACTGATGCCATAGAGCTTGATCCATTGGACTCAGTAATTTCTGAAACAACTCTTATTGCGTATGGAAAATCATCAACAGTCGGAAGAACTGCACTCACGCCTCTGCGAGCAAGTCTGCCATGTCCTATTTCTCTCCTTGATGTAAAACCTACTCTTCCGCACTCGCCGACAGAAAATGGCGGGAAATTATAGTGGAGCATAAAAGGATCTTCTTTCTTTCCTTCAAGGGCATCTATTATTTGGGAGTCTCTAGTTGAGGCAAGTGTTGCTGTAACAAGTGCTTGTGTTTCTCCTCTTGTAAAGATCGCAGAACCATGAACTCTCGGCAACATTCCAACTGACACATTAATACCTCTGACTGATTTAGAGTCTCTCCCATCAATTCTTGGATTACCATCTAGAATTCGACCGCGCACAATTTCTTTTTCTAACTTTTTAAACTGGACCTTAACATCGTCTTCAGAGAACTCATTCTCATCGACAATCTCTTTGCAGATCGCAGCTTTAAGCTGGGCGATTTTTTCTGACCGCTCTGATTTATTAGTTATTTGGTAAGCTTCATTGAGGTTATCACTGACCCCTTTCTTGACACGTGAAATCAAATCAGGGCTCACTTCTTGAGGTGACCAATCCCATTTTGGCCGAGACACTTCATCTGCTAGTTCTTGTATTACGGTAATTACTGATTGCATCTCTTGATGAGCAAACAAAACGCCTCCAAGCATGATATCTTCTGATAACT